>NZ_CBDRIY010000026.1:0-87045 GCF_965344335.1 Nocardiopsis eucommiae
CCCCCCCCCCCCCCCCCCCCCCCCCCCCCCCCCCCCCCCCCCCCTCCTCGTCAGCGGCGGCTGAGCCCCTCCTGCCCCTCCTACGGGGTCCCGGGGTTGTTCGGCCCGTCCTTCGGGGCCCGGTGGCGTCCCGTGCGGGGCGTGGCCGTCCCGTCGTCCCCGGGGTCGGGCTCCGCGTCACGCCCCTCGCCCCGGTAACCGTCGGTGTAACCGCCCGCGTACCCCTCGTCGAACGCGCTCACCGGCCGGTCGGCGTCCCCGGAGGTCTCCGTGCCGGGCCGCTCGGCGGCCTCCGTCCCGTCGTCGGCCCCGTCGAGGCCGGCGTCGGCCACGGTGTCCTGCTCACCGGTCGGCACCGCGCCGTCCGCCGCGCCGCGCAGCTGGAAGCCCGCGACCGCCATGACCACACCGAACACGATGGCGTAGACACCGACGACCAGCATGATCGCCTCGGCGCCCGCCAGCGGCCAGAACCACACCAGGAGACCGAAGATCACCGAGAGGGCGCCGACGAAGATCAGCAGCCACTCGGAGCTGACGTGGGCGCGCAGGCGCACGGCGGTGACGATCTCCGCGACACCGGTGACGATCGCCCAGGCACCGATCAGGAAGACGATGGCGAGGACCGCCGCCATGGGCCAGGTGAGGGCGAGCAGACCCAGGACGATGCTCAGTCCGGCCTGGACGCCCAGCGGCATGCGGGTCCCCGGGGCGGCACGGTAGGCGGTGAACGCGAGCGCGACCCCGTCCACCAGCGCGAAGGCACCGAAGATGATCGCCAGGGCCAGCAGGCTCGCGCCGGGCCAGACCAGGGCCACCAGACCGAAGACCACCGCGACCACACCGCGTACGACCAGGACCCACCAGTGTCGGCTCAGATCTCCGAGTATGTTGCCTGTCAACGCGTACCGGACCATGACCAGGCCCCCTTCCTCGTGTGGTCCCGCTCGTTACGGGGTCACGCTCTGCCACTTCCCTCAACGTCGCATACGGATGACAGAAAGTGCGCAAAATACACGGAAAGGGAAGTTCTTCACCTGGTACCGGCTGGGGCGGGCGCTGGTCGCACGGGGCCGGGACGCTCGAACGCCCGCCCTCGTCGGTGACGTGGGCGGGCGGTCGGGGCACTGCGGCGGGAGCTAGCCCTGGCCGGGGTAACGGCGCTCGTCGGAGCCGACGTAGTGCTGACGCGGGCGGGCGATCCGGAAGGCCGGGTCGTGCAGCTGCTCGCGGTAGTGGGCGACCCAGCCGGGCAGGCGGCCGATGGCGAACAGCACGGTGAACATGTTGCTCGGGAAGCCCATGGTGCGGTAGATGACGCCGGTGTAGAAGTCGACGTTCGGGTAGAGCTTGCGCTCCGTGAAGTACGAGTCCTGGAGCGCGGCGGCCTCGAGCTTGAGGGCCAGCGCGAAGAGCTCGTCGGGGTTGTCGTGGCTGTCGAGGATCTGGCTGGCCAGAACCTTGATCTCCTTGCTGCGCGGGTCGAAGTTCTTGTAGACCCGGTGGCCGAAGCCCATGAGACGCATCTCGCGGGCCTTGACCTTCTCCAGGAAGTCCTCGATCGAGATACCGGAGTCGCGGATCTCCTCCAGCATCTCCAGGACGGCCTGGTTGGCGCCGCCGTGGGACGGGCCGGACAGGGCGTTCACACCCGAGGCGACGCTGGCGTAGATGTCGGCCTTGGAGGAACCGACCACCCGCACGGTGGCGGTGGAGCAGTTCAGCTCGTGGTCGGCGTGCAGCACCAGCAGCATGCCGACGGCCTTGTTGAACAGCTCGCCGAGCTCACCGGTGGGGGCCTTGTCCCCGAAGGTCATCCGGATGAAGTTGTCGACGTAGTCGAGCGAGGCGTCCGGCTCGATCGGGGTCTCACCGATGGAGTTGCGGTAGATGCGGGCCGCGATCGTCGGCAGCTTGGCCATCAGCCGGATCGTGGCGAGCTCGACCTGGTCCTCGTCGTCCGGGTCGACGCTGTCGTCGTAGTACGCGGCGAGGGTGTTCACGGCGCTGGCGATCAGCGCCATGGGGTGCCCGTTGCGGGGCATCGCGTCGATGAACGCGCCCATCTCGGCCGGGATGTCGGCGTTGTCGCGCAGCTTCTCGGAGAACTCCTTGAGCTGGCCGGGTTCCGGCAGCTCGCCGTAGATCACCAGGTAGGCGGTCTCAAGGAAGGTGCTGTGTACCGCGAGGTCCTCGATCGGGTACCCGCGATAACGCAGGATGCCCGCGGCCCCATCGATGTAGGTGATCTTCGAGCTACACGAAGCGGTGTTGCCGAACCCGGGATCCAGGGTCGTCATACCGGTCGACCCCAGCAGGGTCTTCAGCTCGATGGTGCTCTCACCCTCGGTACCGGTGAAAACCGGCAGCTTCAGCACGCCGCCCTCGTAGTGGAGCTCCACCGTGCGCTCTTTGTCATCGCTCATGCCCGAGGTCAACCTTTCCAGGCGGGGGATACGTGAGGTGCGTCAGACGCGAGGCGATCCGCCGCCGCGATCTTGTTCACTCGTTATTGTTCTGTTTTGTTAAACGACGGTTAAGCAAAATCATATAAGTTTCACCGATTCACGAACAGGTGACATGCAACACATACCCAGACGTGATCAGAATTACCACCGAGTGAAGATTTACAGACTTTGCCGAACGTCGATAACGTCGTGATCGCCCTGAGACTTCACGGACGCCGACGGGGTTCTCCCGCCACCCGCCCCTGGTCTCCTGAACCGGTCCCCTGGGCGCACCGAACCCCACGTGGGACGCACGTGGGCCCGTCCTTCGGCCCGCGCTTCACAGATGCGGACAGACCCGAACAGAACTCGGTGCGGCCAGGTGTTCGAACACGCCCTAGCGGCCTGCTATCAGAGTACCTTCGCCCTGATCACAAGGGCTGAGGCGGGGCACCCCCGACTCGGTGATCTTGGCCTCTGCCGCGCCCGGTCGGGGTGCGGCGGCGACGCGTCGGGCGCCTTCCCCGGCGCTCCGGGGACCTGAGTATGTGCCCAGGGCACGAGAGTTCACACGCGTCCGCGACGTGGTGTTCGTCCCCCTCGTCACGTCCGGGCCGAGGGGCCCGAACGGGGCAGTGAATGGCACACCGAACGTGACCGAAGTCGACAACGGGTGACCGGCATTCACCGCCGGTAAACAATGTCCTCGCACAATGCCGGAAAATCCGACCCCCGCGTTGACAGCCGGTGACCGGGGGCTACTCGCCCTCGTCGACACCACCAGCGAGCAACGCCTGCATGAACAGCGACGGGTGGTCCCGCTCGATCACGCGCAGACGCCACTTGTTGTGGACCAGCACCAGCAGTTCACCGTCCGAGCGGCGGCGCAGGACCTCGGCCCCGGACAGCGAGTGCAGGGTCGGCGCGGACTCCTCGTCGGTGCGCCGCGCCACCGAGTACTCCAGGGGGGAGGCCTCGATCGGGCTGCGGAACTCCTGCTCCATCCGGTGCCTGACCACGTCGAACTGGAGCGGGCCGACCGCCGCCAGCACCGGGGCCTGCTCGCCTCGCACGTCCGAGGTGAGCACCTGCACCACGCCCTCGGCGTCGAGCTGGGCGATACCCCGCTGGAACTGCTTGTACTTGCCCGCGTCCACCGCGCGCGCCACCACGAAGTGCTCGGGCGCGAAGCTGGGGATCGGCGGGAAGGCGACCTTCGGACCGTCGAAGAGGGTGTCCCCCACCGCCAGCGCGTGCGCGTTGACCAGGGCGATCACGTCACCCGGGTAGGCCGTGTCGATGGTGGAGCGGTCCGAGCCGAACACCGCCTGGGTGTACTTGGTGGCGAAGGGGCGACCGGTGGGCGCGTGCGTGAGCACCATGCCCCGGTCGAACCGGCCCGAGCTGACCCGCACGAACGCCATCCGGTCCCGGTGGTTCTTGTCCATGTTGGCCTGCATCTTGAAGACCTGGCCGGAGAAGGGCTGCTCCACCCGGCGCGGCCGGTCCTTGTCGTCGACCTTGGCCGACGGCGCGGGGGCCAGGCCCACGACCGTGTCCAGCAGCTGGCCCACCCCGAAGTTGGAGAGCGCGGCGCCGAAGAGCACCGGGGAGGACTCGCCCGCCATGAAGGACTCGTGGTCGAAGTCGGCGCCGAGCGCCTCCAGGAGCTCGATCTCCTCCTGGGCCTGCGTCCAGGCGTCGAGCTCGACCTCGGCGGCGCGGTCCGCGTCCAGGACCTCCTCGATCGCCTTCTGGGCGCCGCCGGGGGTCCGGGTCATCTTGGTGTACGTGCCGCTGGTGCGGTCGACCAGGCCGCGGAAGTCGCCCGCGATGCCGACCGGCCAGTTCAACGGGGTCGGGCGCAGGCCGATGCGCTGCTCGATCTCGTCCAGGAGCTCCAGCGGCTCTCGGCCCGGACGGTCCCACTTGTTGACGAACGTGATGACCGGCATCTTCCGGGCACGGCACACGTCGAAGAGCTTGAGGGTCTGCGGCTCCAGGCCCTTGGCCGAGTCCAGCAGCATGATCGCGCAGTCGACCGCCGAGAGCACCCGGTAGGTGTCCTCGGAGAAGTCGGCGTGACCGGGGGTGTCCAGCAGGTTGAGGACACGGTCGTCGTAGTCGATGCGCAGCGCGGCCGAGGTGATGGAGATCCCCCGGTCCTGCTCCATGTCCATCCAGTCCGAGGTGACGCCCTTGCGGTCGCCCTTGCCGTGCACCGCGCCGGCGGAGGAGATCGCCGCGGCGTGCAGTGCCAGCGCCTCGGTCAGCGTCGACTTACCGGCGTCGGGGTGGGAGATGACCGCGAAGGTCCGCCGCCGCTCCGCCTCATGGGCGACCTCGGACTCCTGCTTGGTCGCTCCCGCCGTGTCCACGCTCATCTGCGCTGTCCGCCCCGCCTCGTTCGCTGCCCTGCTTTCGGCCCCGTCCAGCCTACGCGCGCACGGACGTGGCTGGGACCCGATCGGGCTAGCGCTCCCGCTCGACCGCTTCCGAGACGCGTCGCAGCAGGTCGGAGGTGTCCGCCCCCCGCGGATAGACCGCCACCAGGACCCGTTCGCCGTGGGCCTCGCCGCCCCGCTCGGGCGCGTCGTCCGGGCCGCCGAGCAGGGGCGCGGCGAGGTCGGTGACCCTGGTCATCGCCTGGTCGAAGCGTTCCCAGACCCGCCCGCCGTCGGGCTCGCGCAGCCAGCCGCGCAGCACGTGGTTGTGGGCGGCGATGACGGCCGCCGCGACCATCTCGTCCTCCAGGGACGGTCGGTCGTGCCCGGCGCTGTGGGCCAGGTGGCGGCTGAACGCGGCCTGGTAGCGCGCGGTCATCGCCACCTCCCGGTCGCGCAGGCGGGGGTGGGCGCGGACCAGCCGGTACCGGGGGACGGTGATCTCGGGGTCGCGCACGTAGCCCTGGAAGACCAGGCGCGCGGCGGCGACCACCGTGTCCGCGGGGGGATCGGGGGAGGCGTCCATGTAGCGCACGACCGTCTCGAAGAGTTCGTCGTGCTCAGCGAAGAGGAGGTCCTCCTTGGAGCCGAACCTGCGGAAGAGGCTGCGGCGGCTCACGCCCGTGGCGGCGGCGATGCCGTCCATGGTGGTGCCGTCGAACCCCTCGTCGGTGAACAGGCGCACCGCCGCCAGCACGGCCTCGCGGGTCGACACACGTGTCGTCGCCATGTCCACCTCCCGTTCCGGCGCCAAGGTATCCGACCCCGTCTGTGTACTTCGTCCCGATCATCTCCTACTCTGGCACCGAATGCCATATTCAGGCACGCGGTGCCAGTACGAGGAGAGCGTGATGGGCGACTTCGACCTGTTCAAGACCAACGAGGAGCACGAGGAGCTGCGGGCGGCGGTCCGCTCCGTGGCCGAGGACAAGATCGCCCCGCACGCCGCCGAGGTGGACGAGCGCTCCGCCTTCCCGCAGGACGCGCTGGACGCCCTGATCGCCACCGACTTCCACGCCGCGCACATCTCCGAGGACTACGAGGGCGTGGGCGCCGACGCGCTCGCCACCTGCGTCATCATCGAGGAGGTCGCCCGTGTGTGCGCCTCCTCCTCCCTCATCCCGGCGGTGAACAAGCTCGGCACCATGCCGCTCATCCTCGGCGCCTCCGAGGAGGTCAAGCAGCGCTACCTGCCGCCGGTGGCGCGCGGCGAGGCGATGTTCTCCTACGGCCTCTCCGAGCGCGAGGCCGGTTCCGACACCGCCGCCATGCGCAGCCTGGCCACCCCCAAGGGCGACGACTGGGTCCTGAACGGCCAGAAGTCCTGGATCACCAACGCCGGTGTCAGCGAGTACTACACCGTCCTGGCCGTCACCGACCCCGAGGGGAGGCGAGGCCGCAACATCTCCGCGTTCGTGGTCCACGCCGACGACGCCGGGTTCACCCTGGGCGAGCCCGAGCGCAAGCTCGGCATCAAGGGCTCCCCCACCCGCGAGCTGTTCTTCGACGACGTCCACATCCCCGGCGACCGTATGGTCGGCGCCCCGGGCGAGGGCCTCAAGATCGCCCTGCGCACCCTGGACCACACCCGTGTCACCATCGGCGCGCAGGCCGTCGGCATCGCCCAGGGCGCCCTGGACCACGCGGTGGCCTACGTGAAGGAGCGCAAGCAGTTCGGGAAGTCGATCGCGGACTTCCAGGGCATCCAGTTCATGCTCGCGGACATGGCCATGAAGCTGGAGACCGCCCGGCAGATGGTCTACGTGGCCGCCGCCAAGTCCGAGCGCGGCGACGACGACCTCGCCTTCTACGGCGCCGCCGCCAAGTGCTACGCCTCCGACGCCGCCATGGAGATCACCACCGACGCCGTGCAGCTGCTGGGCGGCGCCGGCTACGTGAAGGACTTCCCGCTGGAGCGCATGATGCGCGACGCCAAGATCACCCAGATCTACGAGGGCACCAACCAGATCCAGCGCATGGTGATGGCCCGCCAGCTCCTGAAGTAGGGGCCTCGTTCGGACGCCCGCCTCCCGTCCCGGGGAGGCGGGCGTCCCGTCAGTGCACGGACTCCCGCACGAACTTGGCCACGGGCACGGGGTCGCGCCCCAGGGCGCGGCGGACGTCCTCGGTGACCACGGCGGCCCGGCCGTCGGCGACGGCTCGGAACCGCTCGTTGAGGGTGTCCACGTACCGGTCCGACCAGCCCATGTTGGTGGCCCGGAAGTAGAACCCGGCCTCGTCGACCTTCTTGTACCGCCACACCGGACTCTCCGTCCCCTTGGTCATCCGCACGACGTCGCGGAAGGACACGGGGGCGGGTCCGGTGAGCGTGTACTCGCGGCCGTGCAGGGAGTCGTCCGTCAGAGCCGCGACGACGGTGTGGGCGACGTCGCGCGCGTCCACGAAGCTGACCTCCGCGCGCTTGCTCAGCGGAAGTTCCAGACGCCCGTTGCGCGAGCGCGCCAGCCGGGCGAAGAGGCCCTCGGTGAAGTCCTGGTCCAGCCAGTTGGGGCGGACCACCGTCCAGTGGTCGAACAGCTCGCGGACCCGGCGCTCCAACACGCGCTGTTCGGAGTCGGGCGGCCCGTTCTCACTCCCCATCGCGGTGGTCAGCACCGCCGTCCGGACCCCGGACCCGGCCGCCCTCTCCAGGAAGGCCCCGGCCCGGTCGGCCAGCCCGCTGGCCATGGGAACGGTCACGAAGAGGCTCTCCACCCCCTCCAGCGCCGGTTCCCAGCTGGTGGTGTCGGTCCAGTCCAGCCGCACCTCACCGTCCCTGGAGGCACCGGCGGCGGGCAGGCCGCGTCTGCGCAGTTCGGTCAGGACACGTCGACCCACCTGTCCGGTGGCGCCGGTGACCAGTGTGCTCATCGGGTGATCCCCCAGGTTCACGCGCGGGTGCTCCGCCTGCTGACGGTACCCACTCCCGGGGGCGGAACGAGCGCGAACGGTGGAACGGCCCGGACGCACCGTCCCTCAGCCGCGACCACGGGAGGCGGCCAGCGACTCCACGGCGACGACGAGGACGAGACCGAGGGCGGCCAGGCCCAGGTTGGCGAGCAGGGCGTTCTCCTGGAGCGCCGCGACGTTCTGGACGACCAGGCGGTGGAAGGAGTTGAGCACGATCCCGAGGATCGGCTGGGTCCAGAGGTGGTCGACGGCCCCGCTGACTCCCATGAGGACGAGGAGGACACCCAGGGCCCGAAGTGGTTTGCGCATGGCACGAGCCTAGGAAGCGGGACCCCTCCGGCGGATCGGGCACAGGGTGGTCGCCCCACGACCAAAGTAGCGTCCCTCGCGGCCTTCGGTATCGACTCCGCCCCGTCCGCCCACCTGCGCGGCGTCCACTCCCTAGACTCCGAGACGATGAACGAGACGACCTCCTCCCGGCACCGGTACCGGCGCGGCGCGCGGGACTGGGTCGTGGACACCCTGATGTTCCTGACCGCCCTGGGCTTCGGACTCCTCGGCGCGGTGACCCTGCCCGGCGAACCCCCGCCGCCGGCCCCGCCCGACCCCCTGCGCGTCACCGAGCAGCTGGTCGCCCTGGCCTGCTGCGCCTCCCTGTGGTGGCGGCGCCGCTGGCCGGTGGGGATCGCGGTGGCCCTGGTCGCGGTCTCCGGGGTGTTCCCGCTGGCCGGTGGGGCGATGCTGGTCGCCCTGTTCTCCCTGTGCGTCCACCGCCCTCCGAGGGTGGGGCTCACGGTGCTCGGACTGAGCTTCCTGGCCTCCTACGTGGGCGCCCTGGTCCACCCCGACCCGTACGGGACCCCGGTGGTGACCACGTTCCTGCTGAGCGCGGTGTTCCAGGGAGCGGCGGCCGGGTGGGGCCTGTCGGTGCAGCACCGCCGCCAGCTGCTCGACTCCCTGCGGGAGCGGGCCGCGCACGCCGAGGCCGAGGCGCAGCTGCGCGCCGAACAGGCCCAGCACCGGGTCCGCGAGTCCATCGCCCGGGAGATCCACGACGTCCTCGGGCACCGTCTGTCCCTGCTCAGCGTGCACGCGGGAGCCCTGGAGTACCGGCCGGACGCCCCCGCCGAGGAGGTCGCCCGGTCCGCCGGGGTGATCCGGGAGAGCGCCCACCAGGCCCTCCAGGACCTGCGCGAGGTGATCGGCGTGCTGCGCGCGCCGGTGGGCGAGCTCCCCCAGCCCACGATGGCCGACCTCGCCCAGCTGGTGGCGGAGGCCGGGGACACCGGTGCGGGGGTGGACTTCGTGGAGGAGTACTCCGGTGAGGTCCCCGAACGCACCGGGCGCACGGCGTACCGGATCGTCCAGGAGGGGCTGACCAACGCCCGCAAGCACGCGCCCGGCGCCCGCACGTCCGTGCGGATCTCGGGCTCCCCGGGCCGGGGGCTGAACGTGGAGGTGGGCAACGGACCCGCCGTCCGCACACCGGAGGCACCCGGCGGCGGCCAGGGCATGGTCGGCCTGACCGAGCGGGTCTCCCTCGCCTCCGGCCGCCTGGAGTACGGCGCGACCGCCGATGGTGGCTGGCGCCTGTCCGCCTGGCTACCGTGGCCCTCATGAGCGAAACGGAGCGGGACGTGGACCGTCGGATCGGTGTGGTGATCGTCGACGACGACGCCCTGGTGCGGGTCGGCCTGGTGATGATGATGGGCGGCGCCCCGGACGTGCGGGTGCTCGCGGAGGCCGAGGACGGGTCCGCGGTCCAGGAGCTGGTCGAGCGGCACGCGCCGGACGTGGTCCTGATGGACATCCGCATGCCCACGGTGGACGGGCTGACCGCCACCGAGAGGCTGCGCGCGCTCCCCGACCCGCCTGAGGTGCTGGTGCTCACCACCTTCGACGCCGACGAGCACGTGCTGCGGGCCCTGCGCGCGGGGGCGGCCGGGTTCCTGCTCAAGGACACCCCGCCGGAGGAGATCGTGGAGTCGGTCCGGCGGGTGGCGCGGGGGTTCCCCGTGCTGTCCCCGAACGTCACGCGGCGGCTCATGGACCGGGTCGCCCAGAGCGACCAGGGCGGGCGCGCGGACCGGGCCCGGGCCCGCCTGTCCCTGCTGAACGCGCGGGAGACCGAGGTGGCGGTGGCGGTGGGCGAGGGGCGTTCCAACGCGGACATCGCCGCGCGGCTGTTCCTGAGCGTGCCGACGGTCAAGACCCACGTGTCCAGCGTCCTGACCAAGCTGGACCTGAACAACCGCGTGCAGATCGCCCTCCTCGTGCACGACGCCAGGCTCCTCGACGAGGGCTGACCCGCGCGGGTCCTCCCAGCTCAGCGGGGCTCCGGATCGCATACTGGTGGTGACCGGTCACGGGGACGAGGGGGGTCCATGGGCGAGCACGACGACGCCGACGTCTACGCGGAGCGGCTGATGCGCCGCGGCGCGCCCAAGGAGGGCTTCCCCCAACGGGGCACCGAGGCGCGCGTGGCCTACCAGCTGGTCCACGACGAGCTCATGCTCGACGGCGTCTCCCGGATGAACCTCGCCACCTTCTGCACCACCTGGGTGGAGCCCGAGGTGCACCGGCTCATGGACGAGTCGCTCGACAAGAACATGATCGACAAGGACGAGTACCCGCAGACGGCGGAGCTGGAGAAGCGCTGCGTGCGCATGCTGGCCGACCTGTGGCACTCCCCCGACCCCGTCGCGGCCCCGGGCACCTCCACCACCGGTTCCAGCGAGGCCGCCATGCTCGGCGGGCTCGCCGCCAAGTTCGCCTGGCGGCGGCGCCGCGCTGCGGAGGGGAAGCCCACCGACCGGCCCAACCTCGTCTGCGGCCCGGTCCAGGTCTGCTGGGAGAAGTTCGCCCGCTACTTCGACGTCGAGCTCCGCCAGGTCCCCCTGCGGGGCGACCGGTACCTGATGGAACCGGACGACGTCGACCGCCACTGCGACGAGAACACCATCATGGTGGTCTGCAACTTCGGTCAGACCTTCACGGGGCTGTTCGAGGACGTCCGGGGTATCGCCGCCGCCCTCGACCGGTTCGAGGAGCGCACCGGCCACGACATCCGCATCCACGTGGACGGCGCGAACGGCGCCTTCGTCGCCCCGTTCTCCACTCCCGACCTCGTGTGGGACTTCCGGCTGCCCCGGGTCCGCTCGATCAACGCCTCCGGGCACAAGACCGGCCTGGCCCCGCTCGGCGCGGGGTGGGCGGTCTGGCGCACCCCCGAGGACCTGCCGGAGGAGCTCGTGTTCCAGGTCAGCTACCTGGGCGGGACCGAGGCCACCTTCAGCCTGAACTTCTCGCGCCCCGGCGGGCAGGTGATCTCGCAGTACTACGACTTCGTCCGCCTGGGCCGCGAGGGCTACCGGCGCGTGCACGGCGCCCAGCTGGAGACCGCCCGGCACCTGGCCTCGCGGGTGGCCGCGATGGGCCCGTTCGAGATCATCCACGGCGGCGACCCGGACCGGGGCATCAGCGCCGTGGCGTGGCGGATGGTCGGTGACGAACCCTTCACCCTGTACGACCTGGCCGACCGCCTGCGGACCCGGGGCTGGCTGGTCCCGGCCTACCCGCTGCCCGCCGACCGCCAGGACGAGGTCATCCAGCGCGTGCTGGTGCGGCACGGGTTCAGCCACGACATGGCCGACCTGTTCCTGAACGACCTGGAGCGCGCGATCGAACACCTGCGCGGCCACCCGCCCACGCCCTCGCTCACGCGGGACGAGGCGGGCGGCTTCAACCACGGCGCCGGATCGACCGTCCTCCCTCCGGGAACCTAGGAGGCGGGTTCGAAGGACTCGGAGATGCGGTCGAGGAGCTCGTGGTTGTAGTCCTGCTCGTCGGCGCTGACGAGGAAGAGGGCGTAGCCGACGTCCTCGGTGTGGAAGCCGCGGTTGATGGCGTGCATCTCGCCGTCGCGCCCGCTGAAGGTGAACTCCCAGTCGGCGGCGCTGACGTAGTCGTCGGCCCAGCCGCCGTCCACGTCCTCGATGCCGATCAGCGAGTAGCCGGAGAAGTTCTGGCGGCCGGTCGGCTCGAAGTCGCGCCAGTCGTCACCGGCGTCGTCGTTGGGGTTGTCCGTCTGGTCCACCAGCAGGTACCCGCCGTCCGGGTTGCGGAAGTAGACCATGTGGCCCTGGCGGTCGACCTCCCAGTTCCCGGGAACGTCGACGGAGAAGCCGCTGGAGTCCTCGTGGCGGTCGAGGAAGTCCCACTGGTCGTCGGCCTCCTCCTCGTCCTCCGGCGCCTCCTCCTCGTCCGCTCCCGCGTCGCCCTCGGCGGTGTCCTCGGTCCCCTCCTCGGTGGCGGCCTCCTCCGGGGCGCCTCCGGCGGCCTGTTCCTCGCTGGAACCGGCGAGCCCGGCGTCGGCGTCGTCCGAGCGGTTCATGCTGACGAACAGCGTGGTCGCGCCGACCACCAGCAGCAGGGCGACGGCGGCGGCCGCGACCAACAGCGTCCGGCTCCGCGATCCGGCCGTGCGCTCCCGGGGCCGTCGGGGGACGGCGGCGGGCGGCGGAGCCGGGGCGGGCGCGGCCTCGGCGGCGCTGACCGCGCGGTGCACGGTGCCCTGGTCGGTCACCCGGTTCCGGTCGGAGGGGTCCTCCGGGGCCGGTTCCAGGGAGGGAGCCAGCATGGTGGTGCTGGTCGAACCGGAGTCCCGGATCTCCCGCAGGAGGGCCCGCACCTCGAGGACCGACGGCCGGTCCTCGGGACGCTTCTCCGTGAGTGCCTCCAGGACCGGTCGGAGCGCTCCCGCGTTGGGGGTCTCCGGCAGGTCCTGCGTGACGATGGCGGTCAGGGTCGCCATCGGGGTGGGGCGGTCGAACGGCAGCGAGCCCTCCACCGCCTGGTAGAGGGTGATGCCGAGCGCCCACATGTCGGAGGCGGGCGTGGCCGCGCGGCCGTGCGCGATCTCCGGGGCGAGGTAGCTCGGTGAGCCGATCAGCAGTCCGGTGCTGGTCAGGTGGGTGGAACCGTCCAGGTGGGCGATGCCGAAGTCGGTGAGGACGGCGCGGTCGTTCCCAGCGATGAGCACGTTGCCGGGCTTGATGTCGCGGTGCACGATGCCGCGGTCGTGCGCCTCGGCCAGCCCGGCGGCCATCTGCTCACCGACGTTGGCCGCACGGGGGACCTCCAGCGCGCCCTCGTCCTTGATGAGGTCCCCGAGGGAGGGCCCCCGGACGAGCTCCATCACGATCCACGGGCGGCCGTCCTCCTCGGCCACGTCGAACACCGTGATGATGGAGGGGTGGCTGAGCTGGGCGGCGCTGCGGGCCTCGCGGATCATGCGGGTGCGCAGGACGTCGACCTCGTGCGGAGGCAGGTTCGGCGGCGTGGTCAGCTCCTTGACCGCGACCGGGCGGTCGAGCAGGGTGTCCGTGCCGCGCCAGACCCGTCCCATGCCGCCCGCGCCGATGACCTCGTCCAGGCGGTACCGGTTGACCAGGACACGGCCGGGGTCGGATTCCGAACTGTTCATGTGCGCGCGATCCTCTTCGGGGGAGGTGCCCTTCCGTGGGAGGAGGGCGGGACAGGGCAGGGGTCGAGAGGGCCGGGGGACCGTGCCGAGTCTAGGATGCCGCCCCGCTCCTTGGTGCTCTCCCGAAGGTGCCAACCCCGTTCCCGCAGGGCACGAACCGCCCGCAACCCTCCCTGAGGTGCACGAATCCCGCCGGAGGTCGTCGGTGTGACCTCCGGCGGGACGGGGGCGTCGGTCAGCGCAGTCGGACCGGGAGGGCGTCGACCCCGGAGGCGATGATCGACGGCGCCGGGACCAGGTCGGCGTCGTCCACGGCCACGGCCAGGTCGGGGAAGCGCGCGAACAGGCGCGGCAGCACCTCGTTCACCTCCATCCGGGCCAGGCTCGCCCCCAGGCAGTAGTGGCGGCCGTGGGAGAAGGACAGGTGTGAGCTGTCCTCACGGGTGACGTCGAACTCCTCGGAGGTGGGCCCGTGGCGGGCGTCGTCCCGGCTGGCCGAACCGTAGCCCAGCAGAAGCGGTTCGCCCTTGGGGATCGCCACCCCCGCCAGTTCCATGTCCTCCGTGGTGTAGCGCATCGGCACGTACTGGCCGGGCGGGTCCCAGCGCAGCACCTCCTCGACGGCCTTGGACCACTCGACCTTCCCCGCCACGACCAGGTCGAGCTGGTCGCGGTGGTGCGTGAGCGCCCGCACCGCGTTGGAGATCAGGTTCATCGTGGTCTCGTAGCCGGCGCTGACGAACAGCACCAGGTTCCAGATGAGCTCGTCCTCGGTGAGCCGGTCCTCCTCGTCGCGGGCGGCGATGAGGGCGCTGGTGAGGTCGTCGCCGGGTGCGGCGCGCTTGGTCTCCACCAGTTCGGTGAGCACGCCCCACAGTTCGAGGAAGGTGGACATCGCCTCCTCGGGGGTGACGCTCTGGTCGAAGAAGACGCCGACCGGCCCGTGCAGGCGGGGCCGCGTCGCCTCGTCCACCCCGAACAGCTCGCTGATCACGGTGAGCGGCAGCGGCTGGGAGACGACGGCCCGGAGGTCCACGACCCCGTCCGGGCTCTCCTCTGCCGCCCGCTCCAGGTCGTCCAGGAGCGACTCCACGATGGCGACGACTCCCCCGCGCAGCAGTTCGACCCGGCGCGGGGTGAAGGCCTTGGAGACGAGTCGGCGCAGACGGGTGTGGTCCTCACCGTCCTTGGAGAGCATGTTCTCGTTGATGATCCACGAGATCAGCGGCCAGTCCGCCGGGATCTCCCCGGCGTTGAAGGCCGTCCAGTACTTCTTGTCCTTCTGCACACGCGGGTCGGCCAAGGCCGCGCTGACGGCCTCGTGGGTGGTCACGACCCACGCGTCAACCTCACCAGGAAGCTGGACAGGGACGACAGGGGCGATCTTCCGGAGGTGGGTGCTCTGCGCGCGGAGGTTTCCGGGCGCGAGTCCGACGCGTTCCATGGAGTTCCTTCGACGGGGGTGGGGGGCGGGGGGATCTGGGGGGTGAAGCGCACGGGAAGGGTGACGGGGATCCAGGACAGGGCGGACAGCTGCCAGCGCAGGTCCTCCGGCGGCACCTCCACCCTGAGCCCCGGCAGGCGGTCGAGGAGGGTGCGCAGCGCGACCATCGTGATCGTGGTGGCCTCCTCGCGTGCCGGGCAGCGGTGCGGTCCGGCGCCCCAGGCCACGTGGGCCCGGTTGCGGGACTCCTCCATCCGCTCCGCGTTCTCCTCCACGTAGAAGCGGTTGGCCGCCGCGAAGCCCAGCAGGATCGGGGAACCCGCCTCGATGGTGCGGCCGCCGTCGAGCGGCACGTCCACGCGCGGGTAGATGACGGGGTAGTTGGTGATGGGCGGGTCGCGCCACAGCACCCGGTCGACGATGTCGGCCAGCATCGTCGGGGAGGGCGCGCGGTCGGTCGGCGCGTTGGGGTCGGCCAGGACCTCGCGCACGCCCGCGTTGATGAGGTTGGCGGTCGGCTCGTTGGCGGCGGCGACCACCAGCAGGAGCTGCATGATCACCTCCTCGTCGGTGAGCGCGGCGCGGTGCCGGATGAGGCGGGTGGTGACGTCGTCGCCGGGGTAGCGGTGCTTGGCGGTGACCACCTCGGACAGCGCCCGTTCCGCCTGGGCGTTGGACCGCTCCGTGTCGACGCCCAGCCACAGGTTGCGCATGGCCTCCACGAAGCGCACGCCCTGGTCGCGGTCGAACCCGAACAGCTCGTTGATGACGAGCAGGGGAAGCATCCGGGCGTACTCGTTGAGGGCGTCGGCCCGGCCGCGCTCGCAGAACTGGTCGATGAGCCCGTTCGCGTAGCGTGCGGTGACCTCGACCCAGCGGTCGGAGCCGATCGCGCCGAGGCTGTCGGTGATCGCCCTGCGGTAGCGCTGGTGCTCGGTGCCGTCCACGAAGAGGGCGTTGGGGCGGGGAGCCATCATGGGCAGGACCGCCGCGTCGGCGCTGACGCGCCCCTCGTGGAAGTCCTTCCAAAGGCGGGCGTCGTGCCCGAACGTGGTGGTGTCCCGCGACCACGAGATGAGGGTGGTGTAGTCGGTGACGAGCCACCCGTGCACACCGGGTTCGAGCTCCACCGGGACCACCGGGCCGTGCTCGGCGCGCATGCGTTCGTACACGGCGTAGGGGTCGGGTCGCGCTTCGTGGTGGTACAGCTTCGCGCGGGGGCATCCAGATGTCACGGAAGGGACCTCGGCTGTGCGGGGGGCGGCTGCGGAGCTGACGTCCTCTCTCGTGCTCGTGTCGTGGACGACGCTTCGCGGGCGGGCCGCCCGGATCGACGCGGAGCCCCACGGGGGTGGGGTTCCGCGCAACCCTAGCGGCCCGCCCGCGAAGGAGGCGAGACCTGAGTCACATTGCCACTACTACGTGTCGATCTGACCGGTTCCGGCCAGTGGGCGGAACCGGCGCAACCGCTGACTGTTGGTCACCACGAACACGCTCGACAACGCCATCGCCGCACCGGCGAGCATCGGGTTGAGCAGGCCCATCGCGGCCAGGGGCAGCGCCGCGGTGTTGTAGGCGAAGGCCCAGAACAGGTTGCCCTTGATGGTGCCGAGCGTGCGCCGGGACAGCCGGACCGCGTCGGCGGCCGCCCGGAGGTCCCCCCGGACCAGGGTGAGATCGCTGGCCTCGATGGCCACGTCGGTGCCGGTGCCCATGGAGAGCCCGAGGTCGGCCTGGGCGAGCGCGGCGGCGTCGTTGACGCCGTCACCGACCATGGCGACCGTGCGGCCCTCGGACTGGAGCCGGGTGACCACGTCCACCTTGTCCTTGGGCAGAACCTCCGCGACGACCTCGTCGATGCCCACCTCGGCGGCGACCGAGCGGGCCACCGCCTCGTTGTCGCCGGTCAGCAGGATCGGGGTGAGCCCGAGGTCGCGGAACTGGCGGACCGCCTCGGCGCTGGTCGGCTTGACGGTGTCGGACACCACCAGGACGCCCCGGGCCCGGCCGTCCCAGCCGACCGCGACGGCGGTGCGGCCCTCGGACTCGGCGGCCCGCATGGCCCGGGTCAGGTCGTCGGTCAGGGGCTGGGACCACTCGTCCAGGAGCGCGGCCCGTCCCACGAGGACGGCGTGGCCCTCCACGACGCCCTGGACGCCCAGGCCCTCGACGTTGCCGAAGTCCTCCGGGGTGGGCAGGTCCCCGACCCGCACCACGGCCCCCGTGGCGACGGCGCGGGCGATGGGGTGCTCGGAGGCGTTCTCCAGGGCGCCCGCCAGGCGCAGGACCTCGTCCTCGTCCTCCCCCTCGGCGACGGTGACACCGGCCAGGGCCATCCTTCCGGTGGTGACGGTGCCGGTCTTGTCCAGCACCACGGTGTCCACCCGCCGGGTGCTCTCCAGCACCTCGGGGCCCTTGATCAGGATGCCGAGCTGGGCGCCGCGCCCGGTGCCCACCATCAGGGCCATCGGGGTGGCCAGTCCGAGGGCGCAGGGGCAGGCGATGATCAGCACGGCCACGGCGGCGGTGAAGGCCGCCCCGACCGGGTCGCCGGTGCCGAGCCAGAACCCGAGCGAGGCGACGGCGATCATGATGGCGACGGGCACGAACACCCCCGAGACCCGGTCGGCGAGCCGCTGCACCGCGGCCTTGCCGTTCTGGGCGTCCTCGACCAGGCGCGCCATCTGCGCGAGCTGGGTGTCGGAGCCGACCCGGGAGGCCCGCACGACCAGTCGGCCGCCCGCGTTGACGGTGGCCCCGACCACGGCGGAGCCGGGTGCGACCTCGACCGGGACGGACTCGCCGGTGAGCATGCTCATGTCGACGGCGGAGGTGCCCTCCTCCACGGTGCCGTCCGTGGCGATCTTCTCGCCGGGGCGGACCACGAAGCGGTCACCGACCGCGAGCTGGTCCACGGGGACCAGCTCCTCGCGGGCCGCGCCGCCGGTACCGCGCAGGACGGCGACCTCCTTGGCGCCCATCTCCAGGAGCGCGCGCAGGGCCGCCCCGGCGCGGCGCTTGGAGCGCGCCTCGAAGAACTTCCCGAGGAGGATGAAGGAGGTGACGCCCGCCGCGACCTCCAGGTAGACGTTGCCGGACCCGTCGGTGCGGGCGATGGTGAACTCGAAGGGGTGGGTCATGCCCGGGGTTCCCGCCGTGCCCAGGAAGAGGGCGTAGAGGGACCACAGGAAGGCCGAGGTGACACCCAGGGAGACCAGGGTGTCCATGGTGGCGGTGCCCAGCCTGAGGTTCTTCCACGCGGCGACGTGGAAGGGCAGTGCGCCCCAGACCACGACCGGCGCGGCCAGGGCGAGCGAGGCCCACTGCCAGTAGGTGAACTGGAGTGCCGGGACCATCGCCATCGCGATGACGGGGACGGACAGCACGAGGGAGACCAGGGCGCGGTTCCACAGGGCCTGGGTGGGGTCGGCCGGGTCGGCCGCGCCGCCGGTGGTCTCGGGTTCGGTCCGTGGCACGGTGGCGGTGTAGCCCGCCCTCTCGACCTGGGCGACCAGGTCCTCGACCGGGACCGCCGCGCCCTCGAAGGTGACACGGGCCTTCTCCGTCGCGAAGTTGACGGTGGCGGTGACACCCTCCACCTTGTTGAGGCGCTTCTCCACCCGGTTGGCACAGGCCGCGCAGGTCATCCCGCCGATCGCCAGTTCCACCGGCTCCACCGCGGCGGACGCCGTCTTGCTGCTACTCATATGCCGCTCCAGGATGGTCAGTGGTCGACGCCGTCGTCGGCGTGGTCCCGCTCGGTGCCGTCGTGGTCCTGTTCGGCGGGGGCCGGGTACTCCACGCTCTCCGTGGACCCTCCGGTCTGGTCCGGCAGGACGGGGCCGACGAGCGTGCCGACCCCGAACGCCGCGACGAACACGACCACGAGACCCACCGCGTACAGCGCGAGCTTCGCGGTCACACCCATGTCAGCTCGCCACCTCGTACCCGGCCTCGTCGATCGCGGCGCGCACGGCCGCGTCGTCGATCCGGCTCTCGGCGGTGACGGTGACGCTCCTGCTCTCCAGGTCGACCTTGACGTCGGTGACGCCGGTGATCCCGCTGACCTCCTCGGTGACCGAGTTGACGCAGTGTCCGCAGCTCATGCCCTCGACGGTGTAGACGGCGGTGCTGGCCATTGCTGCCTCCTGGTGGTTCTGCCGCGCAGGTGCGCGGCCTCGCGTTCCTACGAGGCCCAATATACCCCCCTGGGGTATATGCCTGTCAAACACCGGCGCCACCTCGACGCGGAACACGCGGCCCAGCGTACCCCAGGGGGGTACCAGGAGTCGATGGAACCCCTGGCAGGAGCGGACGGGCGCACGAGAAGGGGCCCCCGCGACGCGCGCGGGGACCCCTTGGATCATCGGACACCCCGGGGCCGCCGTTCTGGCGACGTACCCGCGCTGACCGGGAGAAGTCGTGTTCCGGATACCCTCCCCCCGTTTGTCGGACACCGTCCGGGCGGCCGGAGGAGGGAGGAGCGGAAGGGGGTGACGGGGGACTGGGGGATCGGGGACTCGGCCGCGGGGGTGGGCTACTCGGCCTTGAGCTCCAGCCGGGCCACCACACGCTCACTCAGATGGTGCCCCTCCAGCGTGAACCCGGCCCTGCGGAACATCTCGACCGTGCCGGTGTAGACCTCGGCGCTGGGGGCGCGCCCGCCCGCCGTGTCCACGGGGTAGGCCTCCAGGACCCTCCCCCCGCCCGCACGGGCGTACTCGATCGCACCGTCCAGCAGGCGGCTGCCCATTCCGCGCTTGCGTCTGCGCGGCGGCAGCCAGAAGCACACCAGGGACCACACCCCGGGTTCGTCGGGATCGGCCGGGCGCAGCGTCCGCGAGCGGGACAGGCGGATGAAGTCCTCCCGCGGCGCCACAGAGACCCAGCCGCAGGGGCCGTCCCCGTCATAGGCGATCAGCCCGGGGACACGACCGTCCTGGGTCAGTCGACGCAACTCCTCCTTGTTGTCCAGACCCCGCGTGGACCGGTCGCAGGACACGCTCGCCGTGTGGTCCTTGGCGCGTCTTCGGAAGAACGTGCACCAACAGTGCCCGTACGCTCCGGTCGGTCCGAACAGGTTCTCCAGGTCATCCCACCGCTCGGCGGTGGCGGGCTCGATTGAGACGATGGACATCGGACTCCCTCGCGAGACACAACTCTGACCGCCACAACTGTGATCCAGCACACTAGCGATGATCCGCGGTGACCGAAAGAACACGGATGCCTGAAAGCTCCTACCGTTAGGGATTTGTGTGCTTTCGGAAGTGAACCCAGCGCCGCCTGAGCCGTCGGGGACCCCTGGGAAGCACACGGGGGCACGCCCGAACCGCTCGGACGCGCCCCCGTCGGCCCTCGGTCAGGAGGAGAGCCCCTCCTTCTCCCGGACCTCGGCGTCCTCGGCCGGCTCCCAGCACTCCACCCCGCGCACGTCCGGCATCCGGTCCCTGGTGAAGACCGGGTCCAGGCCCTGCTTGCGCTGGTCCGTGTAGTCCTTGAGCAGACGGCAGGCGATCACCGTCAGCGGGGTGATGGCGATCAGGTTGACCAGCGCCATCATGCCCATCGTGGTGTCCGCCAGGGTCCAGATCAGGTCGATCGAACCCAGCGACCCCAGGAAGGTGGCGACGAGGAAGACGACCTTGTAGCCGAACAGCACGTTCCCGTTGCCGGTCAGGTACTCGATGTTGGACTCGCCGTAGTAGTAGTTGCCGAGCACCGAGGTGAACGCGACCAGGAAGATGATGAGGGTCATGAGGTGCAGCGCCCAGGGCCCGAGCATGGACATCAGGGCCATCTGGGTGAGGTCGCCCTCCAGGGTGCCGTCGAGCGTCCCCTGGTAGCCGAGCAGGACGATGAAGGCGGTCACCGAGCAGACCACCAGGGTGTCCAGGTAGACGCCGAGGGTCTGCACCAGGCCCTGCTTGACCGGGTGCGAGACCGAGGCGCTGGCCGCCGCGTTCGGCGCGGAACCGAGACCGGCCTCGTTGGAGAACATGCCCCGCCGCACGCCCTGGATGATCACCACACCCAGAGCGGCCGCCGCGAACTCGCCCAGGCCGAACGCGTTCTGGATGATCGAGGCGAACATGCCCGGCACGAGCTGCCAGTTCAGCGCCATGACGATCAGACCGATGACGATGTACAGCCCGGCGAAGAAGGGGATGAGCGCCTGCGCGGTGTTGGCGATCCGTCGGACGCCGCCGAAGATCACCAGGGCGGTGAGGACCACCAGCAGGGCACCCACGATCGCGGAGAACAGCAGGTTGGTCTCGGCACCGAGCTCACCGGCGGAGTTGGCGATCGTGTTGGTGATGGTGTTGCTCTGCACCGCGTTGAACACCATCGGGAAGGTGATGATGAGGATGATCGCGAAGACCACGGCGAGCCAGCGCTGCCCCAGGCCGCGCTCGATGTAGTAGGCGGGCCCGCCCCGGTACCCCGCCGAGTGGCGGACCTTGTACAGCTGCGCGAGCGTGGACTCCACGAAGCTCGCGCCACAGACCACCAGCGCCATCGCCCACATCCAGAAGACCGCTCCGGGACCTCCCAGGGAGATGGCGATCGAGACGCCGATGATGTTGCCCGTGCCGATCCGGGCCGCGGCCGAGATGAAGAAGGCCTGGAGCGAGGAGACCGCCTTCTTGCCGTCGGGCGCGACCTCGGGCTTGCTCTTCAGCACCCGGAACATCTCCGGGAACAGTCGGAACTGCACGAGCCCGCTCCGGACGGTGATGTACACGCTCACCACGATCAGGAGCGGGATCAGGACCCACGCCCAGAAGAAGTCGTCGTTGAAGGTGCCGATCGCGTCCGTGACGCGGGCGTCGAGGGTGGGTACTGCGTCTGCCAGTAGCACGGCGGTGGGGCTCCTTCGCTCCAAACAGGGACAACCGCCGACCCATGCCCCGAAACGGGCACGGAACACCATCCGGAGCGCACTGTACCCGGATGGTGACTCTTCCGTTATTCGGTCGTCCCGACCGCGTCACCCCTCGTGAACGAGGTCCGCGTACTCCGGGTTGCGCTCGAGGAAGGCGCGGGCGAAGGGGCAGACGGGCACGATCCGCAGCCCCCGCTCCCGGATCTCGTCCAGGGACCGGCGCATCAGCTCGCTGGCCACCCCCCGCCCCTCGACGGCGGACTCCACCTCCACGTGCGGCAGGGCCAGGACCCCCTCGGAGATGAGGTGGTAGGCGGAGAAGCCGACCACCCTGCCGTCGGCGCTCACCTCGTAGCGCGATCGTTCCGGCACGTCGACGACGGACAACTCCATGGCCACTTCCCCTGACTCGTGCGTGTCGCACGCGCGTGGCGCGCGCGTCGTGGGCCCCACAGGATGTCATGTTCCCTGCCGGACCCGCCCACGCACACCCCTCCGGGGTTCAGTGCCCCCCGAGGTGGGGGTCGGTGACGCCGCCGGGGCACGCCAGGGCGTCGATGTCCCACCCCAGCCTCCCCGCCCCGGCCCGGTAGGCGCTCTCCAGGAACCCGAGGACCGCCGCACGGGGATCGGGGTGCTCACGGGCGTCGGCGTAGCGCAGCAGTGCCAGGTGTCCGTGGCCGCTGGGCCGCCACTCCGCCTCGACGGGGCTGAGCGGCTCCTGGGTGAGCCCCTCCGGTTCGGGGGCCGCGTAGGCGTAGAAGCAGGGTTCGGGGACGTCGTCGTCACCGAACCAGAAACCGAAGCTGACCACCTCGCGCGAGTAGGCCTCGCGCACCAGTGCGCCCGCCTGCCTCGGCTGGTCGATCGGGTGCGGTGAGAAGCGGGTGACGGCGATGTCGAACGTGTGCCAGAAGTGGTGCACCGGGCTGGTCTTGCCGGAGAAGGAGGACGCGAACTCCTCCAGCACGAGGTTCACCTGGCTCAGGATCCGCCAGTACCGGTTGGCGTGCTCGGGCACGTAGGTGGCGTGCTGGACGTCCTCCGCGAAGGGGCGGCCGGTGTCCGGGAGGTCGAAGGGGGTGGCCAGCGGGACGCTGCCGTCCACGCCCAGGCTGTCCAGGGCCGACTGGAACTGGAGGTAGAACGAGGACACGGTGTGCCCCTGGAGCGGGAAGCTCGCGGTGTGCCCCTCCAGGTTCGACGCCACCAGCTCGTGACGGACGAAGTCGAAGTCCACCGTGAAGACCGGGTTGCCGTCCACCAGCCCCATCGGGCGGGACGTCACGCCCGTGCCGGTCAGGTGGAAGGGCACGTGCCACCAGTGGTTGCGGCGGGGACTGTGGGCCAGCCGGACCTTGCCGACGATCTGCTCGAAGCGGTGCAGGGTCTGCTTGGTGTCGTACCACTCGTCGAGCGGCAACGCGGGGAACAGCTCCATGGTGACGGTTCTCCTGGTCTGGTCACGTGGCGGCGCGTTCGCGCGGCGCCCGGGCGCGTCGTGGACCGGCCGGTTCACCAGCCCCGGCGGGCGGTACGCACCGCCTGTCCGGAGGCGGGCGAGTGCGGGTCACGCGTGCGGTAGAGGACGTAGGGACGGAACAGGTAGCCGATCGGCGCGCTGAACGCGTGCACGAGCCGGGTGAACGGCAGCAGCGCGAACAGGGCCAGGCCCATGAGCGCGTGCAGCTTGTAGGGAGCCTCGGCGGCCGCCATCGCGGCCACGTCCGGTCGCAGGATCCAGATCGACCGGAACCACGGCGACACCGTCTCCCGGTAGTCGCCGGAGTGCCCGCCCGCGAGCGCCACCCCGGCGAAGTAGACGGTCATGCCCAGGCCGGTCACGATGGCCAGCACCAGGACCACGTACATGAGCTTGTCGTTGCGGGTGGTGGCGCTGAAGACCGGTCCGGTGGTGCGCCTGCGCCAGATGAGCAGGGTGATCCCGGCGAGCGTGCACACGCCCGCCACGATCCCCATCGACAGCGCGACGACGTGGTACGCGGTGTCGGAGACGCCCAGCGCCCTGGTCCACGTGTCCGGGACCAGCAGGCCCACCACGTGCCCGACGATCACCACGAGCAGGCCGAAGTGGAAGAGCGGGCTGCCGATCCGCAGCAGGCGGGACTCGTACAGCTCCGAGGAACGGGTGGTCCAGCCGAACCGGTCGTAGCGGTAGCGCCACACCAGCCCTCCCACCACGAGCACCAGCACCACGTACGGCAGCACGCCCCACAGGACGAGGTCGACCGGCCCCGTCGACCCGGAGCTCACCGCGGTCGCCTGGTCACGTCGGTCAGGGGCAGCGGGACCCGGGGGCGCGCGCCGTAGGGCTCCATGCCCACGTCCTCGGCGGGAGGCCCCTGCTGGGCCAGCAGGCGCACGCGCTCCTCGTCCGCGCGGCGGGGCGCCGGCAGCGTGTGCCGGACCGCGTCGACCACCCGCGCGTAGGGCGTGCCGTGCTCCTCCAGGGACCGGGAGAGCAGGTCCAGGCCCGAGCGGAAGTCAACCAGCAGCTCCTGCCCGGCCTCGGCGTCCCCCCGGGCCGCGAACTCCAGCATGACCGCCAGGTGGTCCGGCAGCTCGCGGGCGTGCACCCGCCACCCCGCCTCGCGGTAGACCCGCTTGATCTCGGCCAGCGCGTGGCCCCGGCGCCGGGTGTCGCCGTCGGTGTAGTAGGTCATGTGGAGCGCGCGGCGGCGGCGCAGGTCGAACACGTCCACGTAGTGTTCGGCCAGTTCCAGTTCGGGCGTGCTGGAGGCGTGTTCGCAGAACTCCAGCAGGAGGGTCCGGGGCTGGCCCTTCGGCAGTTCGGCGACGGCGCGCGCGGCCAGCGGGAGCCGTTCGAAGAAGAGGGCGTCCGGGTAGCCGAGCAGGACGGACGCCGCCTGGTGGGTGACCGCCCGGGCGTGCGCCCTGCGTGCCTCCCGGCCGGCGCCGAGCCAGCCCGTGCGCCCCGGGCCGTCCGGGTCGCGGCCGTCCTGGCTCGGGATCACCGGGCGGGCGCCGAGGCCCTCGCCGGAGACGCCCCCCGTGCCGTCGGTGTTGGTGTTGGTGCTCATGGTCGACCCCCTTCGGGCGGCCCGGGGTCCGCGCCCCGCCCGCCGCCGTCGTCGGTACCGCCACCCCGTCGGGGTGGGAAGAGTCCTCCGGGACGACCGTTGCCGTCCCAGTTCAGCAGGTTGACGCGGCCGTCGGTCGCGGACCCCTCGGGCCCGCCCTCGCTGGTCTGGCGGTCGCGCAGGGCGTGGAAGGTCTCCACGGTGGCGGCGTCCGGGCGCCCGGAGGCCTCCCCGAAGGGGACGTCGCCCATCCCGCCCATCCCCGGGCCGCCGTCGAAGTCGAGACTGCACCCGACCTCCTCGATGACCCCCTTGTCGGCCTCGTCCACGCCGAAGGCCGTCGGCACCACGTAGCGCTCGTCGTACCTGGCCAGCGCCAGCAGCCGGTACATGTCCTCGATCTCCGCCCCGGTCATCCCGACCGCCTCGGCGATGGACTCGTCGCGCTCCTGGCCGAGGTTGATCCGGCGCATGTACGACCGCATGGCCGCCAACCGCCGCAGCACGAGGTCCACGGGCGCGGTGTCCCCCGCCGTGAACAGTTCGGCCAGGTACTCGATCGGGATGCGCAGGGCGTCGATGGCCCCGAACAGGTGGTCGGCCTCCTCGCCGTCGTGGCCGGTCCTGGTGAGCGCGTCCACCACCGGCGACAGCGGCGGGACGTACCAGACCATCGGCATCGTCCGGAACTCCGGATGCAGCGGCAGGGCCACTCGGAAGCGCTTGGCCAGGGCGAGGATCGGGGACCTGTCGGCGGACTCCACCCAGCGGTCGGGGACGCCGTCGCGCCGGGCGGCCGCGCGCACGGCCGGGTCGGCGGGGTCGAGGAACACGTCCAGCTGCGCCTCGTAGAGGTCCCGCTCGTCCTCGACGGCCGCGGCCTCACCCACCCGGTCGGCGTCGTAGAGCACGACCCCCAGGTACCGCAGGCGCCCCACGCACGTCTCCGAGCAGATGGTGGGCATGCCCACCTCCACGCGCGGGTAGCAGAAGGTGCACTTCTCGGCCTTGCCCGTCCTGTGGTTGAAGTAGATCTTCTTGTACGGGCAGGCGGTGACGCACATGCGCCAGCCCCGGCAGCGGTCCTGGTCCACGAGCACGATGCCGTCCTCGACCCGCTTGTACAGCGCCCCGCTCGGGCAGGCGGCCACGCAGGTGGGGTTGAGGCAGTGCTCGCAGATGCGCGGCAGGTAGAACATGAAGGTCTCCTCGAAGGAGAGCTTCACCTTGTCCCCGAGCCTGCGCACGATCGGGTCCTGGGAGGCGAGTTCGGGGCCGCCGCCCAGGTCGTCGTCCCAGTTGGCGCTCCAGCTCACCCGCATGGGCTTGCCGGTGAGCGCCGAACGCGGGCTGGCCACGGGGAAGTCGTCGCCCAGGGGCGCGTTGGTCAGGGTCTCGTAGTCGTAGGTCCAGGGTTCGTAGTAGTCCTGGATGGAGGGCATGACCGGGTTGGCGAAGATGGTCGCGAGCCGCTTGATCCGCCCGCCCGCGCGCGGCACGAGCCGACCGTCGGGGCGACGGACCCAGCCGCCCTTCCACCGCTCCTGGTCCTCGTAGGTGCGGGGGTACCCCTGGCCGGGCCGGGTCTCGACGTTGTTGAACCACGCGTACTCGACACCGCTCCGGTTGGTCCACGCCTGCTTGCAGGTGACCGAGCAGGTGTGGCACCCGATGCACTTGTCGAGGTTCATGACCATGGCGACCTGCGCCATGACCCTGCCGATCGGCCTCCCTTCCGAGTCCCGGGTGGCTCCGCCCGTCCGCTCCCGGCTCCGCTCCGTCATCAGTACCGCACCTCCGTCGTCCGCTTGCGCACGACCGTGACCTCGTCGCGCTGGTTCCCGGTCGGGCCGAGGTAGTTGAAGGCGTAGGTGAACTGGGCGTAGCCGCCGATCAGGTGGGTCGGCTTGACCAGCAGGCGGGTGAGCGAGTTGTGGATGCCGCCGCGACGTCCGGTGGTCTCCGTCTTCGGCACGTCGATGGTCCGCTCCTGGGCGTGGTGCATGTACACCGTGCCGGTCGGCATGCGGTGCGAGACCACCAGGCGCGCGGCGACGACCCCGTTCCGGTTGACCGCCTCGACCCAGTCGTTGTCGGCCGCCTCGATCGCCTCGGCGTCGGCCACGCTCATCCAGATCGTGGGGCCGCCCCGGGACAGGGTCTGCATGAGCAGGTTGTCCTGGTACTCGGAGTGGATCGACCACTTGGAGTGCGGGGTCAGGTAGCGCACGACCACCTCGCGCTGTCCGGTCGGGCCGATCCGGGGCTCCCCGAACAGGCGGCCCATGTCCAGCGGGGGCCGGTAGACCGGCAGGGCCTCACCGAACTCGTGCATCCAGTCGTGGTCCAGGTAGAAGTGCTGGCGACCGGTGAGCGTGTGCCAGGGCTTGTCGTGCTCGACGTTGATGGTGAATGGCGAGTACCGGCGGTCGGCGGCCTCCTTGCCGGACCACTCGGGGCTGCTTCCCACCGGGGTCGGGCCGTGCCGCGCGTCGTCGAAGACCACCCGGCGCCCCTCGGCGTGGTGGATCAGCTCGTCCATGTCGGTGCCGGTGCGCGCGGCCAGGCGTTCGAACCCCTGCGCGGCGAGGCGTCCGTTGCTGGTGCCGGACAGGGCGAGGATCATCTCGCAGGCCTTGACGTCGGTGTCCAGGGAGGGGCGGCCGTCAGCGACCCCGCCGCGCACGGTGCCGTTGCGCTGGCGCAGCCACTCGACCTCCTCGTCCGGGGTGAACGACACACCCTTGACGGGGAGCCCCTTCCCCTCGGCCAGCGGGCCGAGCGCAGCGAGCTTCTGGGCCACCGCCGAGTAGTTCCGGCGGACCGGGACGATGTTCGGCATGGTCCTCCCGGGGACCGGCCGCTCCCCCGCCGCCTTCCAGTCCGTCGGCACCCCGTGCGGCTGGGCGAGCTCCCCCTCGGTGTCGTGCTGGTGGGGCACCGCGACCAGGTCGGTGACCTCGCCCAGATGGTCCGCGGCCAGTTCGCTGAACACCTTCGCCAGCGCGTGGAAGGTGTCGAAGTCGGTGCGGGTCTCCCACGGGGGGTCGATCGCCGGGTTGAAGGCGTGCACGAAGGGGTGCATGTCCGTGGTGGAGAGGTCGTGCTTCTCGTACCAGGTGGCGGCGGGCAGCACGATGTCGGACAGCAGCGTGGAGCTGGTCATCCGGAAGTCCAGGGTGAGCAGCAGGTCGAGTTTGCCCTCGGGGACCTCATCCCGCCAGGTCACGTCCTCGGGCCGGTCGTCCGGTCCGGCGGGCTCCGACCGCAGGTTGGAGTGCGTGCCCAGCAGGTGCTTCAGGAAGTACTCGTTGCCCTTGGCGGAGGAACCGAACAGGTTGGACCGCCACAGCGTGAGGGTGCGGGGCCAGTTCTTCGGGTCGTCCGGGTCCTCGGCGGCGAACCGCAGCGTGCCGTCCTGGAGCTGGTCGGCCACGTACTCGGCGGGGTCCCGGTCCCGTTCGACCGCCTCCTTGCCGAGCTGGATCGGGTTGCGGTTGAAGGTCGGGTAGGACGGCATCCAGCCCATCCGGGCCGAGGCCGCCACGAGGTCGGCGGTGTGCTGCCCGCGGACCCGCCCGGGCCCGAGGGGGGACATGAGGGCGTCGGCCCGGTAGGTGTCGTAGCGCCACTGGTCGGTGTGGGAGTACCAGTAGGAGGTCCCGGCCATGAAGCGCGGCGGGCGCGACCAGTCCATGCCCGAGGCGTAGGCGGCCCAGCCGGTGGCCGTACGGCACTTCTCCTGGCCCACGTAGTGCGCCCATCCGCCGCCGTTGACCCCCTGGCAGCCGGTGAGCAGCAGCAGGGAGAGGAAGGCGCGGTAGGCGTTCTCCCCGTGGAACCACTGGTTGGTCCCTGCGCCCAGCACGATCATGGCCCGGCCGCCGCTGGCCTCGGCGGTGTCGGCGAACTCGCGGGCGATGCGCACGGCGCGGTCGGCGGGGACGGAGGTCAGGGCCTCCTGCCAGGCCGGGGTGCAGGCGGCGCCCGGGTCGTCGTACCCGTCCGGCCAGACACCGGGCAGACCGGGGCGGGACACCCCGTACTGGGCCAGGACCAGGTCGAACACGGTGGTCACCAGGCGGTCACCCACCCTGCGGACGGGCACGCCCCGGGTGTCGACCTCGGCCGTGCCGTCGGGGGTGTCGAAGCGGGGCAGGGAGATCTCCGCCGCCTCGGCGCCCTCGGCGTAGAAGGTGAGTTCGGGGACGCGGCCCTCCAGGTCCAGGTTCCACTTCCCCTCGCCGTCCGCTCCCCAGCGGTGGCCGACGGTGCCGTTGGGGGCGACCGGCGCGTCCTCCCCCTCCGGCCAGAAGACGGGCTTCCAGTCGGGGTTGGCCTCGTCCGTGTTGCCCGGCAGATCCGAGGCGGTGAGGAACTTGCCGGGCACGAACCGGCCGTCCCGCCGGTCCAGGGTCACGAGGAAGGGCAGGTCCGTGTAGGTGCGCGCGTACTCGGTGAAGCGCGGCG
Source organism: Nocardiopsis eucommiae (assembly GCF_965344335.1). Taxonomy (NCBI): domain Bacteria; kingdom Bacillati; phylum Actinomycetota; class Actinomycetes; order Streptosporangiales; family Nocardiopsidaceae; genus Nocardiopsis; species Nocardiopsis eucommiae. The sequence goes on from NZ_CBDRIY010000026.1 coordinate 29,146, forward strand.
TGGGCCGTTCGACGAAGCGCTCCCTGAGGATCACGTGCCCCATGGCCATCGCCAGGGCGCCGTCCGTGCCCGGGTGCGGCGCCAGCCACTCGTCGGCGAACTTGGCGGCGTCGTTGAAGTCCGGGGCGACCACCACGACCTTCTGGCCCCGGTAGCGGGCCTCGGCCATCCAGTGGGCGTCCGGAGTGCGGGTCACCGGGACGTTGGAACCCCACAGCACGAGGTAGGCGGCGTCCCACCAGTCCCCGGACTCGGGGACGTCGGTCTGGTCGCCGAACACCTGCGGGGAGGCCACCGGCAGGTCCGCGTACCAGTCGTAGAACGACAGCATCGAGCCGCCGAGCAGGTTGACGAACCGGGCGCCCACACCGTGCGAGACCATCGACATCGCGGGGATCGGGGAGAATCCGGCGATCCGGTCGGGACCGTACTCCCTGATGGTCAGGACGTGCGCGGCCGCCGCAATCTCCAGGGCCTCCTCCCAGGTGGTGCGGACCAGCCCACCCTTGCCCCGCGCCCGCTGGTAGCGGCGGCGCCGCTCGGGGTCGGTGGTGATCTCCTCCCACGCGAGGACCGGGTCACCCAGCCGCTCGCGGGCCTCCCGGTACATCTCCACGAGAACGCCGCGCGCGTAGGGATAGCGCACCCGGGTCGGAGAATAGGTGTACCAGGAAAAGGCTGCGCCGCGCGGGCACCCCCGGGGTTCGTACTCGGGGCGGTCCGGACCGACCGATGGATAATCCGTCGCCTGAGTTTCCCAGGTGATGATTCCGTCTTTGACATAAACATCCCAGGAACAGGATCCCGTGCAGTTCACCCCGTGGGTGGAACGCACCACCCGGTCGTGGCTCCACCGGTCCCGATAGAACACGTCACCCTGGCGTCCACCGTGCCTGACCTGGGCACGGTCCCCGTCGAGAGGCTCCGAACGGGTCAGGTAGTTTCCCAAACGGAGAAGGCTGTCGCCCGCTCCCGTGCGTTTACTCCGTGCCGCCATAAGGAAAACACCTCGTTTGCCCGCCCGTTGCCCGGAGCGCGGGGAGAAAGCCCAGCTCCGACCACATTCCGTTAATGAATATGCCTGTTCCGGCACGGATGTCACGTTTCCCACACCGCAAGAGGCGACAATCGCCGTCAGACCGACTGACGAAGGAGCCGTAATGCGTGCGGAAGCTGGGGAGCGGACGACCCGTTCCGGAACCGCGGGCGGCAACCTCGCCCTGGCCACGGCGGCGTTCGCGCTGACCTTCTGGGCCTGGAACCTGATCGGCCCGCTGTCACGGAGCTACAGCGAGGACCTGGGCCTGACGCCCACGCAGACGTCGATCCTGGTGGCCTTCCCCGTGCTGGTCGGCTCGCTGGGGCGCATCCCGGTGGGCACCCTGACCGACCGCTACGGCGGCCGGGTGATGTTCACGGCCATCTGCCTGCTCAGCATCGTGCCGACCCTCCTGGTCGGGCTGTCCGCGAACTCGTACCCGATGCTGCTGGTCTGGGGCTTCTTCCTGGGGATCGCGGGCACCTCCTTCGCCATCGGCATCCCGTTCGTCAACGCCTGGTACCAGGCCGGGCGACGCGGGTTCGCCACGGGCGTGTTCGGCGCGGGCATGGGCGGCACGGCGCTGTCGGCCTTCCTGACCCCGCGCCTGGTCGAGGCCATGGGCGTGCTCACCACCCACCTGCTCATGTGCGTGGCCCTCGCCGCGATGGGCGCGGTCATGTGGCTGTTCGCCCGGAACTCACCCGAGTGGAGTCCGCGGACCGAGCCCGCCCTTCCCCGCCTGCGCGAGGCACTGGCCCTCCGCGCCACCTGGCAGGCCTCGGCGCTCTACGCGCTCGTTTTCGGCGGCTTCGTCGCCTTCTCCACCTACCTGCCGACCCTGCTGACCACGGCCTACGACTTCGCGCAGACCGACGCGGGCATGCGCACCGCCGGGTTCGCCGTGGCGGCGGTCGTCGCCCGTCCGGTCGGCGGTGTGCTGTCGGACCGGATCGGACCGGTGAAGGTCTGTCTGATCTCCTTCTTCGGCACGTGCGCGTTCGCCGTCGTCCTCGCGCTGCACCCCCCGGCGGAGTTCCCGGCGGGGCTGTCGTTCGTGCTGATCGCGCTGACCCTGGGGCTGGGCACCGGCGCGGTGTTCGCCCTGGTCGCCAAGCTCGTGGACCCGTCCCGCGTGGGTACGGTCACCGGTCTGGTGGGCGCCGCCGGTGGCCTGGGCGGCTACTTCCCGCCGCTGCTCATGGGCGTGGTGTACCAGGCCACGGGCGCGTACACGCTGGGCTTCGTCCTGCTCGCCGTGGTCGCGCTGATCGTGGCCCTGTACACCACGCGGGCCTTCCGGGACGTCACCTGAGGTTCACGGCGCTCACAGCGCCGCGAGGTCCCGGGCACGGACCAGGACCGCCGACCGGTTGCCGACCTTCACCCGTTCCAGCGCCCGCACGCCCTCGGGCAGCGGCACCCGGCGGGTCCGCGCCGTCACGACCACCACCGCGCTCCGGGGCAGGGTCCGCCCCATCGAGGCGAGCAGCGCCCTGATCGGGTCGTCGGGGACGTTCCCCTCCCAGTGGGTCATCTCCCCGTAGGGGACATCCGTGATCACGAGGTCGGCGTCGACCGGATCGGTGGCCGTGAAGACGTCGACCACCCCGGACTCGTGCGGGAGGTCCCCGCCCATGGCGGCCAGCCCGGCGGCCAGGTCGCGGGCGGACTCGGCCCGTTCCACGAACGCCACCCGGCCGAAGTCCCTTGCCGAACGGCGCAGCTCGCGCTCCCGTTCGGCCAGGCCCTCGGCGGTCAGCAGCTCCAGGTTGCGGGCGGCGATGGCCACCGCGTCCCCGTCCACGTCCGTGGCGCGCACGTGCGTGAGCCGGTCGCGGTGGAGCAGCCCCAGCACGGCCACCAGGTACCCGCTGCCGCAGCAGGGGTCCCACAGCCGCACCCGGTCGCCCTCCACGTGCACCATGGCCCGCTGGAGGAGCTCACTCGCCAGTCTCACGGGGAAACCCGGGTAGCCGGGCGCGGACCGCAACACCTGCCCGCTCGCCAAGGCCGAGTGGTCCGTACGCTCGGTGGCGTACCGGTAGCTCACAACTGTCCCCCCTGTCACCCAGACAACGACGAAGGCCCGGTGTCTGGGACACCGGGCCTTCGATGATGCGGTCCTGACGGGATTTGAACCCGCGGCCTCCACCTTGACAGGGTGGCGAGCACTCCTAACTGCTCCACAGGACCTCGTTGCAAGAACAACTCTAGCGCGACTTTGGAGCACTTCGTACCGGGGTCGACCTAGAGTGGCTCACGACGCACCCCAACCCGTGAGAGGACCACCGCGTGAGCGACTCGTCCGCCCCCCTTCCCTCCGGCCCCGACTCCACGCGGGTCGACCGTTGGCTGTGGGCGGTACGCCTCACCAAGACCCGCGCCGACGCCGCTCAGGCCTGTCGCGGAGGGCACGTGCGCGTCAACGACCGCCCCGCGAAACCGGCCACGGTGGTGAAGGTCGGCGACCAGATCCGGGTGCGCCTGCACGGCACCACCCGCGTCGTCGACGTGAGCCACGTCATCGTGAAGAGGGTCGGCGCCCCGATCGCGGCCCGCTGCTACGTGGACCGCACCCCCGCGCAGCCGCCCCAGGCCACCGCGCCGGTGATCCGCCGGGACCGTGGCGCGGGCCGCCCCACCAAGCGGGACCGCCGCCAGCTGGACCGGCTCCGCACAGAGTTCCCACCCGCCTGACCCCGGAGTCCGCGAACCCTGGCGTCCACCGCTTCCCTGAGCGAGGATGGAAGGGACCCCCCTTGGCTTTCGTGCGGAGACGAACCGTGGACAGCGAGAACCCTCCCGAAGACCTACCGGAGAACGACCTCACCCAACGGCCCGAGGGGCACCAGCTCCAAGGGCCGGGTCACACCGTCCACAACCAGGTGAGCGGTGACATCCAGGGGAACTTCTACCAGGTCATCAACCACGCTCCCGCGATGGGCGGTGCCCTGCCCCAGACGAGATCGCCCGCTGGACGCCCGGATCAGCGACGACGCGCCCAGGACTTCCTGGTCAGCGTCAACGAACAGGCGCTGCGTCACGCGGACGACTCGTTCCGCATGAGCATGGTGGTCATGGGCACGGGCGCGTTGGTCATCGCCATCGGCGTGGTGCTCAGCCTGATCCTCGCGCTACTCTCCACCACCGGGGCGGGTTCCGTGACCGCCGTCCTCGCCTCAAGCGTCACGGGCGGCACCATACTCTCCCTGGGCACGGCTCTGGCGCTTCACTCCCACAGGTCCCGGAAGCACCTCGCGGATCAGGCTCAGAAGGTGCACGACGAGCTGAGACTGGAGGAGGCGATCGACCGGGTCATGGACATCACCTCGTCGCTCAACGACCCGACACAGGGCGACAACCTCCGCATGATGGCGGCACTGCGCATCCTCGGTCTGGAGCCCACCCAGGAGTCAGTCAGCGCCCTCATACAGGCACAGCGGAACAGGGACCCGGGATGACCCTCACACCTCCCGGGACTCCAGGGGGTGCGCGGCGAGGAAGGCCAGGACGGCCTCGGTGGCCTTCGGCGCGGCCTCGTGCAGGTAGCCGTGACGGGCCCCGGGCAGGACCAGCAGTTCCGCCCCGGTGATTCGCTCGGCGAGCAGCTCGGCGTTGCCCACCGGGGTGAGCTCGTCGTCCTCGCCGTGCACCACCAGCGTCGGCGCCTGGATCAGGGGGAGCAGGTCCCAGCCGTCGTGCCTGAGACTGGCCTCGTAGTGGCGGCGCTGCGCGCGCAGCGGGTTGCGGGGCAGCACGCGGGTGACCGTCTCCGGGTGTTCCCGCGCCCAGTCCGGTGTGTAGAACAACGGACCGATCAGCCCGCGCCCCTCGTCACCGCTGGCCTTGCGCAACGCGAGGGAGGCGTGCCGAGGGCGCTCCACCTCGTGCTCCCCGCCGGGGGCCGTGGAACCGAGCACCAGGGCGCCGACCCGCTCGGGGGCGATCGCGGCGAGGGTCTGGGCGACCTTGCCGCCCATGGAGAAACCGTAGACGTGCGCGCGCCCGACCCCGAGGTCGTCCAGGACCGCGAGGACGTCACGGGCCAGCAGGTCCATGCTGTACGGCCGGTCCAGCGGGGCGTCGCTGCCACCGGTGCCCCTGAGGTCCACGCGCACCACACGGTGGCGCTCGGCGAGGTCCTCGTACACCCCGTCCCACATCTCGTGGTCGAGGGACTGCCCGTGGATCAGTACCAGGGGCTCCCCCGCACCGTGGACGTCGTACCAGATTCGGGTTCCGTCTGCGGCGGTCGCGTGGTTCACGTCAACGGACACTACCCGACAATCCCGTCACGGGACCGGCTCTCATCCGTTCGTGACCTTCGTCCGCGAACCAAACCCCCGTCTGCGAGCATCTTCCCAGGTCCCCTCGTCCTGGGGTGAGGTCCACCCGAACCGGTTGAAGGAGCGCGCATGAGTTCCCCCGTCATCGCCACCGACACCGACCAGGGCCCTCGTCCGAGCCAACAGGACGCCTGTGCCCACCAGGTCGAGTCCGCCTCCGACGGATGGCGGGCCGCGGTGGCGGACGGGTTCGGTGACCACCCCGACACCGCGCTGGCCGCGCAGCTCGCCGCCGACACCGCCACCTCGGCGCCCGGGGAGGCCGTGGACGCCGTCCTGGCCGCCGCACGGGCGATCACCCGCGCCCACCCCGGAGCCGACTGCGTGATGGCCCACGCCCGCCAGGACGCCCCCGACGACCCCATAGACATCGCGTGGGTCGGTGACTGCCGTGTCTGGACCTGGAGCCCCGGCCAGGGTCTGCGCCAGCACACGCGGGACCACACGCGCGGCCAGGAGCTGCGCGACCGGTGGGCCTCGGAGGACCTCGCCCGAACGTGCGACCACGCGGTCACCACCTCGGTGGCCACAGCGGGGGTCGACGACATCGGCACCACCATCGCGCCCTCCGCCGACCTCACGCTGTTCACCTGCGACGGCGTCCACGACTACGTGGACGAACGGTTGATGGCCGAGCTGGTGGCCGACCACGCGCACGACCCCGACACCCTGGCGCGGGTCCTGGTGGACGCCGCCCGCGAGGCGGAGAGCACCGACAACGCCACCGCCCTGGTGATCCTCGCGGCCCGGGACCCGGCCCCGCACCGGACCCGCCAGGAGGTCCTCCTGGACGGTCTGGAGAGCTTCGGGGAGCCGGGGCGTCTCTCCGAGAGTCCGGAGCACCTGCTGGAGGCCCTGGCCGAGGACCGCGCCACCGGGATCGCCTGCGACCGCTTCCTGCTGCGCGACGGCACCACCTACTGGTGCACGAAGGACTCCGACCACACCGACCACCACGTGAGCTGGCACGGCGTCACCTGGTGACACCCGGCCCGTGGTCGGGGCACGGCGTGGCCGAGTTCAGGGGGATTCACGTGAAGTGTCTCGTCGGGGAGGAGGGCCGCGCCGAGCGCCAGATCGAGGAGGCCCTGCGCCGTTCCTGAACGTGGCCGCGTATTGGCCGTAGGCCCCACCGAAGCCCACCACCGGCCACCGACAACCACCGACGCACGAAAAGGCCCCGCCACCTGTTTCCACAGGTGGCGGGGCCTTTTGCATGTCTTGAGATTGTGGCTAGGGGCGGGGTCGAACCGCCGACCTTCCGCTTTTCAGGCGGACGCTCGTACCAACTGAGCTACCTAGCCGCGGCGCCGATTCCCTCGGCGACGCACGCGGTCCTGACGGGATTTGAACCCGCGGCCTCCACCTTGACAGGGTGGCGAGCACTCCTAACTGCTCCACAGGACCTTGTTCAGTTGTCACACCCGGCCTCGCGGCCCGGTGTGTCGCTGCGGTTCTCATTCTGCCAGACGCCCGACAGTGCTCTGAACCGCTTCGTACCCCCAACGGGATTCGAACCCGCGCTACCGCCTTGAAAGGGCGGCGTCCTGGGCCGCTAGACGATGGGGGCCCGTGTAGACAGCCTAAGCATAGGGGAGATTCCCACCAACACCAAAGCGAATGTCCCGAGCGACCCAAACCCTTCATGACCTGCGACGACGTGGGGCTACGAGGCCCCCTCCGTGGGCGTCGCCTCCTCGTCCTCGTCCTCCGGTTCACCGATCCGCCGGTCGGGGTCGGCCTCGATGTGCCGCTCGACCTGCGCCGACGTGAGCCCGATCCCTCCGAGGTCGATGTCGTCACGGGCCTGGAGGCGACCGGTCTCGGCGTCGAAGTACAGGACCGACGCCTGGTACGGGGTCGGCCGACCGGAACCGTGATCCAGGCCACGCAGCCCGGCGCCGCCGGTGGAACCCTGGACGAGGAACCTGGTGCCCAGGTCCGTGAGCTCGGTGGAGCGCAGGTGCTCGTTGCCCGCCAGGACCAACGGCACCACTCCGTCGAACGGCCGCGCCTGGGTCCGGGTGTGCAGGATCGCGACGTCCACGTCCTCTCCGCCGCCCCGGACCGACGCCGCCTGCTCCTCACCCAGCGCGGCGACCCCCGCCGCGTCGGGGTTGAGCCGGGTGGCGTCCGGGGTGAACCGGGGGTCGCCCGCCCCGTAGAAGGTGAGGCCGCCGACCTCCTCGACGTCCCCGTCCAGGACCACCGCGTTGGGCTGGGCCGCCACCGCGCGCTGGGTTCCCATGGAGTCGTGCTGGCCGCGCACCCACACGTAGGGCACGTCCAGCTTCCCGATCTCCTCCGCGAAGACGTCCTCCGCCGCGCTGCCGCGGTCGGTGAGGTCGCCCGAGTCCACGATCACGTCCACCCCGTACTGCTCCTGGAGTGTGGCGATGATGCTCCACGACGCCGGGTTGAGCTGGATGTCGGACACGTGCAGCACCCGGATGACGGACTCGTCGTCGTCGTAGACCGGCAGCGAGGACGTGGCCTCGTAGATCATCGACACGTTGCCGACGAGACCGGCCAGTTGCTCCTGGTACTCGCTGAACCGGCTGACGACGTCGTCGGCGCTGCCCACCACCTGGGGGGCGCCCGCGATGAGGCCCGTGTAGCGCGGCTCCGCGATGGCGCTCGGGTTGAAGGTGAGCCCCGCCAGGCCGCCGAAGCCCACGAGGACGAGCAGCGAGGTGGCGCCGCTCGCCAGGGCGCGCCAGCCGCTGCGGAACAGCAGCAGGCCCATCAGGGCCGCGCCGAGGGTCGCCACGAGCAGGGAGCGCAGCAGCAGGGCGGTCACACCGCTCGTGAGGTCGGCGCCGATCCCCGCGGCCATGCGGTTGATGGCGTCGGGGTCCGCGAACATCTCCTCGGCCGCCGAGAGCCGGATGTCGGTGATGGTCGCCTCGAGTCTCAGGGGCGCCGTGTGGGTGTCGAACGCCAGCTGGCCCAGCGGCGCGACGTTGACGACGGTCTCACCGTGCCACTGGGGGCTCAGGGAGAAGGTGACGTCGGCCGGGCCGATCGGTGTGACCACCTGGCCGCCGAGGGCCAGCCCGAGCCAGCCACCGACCAGTCCCGCGACGACGACACAGCTCCACCGCCACGCACGCCCGGCTCGCCACCGGCGAAGGGTCGCACGGGACCGTTCGAGGGCCCCCCGGTAGTCGTACGCGCGGATCTCTCCCCAAGACAACACACCACCATCATGCCGTTGACTGAAGCCGTTCCCAATGTTTCCTCCCGTCCAGAGTGTTATGTCTCTTCCTCGCCACACCGTGAAGGCAGCACAATGGCAGGCGTGGTTGAACTGACACGCAGGGACTTCGAGGAACTGGTGGCCGACGCCCTGGACCAGATCCCGCCGGAGCTGGCCCGACTCATGGACAACGTGGTGATCACGGTGGCGGAGGAGTCCCCGGAGGGCCTGCTCGGCCTGTACGAGGGGATCCCGCTGACCGAGCGCGGGGACTCCTACTTCGGGGTGCTCCCGGACCAGATCTTCATCTACCGGCGCAACATCTGCGCGATGTGCGAGACCCCCGACCAGGTGGTGGAGGAGGTGCTGATCACCGTCATCCACGAGATCGCGCACCACTTCGGCATCGACGACGCCCGCCTCACCGAACTCGGCTGGGGCTGATCCGCTCACCCAGAGCGATATTCCGGAGAAATAGAGATCCGAAGATCCCATAAATTCCGGCATCCGAGACATTCGTGACACCATTCCGGCGAGTAACGGAAGCGCCCTCCCGACCGGAACCCCCGGAGAGCGCACGACACTCCCCCACATCGGCACCCACCTGGGAAAACGATCCGGACAGCAGGCTCCGGGGGCGATACCGAATCACATCGGGAGACATTACTCGGAGCAACGAATCAGACACGAATTCCCCCAACCCGCTTGCCAGCCCGACGCTCTTCCGGAACCGTTGGTCATGGGGGCACGACACAGCGTGATTCACCCCTGTGACAGTAAGGGAGTGCCTGGTGGGCAATCCGAGCCTCGACAGGGCCGCTGACGGCGGAGACCACGAATCTCCGAAGGGGCAGGACAACAAATGGCGTAGCAGTTACCGCGACGTCATGGCGATAGCCGAGTTCCGTTCCATGTGGTTGGCCCACGCACTGTCGATGATCGGCACCAACCTGCTGAACATCACTTCCAGCGTCCTGGTGTACCAACTGACGGACTCGGCCTTCGCCGCCGGGATCACGCTGGCCGTGATGTTCCTGCCGCCGATCCTCGCCGGTCCGCTCTTCTCAGGGCTCGCGGACATACTGCCGCGCCGCCAGGTGATGGTGGCCTGCGACGTGATCAGGGCCGTGGTCATCGTCGTCGTCGGCATACCCGGCATGCCGGTCTGGGCGGTCTGGGCGCTGCTGTTCGTCTCGATCCTGCCGTCGATCCCGTTCGCCGCCGCGCGGGCGGCCCTGCTCAGCCAGATCGTCCAGGGTGAGCGCTACGTGGCCAGTACCGCGATCATCCAGCTGACGGCGCAGATCGGGATGCTCCTCGGGCTGATCGCGGGCGGTGTGATCGTCACGTTCGTCAGCCCCAACGTCACCCTGATGTCCACGGGAGTGCTCTTCGTCCTGTCCGCGCTGATCCTGAGGTTCGGCGTGAGGGCCCGCCCCGCTCCGGTGCGCGAGCAGGGCGGCGAGAAGCGCCCCGGCCTCCTGGTGATGACCAGGGACGGCGCCAAGCTCGTCTTCGGCGACCCCAAGCTGCGCGTCCTGGCGATGCTCGCCTGGCTCGCGGGTCTGTACTCGATCCCCTACGGGCTGGCCAACCCCATGGCCACCGAAGCGGGCGCGGGGCCCGCCGCGGCCGGGTTCATCATGGCGGGCCAGTCGATCGGTGCGCTCGTGGGCGGTTTCGTCCTCACCCGGCTGATACCCCCGCCGACCCGCACCCGTCTGCTCGGCCCGCTGGCGATCCTCACCTGCGTGCCGCTGCTGCTCTGGGTGTTCCCGATGCCGCTGTGGATGATGATCACCGCCCTGACCCTCTGCGGGGCTGCCGGTTCCTATCAGTTCGTGGCCAACGCGGCCTTCGTCCTCTGTGTGCCCAAGGAGGGCCGTGGTCTGGCCTTCGGCCTGGTCGCCTCAGGGCTCCAGGCCGCGCAGGGCATCGGCATCCTGCTGTCCAGCTACTTCGTGGAGCTCACCAGCACCAGCACGGTCATCGCCGGTGCGGGGCTGCTCGCCCTGCTCTCCGCGATCTGCCTCGCGGTCCCGTGGGCACGGATGTCCCGGGAGGTCGCGGAGCGGATGGAGGCCACCGAGTCGGAGTCCGCCTAGCGTTCGGCGCGGTGCTCCGCGGGCTGTTCGCAGGCCTGGTCGGTCTCTCGTTCGTCCCGTGGGGCACACAGCTCACGCCGCTGCCAGCCCGGGTGCGCGCGCAGGGTCCACATCAGTTCTCACTCGACTTTCCCTGGAAGTTACGGATGATCTGCTCCAGCAGCGAACGCCGCTCGCTCTCGGCCGGCATGAGCAGCCAGGCCAGGACGTAGATCGGGATACCGGCCATACCCAGCAGGGCCAGGACCACGAAGACGATCCGGATGATCGTGGAGTCCACACCGGTGTAGGCGGCGATGCCCCCGCAGACGCCGGTCAGGAAGCGGTCGGTCTCGCTGCGCTGGAGTCGCTTGGTGGCGAAGTTCTCGTTCATACCTCCACCTTGCCCTCTGGTGCCGACGATTCCCATCGGGGACAGCCCTGGGTGGTCCCTGACTTCCGCCCCCGAAGGGTCCGACGGCACCCGCCTCCGGTGCGTTCCCGAGACGTGGGGCACATCAGCGCTCGGGGGCGAAGACCTCACCCAGCGTCCGGAAGGCCGCTCCGAGGTGGACCCGCAACGCGTCGATCCCGTCCTCGTCCTGCTCCGGAACCGCCCTCATGGCGTGCCGCATGGCGGACATGGCGGCGGCCGCCGCCACCTGGGAGCGCGTGTCGTCGGCGGGCACCCCCTCGCGTTCGGCCATCGCGGCGGCCACGCTCCGCTCGACGTCGTGGAAGCGGCCGAGCAGGCCGGGCAGGAGGTGGGGTTCGCGGTCCACGAGCTGTCTGCGCAGGGCGATGTCGGCGCGCTGTCTGCCGAGGTCGCCGGAGACGAGGAGGGAGGCCATCAACAGCGAGCCGAGGTCCTCGGTGAACACGCCGGTGGGGCCTCCGGCCACGAACGCCGCGCGCGCCTCCTCGTCGAGGGAGACGGGGACGCCGTCGAGGAGCGCGTCCTCCTTGGTGGCGAAGTAGTTGAAGAAGGTCCGGGGCGAGACCTCGGCCTCGGCGGAGATCGCCTCCACGGTCACGTTCTCCAGACCGCGCTCCAGGGTGAGGCGCACGGCGGCCTCCCGCAGAGCCCGGCTCGTGGCCAGCTTCTTGCGTTCTCGCAGCCCCATAGGTCCTCCCGTTACACGGACAACATTTGCAGCCCGCGCAATATTTCCTCAGGTGTATCTTCGCGCACCCCAGGGCCCCTCAGGGACGCACCCCTCCGGGTTCGCCCGGGGACACGGCCCGCCGACGCCCGGTGATCATCTCACCCCCTGCGACCGGGGGCGCGACCGCCGAGGCGCCCCCACCCACGCGGCGAGCAGGCGAGTCCACTGCTCCACGACTCCTGCGGTGTCCGGCATGTCGCCCCGTGTGACGTTCCGCCGGCGCTCGGGGCACACCACGAGGCCCTGGCTCAACGGCAGAGAAGCGGACCTGTGATCGGCGGGTTCGGGATTGGATTCCCGTGGGCCTGCTCGCTCTGTTCCCAGCGATATTCCACGGCGCTCATCGCCGCCGATGGCACTCTTCTCGCCACTAGGAGATTTCCGCGCAGGAAAGACGACAACTCCCACGCCAAAACGCTCCCGAAGAGCGGTCCGCGGACCGGCCCAGGAACTGGGACGCTCCACGTCGGGCGCGGTACTCCCCGCGCCGATCCGGAGGGACTCCCCGGACCTCAGTACTGGTTCAGTCGGCGCAGCTTCGGACGCGTGCGCAGGACGATGTACACAGCGGTCCACACCACGGCCACGGCCAACGCGACAAGGGCGCCCTGCCCGAACGCCAGGGACATCCTCGTGTTGGCGAGGAAGAGCACCACGATGAACGCCATGGGGAAGTGGAGCACCGCCTGCATGATGTAGCGGAAGCGCAGATCCCGTACCATTCTGACGCCGAAACCGACACCACCGGCGGCAATGCCTCCGGTCGTTCGTACGGCGCCCACAAAAGCGTCGCCTGGGGCGTTGACCACCCGTCCACCGATGTCGCTCATATCCTGCTCGTACTGGGCGTTCGCTCTCGCCCTGGCGATGTCGTGCTCCAGCCCGGTGACCCGGTACCCGCCGTGGAAGTTGTCTCTGCTGATACGTGCCATGATCGTTCTTCCTCGTCCTTCGAGTGGAACTCGCCATTCCAGCGGTGCTGGTCGGGGATGGAGACGCGTCGTCGCCGACGGACGCTGTGAGGGAGCAGCCGTTCCTCTCTGGCCCACGGTGATCCTGGTACTCGAGTCAAATCTACAGGAGGTCGTCAGTTCTCGTAGAAGCGATCGGCACCGACACTCCTGTGCCCACTCTCCAGCCTCGAAAGGCCCCCGCTCCGGGCAATTCCTCTGCCTGGAGCGCGGAATCCGAACCTGATCTGGGACAACACGGTTTCTTTCCTTGGAGGAGTTTTCTCCCGGCGGCGGCGCCTTTGCTGGTCAGGGGTGTGGGCTGAAGGTCGAGGGCCTCCTTGGGGCGGGGGACACCGAGCTCAGGACGGGAGGATCATCGGCCCGACCGGGAAGAGAGCCGTGGCGAGACCATACGTCCCATCGCGCGCAGCAGGCCCCGGAACTCGGCCCCGTTGGGGCGGACACCCAGACCGGCGTACATAAAGGCGTTTCCGTACTCGGCCATGAGAACGATCCGGCCTTTCTCGATGTCGAACCGGATCACGTAGGTGTTGCGGTAGGGCTGGCCCGTGCGTGCGACGACCATGTCGCCGATGCCGTGGAAGAACAGCTCGCCGCCGTCGGGTGAGACGCGCCATGTGTGGTCGCGCCACAGGAGCGGTGTGAACTTGTCGAAAATGGCGCGCGTGTAAGCGAGAACCTCCCTCTTGCCCTTCATGTCCGCGACGCAGAAGCCCCGTGTGCGACCAGCGATGACGTCCGCGACGCCGTCGGGGGTCGTGGCACTTCGGGTGTGCATGAACAACTGCCGTGCGTCGTCGGCCAGGGTTCGGGCCACGGCTTCGATGTCCTTGGCCTCGACGGCGCGGACGAACTCCCGGGCGATGCCGAGCCCGGTGTGGGTGGCGGGTGCTCGTGTCTCGTCATTCATGAGAATTTCCGATCAGGGTGTTCCACTCAGGAGCGGGTTCCGTGTGAACCGGGCGCGCTCTCGATGATGCGGGGCACCGAACCGGGGAGGAAGGCCGCGTTGAGGCTGGTACGGGCAGGGCCATGCTGTACCGCCACACAGGGCGGAACGACGGGGACAATGGGCGGTATGTCGAGCAGCGATCGGACCGGGTTCGGGGAGTACCTGAGGCGGCGCAGGGCCGCGATGGGCCCGCCGGAGCCGCGGGGCAGTGTGCGGGCGTCCCGTCGGCGGGTTCCGGGGCTTCGCCGCCAGGAGGTCTCCGATATCGCGGGTATCTCAGTGGAGTACTACACACGCCTCGAACAGGGGAGGGTGCCCCGTCCGTCGCGCGAGACGCTCACCTCGTTGGCACGGGCGTTCGGTCTCTCCGACGCCGAACGCGACCACCTCTTCCGGCTGGGTGGTGAGCCCCCGCCGGAGCCGCCCTCTCCCGCCTCGGTCATTCGACCCGGGTTGCTGCGTCTGCTGCGTGGCCTCGACGACACGATGCCGGTCACCGTGCATGACGGACGACTCGATCTCCTGGCACGCAACAAGGCCGCGGAGGAGCTGCTCGGCCCCCTGACCGGCGTCGGTCGGTTCGGGCGCAACATCGCCCACCAGGCCTTCACGACCACCGTGCTGTCGGACTTGCTCGGAGGCGACGGTGGGGAGCGGTTCCTGCGGGTCGCGGCCTCCGAACTCCGCACGGCGCTCGGCCGGTACCCCGATGACGACTACCTTCGCTCGTTGTTCGCCGAGCTCACCGCGACCAGCCAGAGCTTTCGCGACCATTGGGAGAACGGGGAAGTCAGCGTTTCGAGATCCGAGATGAAACAAATGCGCCACCCGACCCACGGGTGGGCCCGATTCGAGATCGAGATGCTCCATGATCCCGAGCGTGACCACTGGATCATGCTCTACACGCCCCAGGACGACGAGTAGTCCTCCGCGCGGGACGGGAGTTCTGGCCACGGCGCGGCGCCAATTCACCTCTGACAGGCCCCGGGTAATGGAAAACCCCGGGTTCGAGCGGGACACCTACGCTCGGCCCGAGGTTTGTCGGTAGGCCCCCAGGGGCTCGAACCCTGAACCCACGGATTAAAAGTCCGTTGCTCTGCCAATTGAGCTAGAGGCCCGCGCTTCGACCTGGAGGCTGCCCCCGGCCGTCGCCGGGACAACTCTACCGCAGCGGCGGGCGGTCGCGGCGTCCGGTCACGGCCACTCACCGCCGCCACCACTCGGTTCCGTTGAGTGCGAGGACGGGGAGAGGAAGGCGGTGCACGCGGGTCTGGTGAACACCCGAGCCTCCGGGAGAGCGGTGGCGCGCCGCCC
Source organism: Nocardiopsis eucommiae (assembly GCF_965344335.1). Taxonomy (NCBI): domain Bacteria; kingdom Bacillati; phylum Actinomycetota; class Actinomycetes; order Streptosporangiales; family Nocardiopsidaceae; genus Nocardiopsis; species Nocardiopsis eucommiae. Next base: position 44,223 of record NZ_CBDRIY010000026.1, read on the forward strand.
CACCGCGCCGTGGTCCCTTGACCGCGAACAGGCGGGAGAACGCGAGCATGGTCCAGGAACGGGTGAACACCGCCTCCACGTGGCGGCCTTGAACCGGGGAGGACGTTTCTGGTTGGTTGACGGAGGTCCTCGTGTGTTCGGGGCCCGGGGGAAGCCGAAGGAGCCGACCGTTGCTGAGTAGCGAGCTCGCCGCGCTGGCCGGGGTCACCGTCCGCACGCTGCGGCACTACCACCAGATCGGGCTGCTGCCCGAGCCGCCGCGATCGAGCGGGGGCTACCGACGCTACGAGGTGGGCCACCTCGTCCGCCTCCTGCGCGTCACGAGGCTGGCCTCGCTGGGTGTTCCCCTGTCCGTCCTGCCCTCGGTGCTGGACGACCCCACGGCCGCGGAGGAGCTCCTGGACGAGCTCGACGACCGGGCCTCGGCGGAGATCGAACGGCTCACCCGTCGCCGGGCCGACATCGCCGCGCTGCGACGTGGCGGCACCCCGCCGGACCTGCCCCCGGAGCTCTCGGAGTGGCACCCCGCCCCCGAGGCCGGGACGCCGACGGACATGGCCCGGCACGAACACGAGCAGCTGGTCCTGGCCGCGCACCTGCTCGGCCCTGCGGCGTTCCGCTCCCTGTTCGGCGGTCTGACCGTGCCCCCGCACGTCACGGCGCGCTTCTACGCGCTGGGACCCGACTCCCCCGACGACGAGGTCGCGTCCGTGGTCGACGCACTCCTCGCGCACGTCGAACCGATCATGGCCGAACTCGCGAACCTGCCCCAGCTGGACTCCCGGGCCTCAGAGCTCCTGGAACAGCTGAACGAGCAGAACCTCGGGCCCGTGCAGCGGCGCGTGCTGCGCCAGCTCCAGCTTCGACTGGCCAGCCCCGAAAGTGACCCGGGTCACTCCGGGAGGGCTTGAGTCGGACGCGACGTCGGGGTCTGGACTGGGTGGTGTCCGCACTCACCCGACCGCAGGGATCCGCCATGACCACCCCACCGAAGCCGTTGGCCGTCGAGGACTTCTTCGGCCCGCCGTCCCGGAGCCGCGCCGTCCTGTCCCCGGAGGGCACGAGGGTCGCCTACCTCGCCCCGTGGCGGGAACGGCTCAACGTGTTCGTCCGTGACCTGGACTCGGACTGGGACAACCCCGACGCCCCGGGGGTCCGGCGCGTCACCTCCGACACCCGGCGCAGCATCGAGAGCTTCTTCTGGAGCACCGACGGCCGCTACCTGCTGTTCCAGCAGGACGCCGACGGCGACGAGAACTGGCACCTGCACCGTGTCGACATGGCCCGGCCCGAGGAGCCCCCGGTGGACCTGACCCCCTACGGGGGCGTCCGGCTGCTCGGCACTCAGCTCCCGCCGGATCGGCCCGGAACGGCCCACGTCCAGCTCAATATGCGCCGCCCCGACCTGATCGACCTCTTCGAACTCGATCTGGACACCGGCGAACTGACCGGCGTGGCGGAGAACCCCGGCGACGTCGTGGGCTGGCTGCGCGCCCCGGACCGGTTGCTCGCCTTCACCATGGAGGAGGGCGGCGACCACGTGCTCTCGGAGTGGTCCGGAGGCGACCGGCGCCCGATCGCACGGTTCTCCGGCACCGACGCGCCCTTCGGGCTCCTGCCCGCCGCGCTCACCCCCGACGGCGAAGGGCTCTGGACCGGTTCCGCACGCGGATCGGACCGCACCCGCCTCGTCCGGGTCGACCTGGGCACCGGTGCGGAGACCGAGGTGGACAGCCACCCCGTGTTCGACCTGGACACCCCCCGTCCCGAGGCGGATCCGCGCTTCCCGTCCTCGCTCATCCTGCACCCGGGCACCGGGGACCTCCTCGGAGCCCGCTACCTCGGTGCGCGTCAGGAGATCCACGCGCTCGACCCGTACTTCGCCACGGTGCTGTCCCGGCTCCAGGAGCTCTCCGACGGGGACCTGGCCCACGTGTCCTGCGACGCCACGGCCCGGCGCTGGGTGGTGGACTTCACCCACGACCGCGACCCCGGCGTCACCTGGTTCCACGACCACCTGACCGGGGAGACGCGCCGCCTGTTCCGGCCGTTCCCGCACCTGGACCCGGACCGGCTCGCCCCGGTCGCCCCGATCACGCTGACTGCCCGCGACGGCCTGCCCCTGCCCTGCCACCTCACCCTGCCGGTCGGGGTCGAGCCGCGCGGTCTGCCCACCGTGCTGCTGGTGCACGGTGGACCGTGGTACCGGGACAGCTGGGGCTACGACCCGGAGGTCCAGTTCCTGGCCAACCGCGGCTACGCGGTCCTCCAGGTCGACTTCCGCGGCTCCACCGGTTACGGCAAGGCCCACACCCAGGCCGCGATCGGGCAGTTCGCCGGGCGCATGCACGACGACCTGATCGACGCGCTCGACTGGGCGGTCGACCAGGGCCACACGGATCCGGACCGGGTCGCCGTCTACGGCTGCTCCTACGGGGGCTACGCGGCGCTCGTCGGGGCCGCGTTCACCCCCGACCGGTTCGCGGCGGCGGTGAGCTACACCGGGATGTCGGATCTCGTCGACCTGGTCCGGTCGGTCGTCCCGTTCGCCCGTCGCAGTGTCGAGAACAGCTACCTGCGCTACATCGGGGATCCGGACGACCCCCGTCAGGAGGCCGAGATGCTCGCCCGCTCGCCCATCAGCCGGGTCGACGACATCACCGCGCCGGTGCTGCTGGTCCACGGTGCCAACGACGTCCGCGTCCACCGCCGCCACTCCGACCGCGTGGTCGACGCGCTCCGAGCCCGGGGCGCGGAGGTCGAGTACCTGCTGAACGAGTCCGAGGGCCACTGGTTCGTCAACACGGACAGCAACGTCGAGCTGTACGGCACGCTCGCACGCTTCCTGGCCCGCCACCTGGGTGGACGGTCCTAGACGACGGTGACGTGGGACCGGGTCCGGAGGCACTTTCCGGCCCCGTCCCCTCGCGTGGCCCGGAGCACGCGCACCCGGATCGTGTGGTCGGCGACCCCGCCTTTGTCGTCCGTTCTCCGAGCCCTTTCCACGGAGATCACGGACCGTCATCCGGAACCCGTCGAAGCGCGTGTGTTCCATGCCACCCGAGATTGTTTCCGCCCATCATGAATAAGGCCCTCGAAAAGTGGCAGTAATGCTTGTACAGACGGGCAGCGACGCCACCGATCCCCACAAGGAGGAGGGCTTCATGGGCCAGTCGGAGAAACTCAGGGGCAGGACCACCCAGGTCACGGGCAGGGTCAAGGAGATGGCCGGAAGGGCGACCGGAAACAACCGGCTGCGCAACCGGGGCCGTTTCGAAATGTTCAAGGGACGCGCCCTCACGCGCACCGCGGGGTGGAAGGACTCCGTCCGCGGCACCCTCAGGAGTCTGCGCTCCCCTGGGCGGTGAGACCCCGACCGCCTGAGGACGACATCGAACCGTCGGCCCTTTCCACACGGCGTGGGAAGGGCCGACGCGTGTCTCAGGGACGGCGGGTCGAGAGGACGCAGAACTCGTTGCCCTCCGGGTCGAGGAGCACGACCCAGCTGAAGCCGTCCCCGGGCACGTCGGCGCGCCGGGCGCCCAGGTCGAGCAGCCGCCGAACCTCCTGGTCCTGCTCCCTGTCGGTGGGGTTGACGTCGATGTGCAGCCTGTTCTTGACGGTCTTGCCCTCGGGCACGCGCGCGAAGGTCAGTACCGGGGCCACCGGGCCCGCCCCGGCCGCCCCGGCCTCGCCGGGGGCGCCGATGGCGACGAACCCCTCCTCCTCGTCGTCGTCCTTCACCTCGTAGTCGAGGGCCGCGCACCAGAACCGGGCGAGCAGGTGCGGGTCGGCACAGTCGATCGCGAGCTCGGTGAACTTGCTGGCCATGCCGGGACCTCCGGTCTCACGGGACGTTCGCTGTCGCGGACATCCTTCCAGGTTCGCCTCCGGGAGTCTCTTGACTTATCGTTCACCCAGTTCAGGCTACAGTTATCGAACAAGGTTTCGATCGCAGTGTCTTCCCCCTCCGGCTGTGAACACACGCAGAGAGGGGAGAACCGGTGTTCACGCACCTGCGCGCCGCCTCGTCGTTCTCCTTCCGGCACGGCACCGCCCCTCCCGCCGCGTTGGTCGAGCGCGCCGCGCTCGACGGCCAACCCGTGGTGGCCCTCACCGACCGGGACGGGCTCTTCGGTGTCGCCGAGCACATCCGGACCTGTGAACAGGCCGGGGTGCGCCCCGCCCTGGGCACGGACCTCGCCCTCGCCTCCCCCGAGGGGGGACGGATCGTGGTGCTGGCCCGGGGCGCGCGGGGCTGGACCAGCCTGTGCCGCCTGGTCACCGCCGTCCACCGCGCGCCCGGTCCCGTGGCCGTGCTCCCCGAGCAGCTGGCCGAGCACCACGAGGGTCTGGTGGTCCTGTTGGGACCCGACTCCGACGTGGGGCGCGCCGTCGCGCAGGACCGCCCCCTGCACGCCCGGACCCTGGTGACCGCCTGGCGGGGGGTGGGTGTGGAGCTCGCCCTGGCCCCGCACGACCACGGCGCCTCCGGGCAGCGCCGCACCGCCCGGGACATGGTGCGTCTGGCCGACGAGGAGCACCTCCTGGCCGTGCTGACCAACGCCGTGCGCTACCCCACCTCCGAGTCGGCGGGGGTGGCCCTCGCCCTGGACCGCATCCGCCAGCACGCTCCCGGCGGCTACCGTCCCGCGCCGCGCACCGAGAGCGCCCACCTGGCCACCGGTGAGGAGATGTTCCGGATCGCGGTCGGTGTGTGCGGCGGGGACCGTACGCGCGCCCGCCGTCTGGTCGCGCACACCCTCGCCCTGGGCAGCTCCTGCGCGCTGGATCCCGTCGCCGACCTGGGTTGGGGCCGCCTGCACCTGCCGGAACGCCCTCAGGCCGCCGCCGACCTGCGCGGCCGGGTCACCGGGGGCGCCTCCCTGCTGGGGTTGGAGGGGGACCGCCGCGTCGACGAACGGGTCCGGCACGAGCTGGAGGTCATCGGCCGTCTGGGGCTGGAGAGCTACTTCCTGACCGTGGCCGACGCCGCCCAGGCCATCCGGGACAAGCAGATCCGCTGCTTCGCCCGGGGTTCGGCGGTGGGCAGCCTCGTCGTGCACCTGCTGGGCATCTCCGCGATCAACCCCCTGGAGCACGGCCTGCTGTTCGAACGGTTCTGCACTCCGAGCCGCCCCGGACTGCCCGACATCGACCTGGACGTGGAGTCCGACCGGCGGCTGGAGGCCTACGACGCGGTCATCGCCTCCCACCCCGGGGCCAGCGCGACCGTGGCCATGATGGAGACCTACCGTGCCCGCAGCGCCCTGCGGGACGCCGGGGCGGCGCTGTCGCTGCCCTCGGTGGAGGTGGACCGCATCGCCTCGGTCTTCCCCCGGGTGCGGGCCTCCCGCATCAGCGAGACCGCGCGCGAGCTCCCGGAGCTGCGGAGCCTGGACGGCCTGGACAGCGAGCACGTGCGCAGGCTCTTCTCCCTCGCGGAGCGGTTGTCGGGCCTGCCCCGGCACGTGGCCATGCACCCGTGCGGGCTGGTGCTGTCGGACCACGCCATGGGCGACCGGGTCCCCACCCAGCCCTCCGGCGCCGGGTACCCGATGGTCCAGGCGGACAAGGAGGACGTGGAACACCTCGGGCTGCTCAAGCTGGACGTCCTCGGGGTGCGTATGCAGTCGGCCCTGGCGCACACCCTGGACGAGATCGACCGCACCTCGGGGCGGCGCCCGGACCTGGAGGCCCTCCCGGACGGGGACCCCGCCACCGCGCACATGGTCGCGGCCTCGAACACCCTCGGCTGCTTCCAGATCGAGTCCCCCGGGCAGCGGGAACTGGTCTCCAGGCTGCGCCCGGACGGGGTGCCCGACCTCATCGCGGACATCTCCCTGTTCCGCCCCGGGCCCATGGGCACCGACATGGTCGCGGCCTACCTCGGGGCGCGGGAGGGCTCCGAGCCACCCCGGCTCCCCCACCCCGACCTCGCGCCGGTGCTGGCCGAGACCGGCGGGGCGCTGCTCTTCCACGAGCAGCTCCTGCACGCCGTCGACACCATGACCGGGTGCGGGCTGGACCGCGCCGAGGCCATGCGGCGCGCCCTGGGCACCGAGGAGGGCCGTCGCGAGGTGGAGACGCAGGTGCGTTCCCTGATGTCCGAGCGCGGGTACGACGCCCGGACCGTCGAGGACACCTGGCGGCTGGTGGCCGCGTTCGGCAACTTCGGCTTCTGCAAGGCCCACGCGGCCGCGTTCGCCCTGCCCACGTACCAGAGCGCCTGGCTCAAGCGGCACTTCCCCGCCGCGTTCTTCGCCGGGGTGATGACCCACGACCCCGGCATGTACCCGCGCCGGGTGCTCCTCAACGACGCCCGCCGCATGGGGGTGCGGGTACTCGGCCTGGACCTGAACGCCTCCCAGCGGCACTGGGGGCTGGAACCGGTCGGGGAGCGCTGGGGGCTGCGCCCGGCCCTGGCCGACCTCGGCGCCGTCACCGGGGCCGAACTCGACCACCTGCTGGCGCGGCGCCCCTTCACCGGTCTGCGGGACCTCCTCGCGCGGGGGTCGCTGTCCCGTGAGGCGCTGGACAACCTCGTCCTGGCCGGGGGGCTGGACTCCCTGGCCGGGGTCACCGGCGCCCCGGGCGCCCCGGACCGGCGCGACGTCCTCGTGCACGCGCACTCCCTGGCCCAGGCCCAGCACCGGCACGGGGACGCCCCCGGGCAGCTCTCCCTGGACGAGACCCCCGAGACCGTGCCCGCCGGGGTGGCCGCCCCGATGACCCACGCCGACCGCGTCAACGAGGAGCTGCGCGCGCTCGGCTACGAGCTCTCCGGGCACCGGCTGGACGCCCACGCGGAGGACTTCGCCAGGCTGGCCTCCACCCGGAACCTGGTCCTGGCCAGGGACCTGCACCGTTTCCCGGACGGTGCCCGGGTCCTGGTGGCCGGGGTGCGGGTCTGCACCCAGACCCCGCCCACCCGTTCGGGCAAGCGCGTGGTCTTCACCAGCATCGAGGACCGCAGCGGGGTCATCGAGGTGGTCCTGTTCTCCGAGGCCCAGCGGCGCTCCGCCGGCGCGGTGTTCGGTTCGGAGCTGCTCGCCGTGCACGGGCAGGTCCGGCGGTCCTCCCCGGGGGCGCTGCCCACCATCACCGCCACCCGCGCCCTGCCCCTGTCGGAGGTCTGAACGGCGTCCGGTCAGGCCCGCGTCCCGGGGCCACGGAGACGCCGGGTGGAGCGGCGGAACGCCCAGACGACCACGACGACGGCCAGCGCCGTCAGCGGGAGGCCCGTCACGGTGTCCGCGATCGCGAGCCCGGTCGTGGAGTCGGCGACGTAGAGCCACTGCCGTACGGCGAACCGGCCCGCGAACATGAGCGTCACCGCAGCGGTGGCGAGGTCGTGCACCAGCAGTGTGGAGCGGTCCTCGCGCCAGGCGTGGCCGCCTCCGTGGACGGCGTTCCAGACCACCCCGGTCAGCGGTCGGCGGGCGACGAGCGAGACGAACAGGACGACCGCCCCGACCAGGGACGCCCAGATCCCGATCAGGAAGAAGTCGTTGGCCGACCCGGTCGCGGCGGCCAGGCCACCGGCCACGGCGACGCCGAAGACCCCGCCCAGCGCGGGCATGAGCTTCTCACCGCGCCACAGCCGGAACACGGCCAGTGCCAGGGCGACCGCGACCGCGCCCCCGATCGCGGCCAGCAGGGAGAGGAAGGGGACGAGCACCGCGAAGACCACGACCGGCAGGACGGAGCACAGCATCCCGACCGGACCGCCGACCCCCTTCAGCACCTCCTGCCTGAGGTCGACGGGCGGTGCGGCGGGGGTCCTCTCCTCAACGGTGTCGGACGTGGTCTCGGTGGGGTCCGTGGCGAGCGGGGCCATGTCGTTCCTCTCGTTGGTCTCGGGAGGCCGGGTGCCGGGGGCCGGACCCTGCCTGCGCGTCCACGTCCAGGATTCACCGTGTCCGGGCCGACCGACAGTGACGGAGTGTCATGACTTCGCACCACGAATGTCACTACCCCCGGTCACTCCGGATCAGCGAGGAGGTCCGTGTGGGCCGAGGCGTTGCCCAGGGACCGCAGCAGCTCCCCCACGAGGCGGTCGGTGGCGCTGCCGGGCTTCTCCAGCTCCAGCTGCGGGACACGGGTGACCTGCTCGTAGCGCTCGGCGTCGTACTCCGTGCCCGGTGAGGAGGCGCGCTCCCCGTCCCACGAGGACACCCCGTGGGTGTTGGTGACCGCCACCCCCACGTCCCAGCTGCCCCCGTACCCGGCGTCCTCGGACAGGCTCGCGAGCAGGTCCAGGAAGGCCCGCACCCGGAAGGCCAGGGCGCCGTCGAAGAACAGGTACCGGCCGTCGCTCCGGTCGGCCGCCCGCCCGCAGTACAGGGACACCTCACCGCGTTCACGGACGACGAGGCGCAGGTCCCGTTCCTCCCGTACCACCATCGACGACGTGGACAGCTGGCTGGCGATCCCCACGCCGCCCGCGGTGCGGAAGCCGGAGACGAGCTCCCCGAAGACCGGCGACACCCGGGCGGCCGCACCGGCCCGTTCCCGGGTCAGCCGCGAGACCCCGTCCCGGACCAGGTCGAACAGGAGCGGCCGCGCGTCCTCGGCGGCGGTCCAGGCCTTGAACATGCCCGGGATGCGCCGCGAGGGCAGCGCGACCACGTGCAGGTGCGCCAGCGCCCCCTCCGGGAACGGGTCCTTCTCCACCTGTTCGCGCAGCGCGGTGCGCACCACGTCCAGCGAGGTGTCCCTGGCCCGGATGAGCCGTTCCACCTCGGTGTCGGGCAGGCGCCGTTTCTCCCGGTCGCCGCGCCCGTAGTACGCGCCGCCCGCCATGTGCGGGGCGAGCGGGGAGGCGGGCACCTCGATGAGCAGGTACCCGTGGCCGGGCCGCTCGCTCTCCAGCCACTCGACGGACACCTGGAGCGGCGGGTCGCAGGAGGACGCGGCGATCCGGGCCGGGGTCTCCAGGATCTGGTCGACCCACTCGACGGGAGCGAGCTCGAACCGTCCCTCGGTCTTGACCTCCCGCACGCCGACCACGATCAGCCCGCCGTCGATCGCGAAGGACGCCATGTCCTTGGCCTGGTCCTTGGAGCCGCGGAGTTGTTGCTTCGCCTCGCGTTTGGGGGTCTCGGTGAACGCGCCCTCGTTCAGGGCGGCCTCGAGTTCGGCTTCGCTGGCGGGACGCCATGTCGGGGGCAGGAGTCGATCCATGTCGGCATCATGCCCACTCTCGTCGGCAACCCCGCACGTCTTCGCGAATCAGCCCCGAAGACGGCGGCTCCGGGTGGGCGGAGCCCCGGGCCTCAGGGGTGCGCGGGAGCCGTGCCAGGGCCCCGGAAGGTGCGGCGGTAGGCGCGGGGCGAGACCCCGAGTTCGGCGTGCATGTGCTGGCGCAGCGAGACGGCGGTGCCGAACCCGGCGCGGTCGGCGACCCGCTCCACCGGCAGGTCCGTCCCCTCCAGGAGCTCGCGTGCCAGGTCCAGTCTGCGCAGGGCGATCCACCGGCCCGGGGACAGGCCGGTCTCCTCCCGGAACCGGCGCGTGAACGTGCGCACGCTCATCGACTCCCGCTCCGCGAGGTCGGCCAAACGGGGCTGGAGGTGCAGGTGCTCCTGGGCCCAGGCGCGGGCGCGGGCGGTGGCGGACCGCTCCGGGTCGGGCACGGGCAGCCGGACGTACTGGGCCTGGCCGCCGTCCCTGTGCGGTGGCACCACGGTGTTGCGGGCCACCTCGTTGGCCACGGAGGCGCCGTGGTCGGTGCGGACCATGTGCAGGCACAGGTCGGTGCCGGAGGCGACCCCGGCGGAGGTCAGCACCCGTCCGTTGTCGGTGAAGAGCACGTCCGGGTCGAGTTCGACGTGCGGGTACATCGCGCGGAAGGACCCGGCGGACATCCAGTGCGTGGTGACCCGGCAGCCGTCCAGGAGGCCCACGGCGGCGAGCACGAACGCCGCCGAGCAGACGGAGGCCACCCTCGCGCGCGCTCCGACGCGGGCGAGGGCGGCGGCCAGTTCGGGACGGATCGGGTCGTGCGGTCGCTCGGCGTAGTCCTCCTCGGCCGCGGGCAGGACCACGGTGTCCGCGTCGTCGAGGGCCTCGGGGCCGTGGCGGACGTTGAGGGTGAGGTCGGTGTCGGTGGTGACCACCCCGGCCTCCAGGGCGCAGGTGACCACCTCGTAGAGCGGCTGGCCGTCCGCTCCTCGGGCCCGGCCGAACAGGCGGTGGACGATCCCGGCCTCCATGGGCAGCACCCCGTGCCGGACGAACACGGCCACGCGGTGGCGGCCGGGGCGGACGAAGACGCTCATGCCGCGATCCTATGGCCTGATTCTTTCGGTTGTTGTCCTTCGGGTCACTGTCCGGCTCCGATCTGGAACGCGAGCCTGGTGTCATGGCTTCCAGGACCGACCCATCCCGCCGTCCGCGCACCGCCCGGACCCCGCGCCGACACGCCCCCGTCCACCGTGCCTGGGTGATCGCCCTCGTGGCGGGGCTGACCATCGTGGCCGCCGCGTCCTTCGCGGCCGTACCGGGGCTCCTCGTGGAACCCCTGCACACCGAGTACCGGTGGTCGCGCGGCGCGATCGGGCTGGCCGCCTCGGTCAACATGCTCCTCTACGGGCTGGTGGCGCCGTTCGCGGCGGCGCTGATGGACCGCTTCGGCCTCCGCCGGGTCGCCGTGGCCGCGCTCGGCGCGGTCGTGGTCGGCGCCGGGCTGACCACGGTGATGACCGCGCCCTGGCAACTGACCCTCCTCTGGGGGCTGCTCGTCGGCGCGGGCACCGGCTCGCTGGCGATGACCTTCGCCGCGACCGTCACGCACCGCTGGTTCACGGAGCGGCGCGGCCTGGTGGTCGGCGCGCTGACCGGGGCGAGCGCCTTCGGTCAGCTGGTCTTCCTGCCCGCGCTGGCGTGGATCGTGGACCACCAGGGGTGGCGTCCGGCCGTGGTGACGTTGACCCTGACCGCCGCCGCGACGGCGCTCCTCGTGGCCCTGGTCCTGCGCGACCACCCCGCCGACCTGGGGCTGCGCCCCTACGGCGCCACGGAGGACGTGCCCAGGCCCGAGCCGGAGCGCGGGGCCGCGCGGCGCACGGTCCGGGTCCTGTTCGCGTCGGTGCGGGACCGCCGGTTCTGGGTGGTCGCGGCGACGTTCGCGGTGTGCGGGGCCAGCACCAACGGACTCCTGTGGACCCACTTCGTCCCCGCCGCTCGGGACCACGGCATGGCGGTGACGACGGCCGCCGCGCTGGTCTCGCTGGTCGGTGTGTTCTCCCTGGCGGGCACCGTGCTGTCCGGCTGGCTCACCGACCGGGTCGACCCCCGCCACCTGCTGGCCCTCTACTACGGCGGCCGCGCGCTGCTGTTGGTGGCGCTGCCCGCGCTCCTCGGCCCGGAGGCCGGGGTCGCGATCGTCGCCTTCGTGGTGGTCTTCGGCCTCCTGGACGTGGCGACCGTGCCGCCGACCATCCTGCTGTGCCGCCGGATCTTCGGGGTGGACGGAGCGGTCGTCTTCGGGTGGGTGGGGGCGGCCCACCAGGCGGGAGCGGGCGCCATGGCGGCCCTCGGCGGCCTCACCCGGGACCTGACCGGCGGCTACGGCGCGGTGTGGATGGTCGCGGCGGCGCTGTGCGCGACGGCCGTGCCGCTCGCCCTCCGGATCGCGCGCGGGGAGGAGGGATGACCGTGCCGAGCACCGTCACGGACGCGCCCCGGCGCCCCTCCGTCCCGTTCGCCCTGGTCCTGCTGCTCCTGGCGGCGGCCCTGGCCCACGTGGGGCTGTCCGCGCTCGACCAGGGGTTGAGGGCCGCGCGCGGCGAGGGGGCGCCGGGGGTGTTCACCGCCGCCGACCTCACCTGTGTCCGGCACCCCGGGCACACGTCGTGCGCCTGCCACGGGAGCTTCGTCCCGGACTCCGGTGGTGCGCCCCGGAGCGTCGACCTGCACGCCGCCGGTGCCGGGACCTGCCTGGTGGGGGAGCCGGTCCCCGCGACGGACGCGGGTGCCGCGCACCGCGTGTACGGCCCGGACGGCTCCCGCGAGTGGCTGTTCGCCCTGGCCCTGCTCGGCATCTCCCTGGCCGCGCCCGTGGGCCAGGCCCTGCTGTGGACCCGGTGGCTCCGGGGCCGTTCACGCCCTACCCCTGCTGGTCGCCCGCCCCCGCGGTGAGCGCGGCGAGGAGCGGACCAACGGTCGATGGTGGTGCGTACGTGGGCGTTCGGGGGCGTTCGGGGCGCGCGCCGTTATTGTTGCTGGCATGACCGAAGACCGTCGGCGGGCTCCGCTGAGCAGCGACCTCGCGCAACGCGTGGTCGACCTCATCGCGCCGACCATCAGCCACAACATCAACGTGATGGACGAGCACGGCACGATCATCGCGTGCATGGACCCCTCACGGGTCGGCAGCCTGCACCACGGGGCCCAGCGGGTCATCGCCGAACGGCGCAGCGTGCTGGTGACGGTCCCCGAGCCGGGGACCTCCGACCGCCCGGGCGCCAACGAACCCCTGGTGATCGACGGTGAACTGCGCGGGGTCGTCGGGGTCACCGGCAACCCGAGGGAGGTCGAGGACCTGGCCCGGGTGGTCGCGCTCACCGTGCAGCTGCTCATCGCCCAGGAGTACGAGCAGGACGCGGTGAGCAGGCGGCACACCGAGGGCCGCGATCTCGTGGCGGCGCTGAGCTCGGGCACGACCCGCTCGGACGACGCCCGGGCGCGGCTGGCGGCCTCCGGGCTCCCCGCGCCGTGGTCGCTGGCGCTGTGGGCGTCCGCCACCCCGAGGCCGGGCGGCGGGGTCGCTCCCCCGCAGCTGGCCGAGGCCGCCGCCGCCAGGGTGAACGGCGTCAGCGGGCGGCGGGCGGCCGTCCTGCACGGGGCGCTCTGGATCATCGTCACCGGCCGCCTCCCCGCCGCCGACTCCCTGGAGCTTCCCCCGGACAGCCGCCACACGCGCACCCCGCCCACCGAGGACGTGGACACGTTGATGGCCCACGCCGAGGAGTCGCGCGCGCTGTGCCGGTACGCGGGGCTGATCCCCAGCATCGAGCGCGCCGAACCGTGGTCGCGGGAGATCGCCGTGGCCGTGGCCCACCTGTCCCGGCGGACCCTCACCCGCATGGCGGCCCGGACCGCGCCCCTCAGCGCGGCGCAGCGCCGGACCGTCTCCGCGATGGCCTCGGCCGTGTCCATGCGCGAGGCCGCCGACACCGTCTTCGTGCACCGCAACACACTCCTCCAGCGCGTGGACCGCGTCCGGGAGGCGACGGGCCTGGACATCCGGAGGCCCGATGACCTGACCACAGTGCACATGTGCCTGTACGCGGAGGCAGCACTGGGCATTTCGCCCATAGTTCCCCGATAAAGCCGCAGGAAGTCTGGGCGCTACACCGTCGAAATGCACCGAATCCGATTCTATGATCTCGCTCATGTCCACCGAGTTGCATGAGCATGACGAGACCGTTGACGCGCCCCCAGCCGTCCGGGTCGTGGTGATCCCCGATTCCTTCAAGGGGAGCGCCTCCGCCGTCGAGGTCGCGGAGGCCATGGCCCACGGCGTCCGCGACGCGTACGCCGACCACGGCCTTCCCGTGTCCGTGACCACCCTGCCCTTCGCCGACGGCGGCGAGGGAACCCTCGACGCCCTGCTCGGCGCCTGGGGCACGGAACCCCTCACGGTGGACACCACCGACGCGCTGGGCCGCCCCACCGTGGCACGCTTCGGTGTCTCCCCTGACGGCACCACCGGTGTGATCGAGGCAGCCGAGGCCAACGGCCTCCCCGGCGTGGCCGACGTCCCCCTCCAGGCGCGCACCGCCAGCAGCCGAGGGGTCGGGCGGCTGGTCACCGAGCTCCTGGACCGGGGCGTGGCGGAGATCCTCCTCTGCATCGGGGGCTCGGCCTCCACCGACGGCGGCACCGGCATGCTCAGCGCGCTCGGCGTGCGCTTCCTCGCCGCCGACGGCTCCGAGCTCCCCGACGGGGGCGGCCGCCTCGACGAGCTCTCCTCCCTCGACCTGGACCGGCTGGACCCGCGCGCCCGCTCCGTCCGCTGGCGGGTGGCGTGCGACGTCACCAACCCGCTGGTCGGCCCCCAGGGCGCCGCCGCCGTCTTCGGTCCGCAGAAGGGCGCCGATCCCGAGGACGTGCGCGTCCTCGACGCGGGCCTGGACCGGCTGGCCGAGGTCCTGGCCAGGAGCACCGGCGAGAACCTGCGGCACGTGCCCGGCATGGGCGCGGCGGGCGGCATGCCCGTCACGCTCACGGCCCTGCTCGGAGCCGAGGTCCTGCCCGGTTCCCGGATGGTCGCCGAGGTCCTGGGCGCCGAGGAGCTGCTCTCCCGCGCCGACCTCGTGCTCACCGGCGAGGGCCGCTTCGACAGTCAGTCCCTGGGTGGGAAGGTCGTCGACGCGGTCCGCCGCCTCACCCCAGAAAACGTGCCCGTCGTGGTGATCGCCGGAAGTGTCTCCGTCGGCCCCGACGAGCTCCGCCGCTCCGGGATCACGGCGGCGTTCTCGATCGCCCAGGGGCCCCGGACCCTGGCCGAGATGCGGGACGAGGCCGTCTCCGCCATCACCTGGACAGCGTTCAACTGCTGTCGCATCCTCCCTCACCGTCCAGGCCGACCCGACTCGGCCAGCCCTAAGGAACAACTTCCGTGATTAACCTCGCCATCCTCCTCCTGCTCGTGGTGGGCATCGTGCTCGCCACCGCCAGGTGGAAGATCAGCCCCTTCCTGGCACTGATGGGCGCCGCCGTCCTGGGCGCCTTCCTGTACCGGATGCCACTGGCCGAGATCGTTCCGACCATCACCGAGTCGTTCGGTGGCACCCTCGGCAACATCGGTCTGGTCATCCTCTTCGGCACGATGATCGGCGTGATCCTGGAGCGCTCCGGCGCCGCGATCGCGATGGCCGAGGGTCTGATCAAGATCCTGGGCACCCGGTTCCCGAACCTGACGATGTCCCTCATCGGCTACATCGTCTCCATCCCGGTGTTCTGCGACTCCGGCTACGTCATCCTGAACTCGCTGCGCAAGGCCATCACCGTGCGCACCGGGGTCTCCGCCCTGGCCACCTCGATCGCGCTGATGACCGGTCTGTACGCCACGCACACCCTGGTCCCGCCGACCCCGGGTCCGCTGGCCGCCGCCGAGAACATCGGTGTCACCAACAACCTCGGCATGATCATCGCCATCGGTCTGCCGGTCGCCGCCGTGGCCGCCGTCGCCGGTCTGATCTTCGCGAGCCTGCACTCCCGCAAGGAGTTCACGCCGCTGCCCGCCGAGACCGAGACCGACATCTCGGGGCAGTCCTACGAGGAGCTGCGCGCGAGTTACGGCCGCCTGCCCAACGGGTTCCTGGCGTTCTTCCCGATCCTGCTCCCGCTGGTGCTCATCTGCGTCGGCTCGGTCGTGAAGCTGCCGTCCCAGCCCATCGGCGACGGCACCCTGTTCGACGTCGTCGCGTTCGTCGGCACCCCGGTGATCGCGCTCGCGCTCGGCCTGCTCTCCTCCGTGATGCTGCTGCGCGGCCACGGCAAGCTCGCCCGCTTCAACGAGCAGATCTACGACTCGGTCCGCCTGGCCGGTCCGATCCTGCTCATCACGGGTGCCGGTGCCGCCTTCGGTGGCGTGCTGGCCGCCTCCCCGCTGACCGACTTCCTGTCGGACAACCTGAGCGGCCTGGGCCTGGGCCTCGCGGTGCCGTTCCTGATCGCGGCCGCCCTCAAGACCGCCCAGGGCTCCTCGACGGTGGCGATCGTGAGCACGTCCGCGATGCTCGCGCCCATGCTCGGCACGCTGGGTCTGGACTCGACGGAGGGCATGGTCCTCGCGGTGCTGGCGATCGGCGCCGGCGCGATGGTCGTCTCGCACGCCAACGACTCCTACTTCTGGGTCGTCTCGCAGCTGAGCCGTATCCCGGTCGCGACCGCGTACCGGACGCTCACGCTGGCCACCGCCATCGAGGGTCTCGCCGCCTTCGTCACCATCTGGGTGATCAGCCTGTTCCTGCTGTAGACCGCCTCGGCGGAGCTGGCCGGGTGCAGGCGGTCAGACCGAGAGGGGCCCGGGTGGACGTTCGGCGTCCACCCGGGCCCCTCCGTGTGTTCCGGTCCGGATCAGCGGCGGGTCCGGCGCAGGCAGGAGACGACGTCCCACACGCTGAGGGCGATCACCGCGACGGCGAGCGGGAGGGGCGCCACCGACCAGTCGGTGGCCACACCGAAGACCGCGCCGAACCGCTCGGGGAGATCGGGGACGATCAGCTGTTCCCGGAGCAGCAGCCACACGGTGACGATCGCCCAGGTGGCGCTGGCCAGCACGTGGCCGACCGCGAGGGCCGGTGTCCAGCGGCCGCTCCTCCACACCGCGAGGGCCAGGACGATCTCGACCACCAGCGGGCCCACCAGGAGCACCACCCAGGGCAGGGCGAGGTCCGGGTCGAGGACCTGCACCTGCCGTGCGGGGTCCGCGACGCCGAGGAACTGCCAGGTCAGCAGGGCGATCACCAGTGCCGTGAAGGCCACGTGGAACAGGGTCTCCGCCACCCCGACCCTGGCGCCGGGAGACTCCTCCGGCAGCTGACCGGTGTCCCAGGCGGTCACGGGCCGGTCCCGCGCCTCGGCCGGGCGCGTCCTCTCGATGACCGCGTAGACGAGGGTCACCCAGAAGCAGACGTGCACCGTGACGGCGATCGCGGCCACGAGCGGTCCCAGGACGACGTCGCCGGGGTCGCCGGAGGCGGACACGAACCGTTCCGCGAGTGCCAGGGCGAGCGTGAGCGGCAGCAGGACCGCCAGGAGGCCCCGGAGGAGGCGGACGTACTCCGGGTACACGCCCGGGCCAACGAGGTACCGGGGCCGGTCCCCGTACTCGCGGGCGAGCAGGTCCGGGTCGCCCAGTTCGGTGAGCGCCTCCCGTTCGGCGTGTTCCGGGTCCGCCCCGGCGTCGATCCTGGCCTCGACCGAGTCCTGGATGGAGCCGCGCAGTTCCCGGGCCACGTCCGGCCCGGTGTCGGGCCCCAGGTGGCGGGTGACGGACCAGACGTAGCGGTCCGTGAGGGTGGATGCGGTACCGCGTTCACTCATGGTGTTCCCCTTGTCCGAGGGCGCGGATCGCGTCGTCCAGCACCCGCCACTCCCGTGTCATCCGCTCCAGCACCGCGAGGCCGTCCGCGCTGACCTGGTAGAACTTGCGCGGACGGGCCTCCTCGGTGTTCCACTCGCTGGTCAGCAGCCCCTGTTTCTCCAACCGCCGCAGCAGCGGGTAGAGGGTGTTGCCGTCCACCGGGAACCCGCTCTTCTCCAGGGTCTCCAGCAGGGCGTAGCCGTAGTGGGGCCGCTCCAACGTGGAGAGGCAGGCCAGTACGACCGTGCCCCTCCGCAGTTCCTGGAGGTGTCCGGCCAGGAGCTCGTCGTCCTTCATGCGTCACACGATAGTGTGCCTCACACACTATCGTCAATCACACAGGCGAAGAGGACCCGGACGACGGGCGCACGGGATCACGACGCCGCCCCCGCCTCCGATCCCACGAGGGCGCGCATGCCCTCGACGAGTCCGGTGCCGTCGGGCACCCCGTCCGGATCAACCAGGAACAGGGCCATCGTGCCCGGCACCATGGTGAGCAGCAGCGAGCCGAGTCCGCGCTCCTGCTCCGCCGTGACCTCCTCCTCGGGGACGTCGAGCACCAGCGCGACGAGCGCGCGCCGGGCCAGCGCGTGCCCCTGGACCAGCCGCGCCCGCAGCTCGGGCTGGCGCTCCAGGTGCACCAGCGCCTCGAAGTTGGCGGCCACCATGGTCCGCGCCTCGGGGTACGCGCGGGCGAGCTGGTTCATCGTCTCCTCGAAGCGGCCCAGCGGCGTGGTCCGCTCGGGCCGCAGGGTTCCCAGGACCCGCTCCGTCCACTCACCGACGGCCTCGATCATCGCGGCGGTGAGCAGGGCCTCCTTCGAGCCGTAGTGGTAGCCGATCGACGCCAGGTTGGCCCCGGAGGCGGCCACGACGTCCCGGGCGGTGGTGCGGGCGTACCCCTTTTCGTAGAGGCACCGCTTGGCCCCTTCGAGCAGCTGTTCCTTGTGTCCCATAGCTGGATCCTAGTCATTTTCCATACGAGCGTCTTGTACGAACGTCATATACATACGTATGATCACGCCATGGAGATCACGAGACTGGACCAGGGACGGGAGGGCGACGCCGCCTCCCTCCTCGCCCGCGCCATGGACCTCGACCCGGTGAGCGTCTGGCTCTTCCCCGACCCCGAGGGCCGGGCCCGCGCGCTCCCGCTGGTCACACGGTCCTTCGTCGACCGGGCCATGGCCACCGACCGGGTGCTGGTGGACTCCTCCGGCGACGCCGTGTCCGCCTGGATCCGCGAGGACGGGACCGGCCACGGCGCGCCCCGGGACGAGGACCCCCCGGAGGAGTTCGCCCCCTACGCGGAGCGGCTCGCCGCCATGGACGAGCTCGCGTCCTCACGGCACCCGGCCGGACCGCACCTGTACCTGCCGATGATCGGCGTCCTCGACCGGGCGCGCGGGCGGGGCGTCGGGAGCGCCATGCTCCGCCAGCGCCTCCGCGACGCCGACCTGCCCGTCTACCTGGAGGCGAGCTCGACCCGGAGCCGGGACCTCTACCTCCGCCACGGCTTCACGCCCTTCGGTGACCCCGTCCACTTCCCCGACGGCCCGCCGATGTTCCCGATGCTGCACACGCCCCGATGACCCCCACGACCACTGGAGCGCCCATGAGGGCCTACACGCACGCCACCGTCATCGACGCCACCGGAGCCCCGCCGCGCCCCGACCACACGGTGCTGGTCCGGGACGGCGTGATCACGACCGTCGCCCCCGCCTCCGTCACCCCGGTCCCCGAGGGTGCCGAGGTCGTCGACCTCACCGGCCGGTACCTGATCCCCGGCCTCACCGACGCGCACACCCACAGCAACGGCGCCGACCGCGTCATCCCCGCCCTGTACGTCCTCAACGGCGTCACCGCCGTGCGGGAGATGTGGGGCTCCGACGAGGTGCGGCGGCTCCGCGACCGCGTGGAGGCGGGCGACCTGCTCGGCCCGCGCTGGACCGTGGCCGGGAGCCTGATCGACGGCGCGCCCTCCCTCTGGGACGACGCCCCCAACCCCGAGCCGCCGACCGTCGTCGCCCACGCCCGGGAGGCGCGGCGGGCGGTCCACGAGTCCCGCGACGCGGGGGCCGACTTCGTCAAGGTCTACTCCCGGCTCGACGCCGAGTGCTACCACGCGATCCTCGACGAGGCCCGACGCGTCGGCATCCCCGTGGCCGGGCACCGCTCCGACCACGTGCCCTTCGTGGAGCAGATCGAGTCGGGGCAGCGCTCCTTCGAGCACGTCCACGGCCTCTGGCCCGCGCTCTCGCGGAACCCGGAGGCGATGGAGGCGGCGATGGACCGGATCCGCATCGAACCCGACACCTACTACTCCAGCTGGTTCCACCAGGTCACCGAGGTCGAGTGGGAGGCCGCCAACACCCTGGGCCCGGCCGAGTCGGCCTCCGTGTTCGCCCGGATGTCCGCCAACGAGGTCGCCTACTGCCCCACCCTCGTCATGCACCGGGCCCTCGACCTGCCCGAGCGGGTGCGGCTGACCGACCCCCGCCTGCGGTACATGCCGCCGGACACCACCGCCCTGTGGGAGTACGTGCTGGAGGCGATGTACCTGAAGGGGCGCGGGGCGGAGGAGTCGGCGCGGCGCCGCGTGCTGTTCGAGCTGCGCCGGGCCGCCGTCGCCGCGATGGACGACGCCGGGGTCCGTCTGCTCGCCGGGACCGACCCGCAGACCCCGGGCGTCCTGCCGGGGTTCGGACTGCACGAGGAACTGGAGCTGATGGTGGGGGCCGGGCTCTCCCCCCTGCGCGCGCTCCAGACCGCCACCGTCGAACCGGCGCGGTTCCTCGGACGCGAGTCGTGGTCGGGCACGGTCGAACCGGGCCGGGTCGCCGACCTGCTGGTCCTGGACGCCGACCCGCTGGCGGACATCCGCAACACCACCCGGATCCACGCCGTGGTGATCCGGGGCCGCCACATCGGCCCCGAGGAGCGCGCGACCCTGCTGGCCGGGGTCGAGACGGCCGCCGCCGAGGGATGACCCGCGAGGTCGGGGCCCCCGGGCACCGGCCCCGACCTCCTCCGCCACCGAGGCCGCCGCCCTGGGCCCCGGACCGACGCCGGAAAAGGAGTGTGCGTGCCGTGAAGGGTGTGACAGGTTGGGCGCATGCCTGACTACCGCCGCGACCTTCTGCGCGACCAGTACGACCTGACCTGGGCGCTCTTCGAGTACCACCTGGAGCGCATGGAGCCCGAGGACTACCTCTGGGAGCCCGCCGAGCTCTGCTGGACACTGCGCCGAGGGCCCGGCGGCATGTGGACCCCGGACTGGGCCGACAGCGAGCCGGACCCGGTGCCGGTGCCCACCATCGCCTGGCTGACCTGGCACATCGGCTGGTGGTGGACGGTCACCCTCGACCACACCCTGGGCCGCACCCCGCAGGACCGCGCCGAGATCCGGTGGCCCGGCGAGGAGGGTGCCGCCGACTGGCTGCGCGGCATGGGGCTGGACTGGATCGACGCCCTGTCCGAGATGGACCTGGACCAGCCCGCCTCGTTCCCGTGGCAGGGGGCGGAGGGGAAGACCAACGCGCACACGGCCGCGTGGGTCAACTCCGAGCTGATGAAGAACGTCTCCGAGGTCGGGCAGCTGCGCCTGCTCCGCGCCGCCGCCCGCCGCTAGGCGACTTCCGGAGCCTTCTCCCTGTCCTCGGGGACGTCCTCGGAGGCGTCCAGCCGGGTGCGGCGCAGCAGCCACAGCACGGCGAGCCCGGTCGGGGCGAGCAGGGCCACCCCGAGGCCGTACCCGGTCTGCACCGCCGTGGTGAAGGCCCCGAAGGCCGCGTCCAGGAGCTGCCGCGACTGGTCCGCCGGGAGGCCCTCAGCCACGCCCACGGCACCGCCGACGCTCTCCCCTGCCGCCTCCAGCCCGGGTCCGGGAATCCCGTCGAGACCGGCGCCGTCGAGACCACGCCGGTAGACGACCGCCGCCATGCTGCCCAGGAGGGCCATGCTGAGCGCTCCGCCGAGGCCGCCCGCCACGTCGGACATCGCCGCCGCCGACCCGGCCCTGCTGACCGGGGCGCTCACCACGATGAGGTTCACGCCGAGGGTGAAGAGCGGCCCGAGCGCCAGGGCCATGACGGTGGCGGCGGAGATCAGCGCGGCGACGCCGACCTGGCCCACCATGAGGGCGAGCGCCCCGCCCGCGACCGAGGCCACGAGCAGACCGCCTCCCATGGCGGCGGAGGGCCGCATCCACCGGGTGAGCAGGGGCGCGCCCAGGCCGCCGACGATGGAGGCCAGCGCGGGCACGACCATCAGCGCACCGGTCTCGGCGGGTGAGAGGCCGAGTGCGGTCTGGAGGTACTGGACCAGCAGCATGTCCGCCGCGCCGTAGCCCAGGAGCATCAGCAGCAGGGCGCCGAGGGAGACCGTGAACGCGGGGGTCGCGAACAGGCGCATGTCCATGAGGGGTTCGGGCAGGCGCAGCTGTCTGCGGACGAACAGCGCGCCGAGCACCAGCCCGGCGACGACCGGGAGAAGGTAGGGCCACACCGCGCCGTCGGATCCGGAGGCGCTCCGGTCCGCGATCTCCTGGAGCCCGAAGACCACGGCGATGATCGCGCCCATGGACAGGGCCACGCTGGGCAGGTCCATGCTCCCCTCCACCCGCTCCCGGCCCGCGGGCAGCAGGGGCGTGGCCAGCAGCAGGAGCGCGGCGACCGGGACGTTGATCAGGAAGACGGCGCCCCAGGAGAAGTGTGCGAGGAGCACTCCGCCCAGCGGCGGCCCCAGGGCCATCCCGCCGGAGAAGGAGCTCATGACCACCGCGACGGCCACGGAGAACTGGCGGGCGTCGGTGAAGACGACCCTGAGCAGCCCGAAGATGCTCGGTGACATCGTCGCCGCCGCCGTCCCCATGAGGGCGCGCATCGCGATGAGGACCTCGGGGGTGGGAGCGAAGGCCGCGACGAGGGACGCCAGCCCGTAGACGGCCACTCCGCCCATGAGCAGGCGTCGGCGCCCGACCCTGCGGCCCAGCCAGCCCATGGTGAGCGCCAGGCTGACCCCGACGAACTCCCCCGCGTGCAGGACCCACAGCATCTGGGTGCTGCCCGGGGACAGGTCGGCGGCGATCGCGGGCAGCGCCATGAACAGCACGGACATGTCGGTGGCGGCCATCAGCAGGGGGAGCGTCATCACGGCGAGCGCCGTCCAGTCCCGCCAGGTCGCGCGTCGGGGGGCTTGGGTGTTCACGTGTCCTCCGGGTTCGGTCCCATGCGGCCGACCCTAGAACCTCAACCAATGTTCAGTTCAACCCCGCACCCTCCGCCCCCACGGTTGAGGCTCCGCGCGACCGGGTAGTCCCACCTGTGTCCGAGCAGGTCAGGCTAGTCGCGAACCCCGAGGGGTCACGGCGGTCTCGGGGGGCGAACCATGGGTGTCGAACGCGGTCTCGACGGACTCCGGAAGGTCCTGGACGGACTCGGGTTCCCCCTGACCCGGGACGAGGCGGTCGCGGCGGCCTTGGACGCGGGCGCCGACGAGGAGATCGTGAGCGCCCTGCGGGCCATGCCGAACGCCGAGTACAACGAGGCCAAGGAGATCCTGGCCGCCGTCCCGCTGCCCGAGCGCGAACCGGGGTCGCACACCGAGTCCGCGCGGTCCCGGGAACGCGGCCCGCACTAGCCCGACCTGAAAACGCAGGTCAAGGGCGTGCAAGACTGAGGTCAACCTCTCAAAAGGGACTCCCCAGTACATTTCAAATAGTGGTTAGGTTAGGCTCTCCTTCATCACTGGAACCTGGAGGAGAACCACCATGAAGTCCCCCGGCCGCCCCGTCACGGCGCTCTCACTCATCCTCGCGTCGTCCCTGGTCATCGCGGGTTGCTCCGCGGACGCCCAGGACACCGACGACTCCTCCGCCGCCGGGGGCGCCACGATCGAGGTCGAGGACAACAACGGCACCCAGACGGTGAACTCCCCCGCCGCGTCCGTGGTCGCCCTCGACAACCGGACCTTCGAGACCCTCTCCGACTGGGACGTCGAGCTCTCCGCCGCCGCCGTATCGCTCATGCCCGACACCATCGGCTACACGCGGGACGACTCGATCATCGACATCGGCACGCACAACGAGCCCGACCTGGAGGCGATCGTCGCCGCCGAGCCGGACCTCGTCGTCAACGGCCAGCGCTTCACCCAGCACCAGGACGACATCGCCTCGCTGGTGCCGGACGCCACCATCCTGGACCTCGACCCGCGCGAGGGCGAGCCCTTCGACGCCGAGCTCAAGCGGCAGGTCACCGCCCTCGGTGAGGTCTTCGACAAGCAGGACGAGGCGGCCCAGCTCGTCGAGGACCTCGACGCCGCCGTCGAGCGCGTCCAGGCGGCCTACGACGAGGACCAGACCGTCATGGCCGTCACCACCTCCGGCGGCGAGATCGGCTACCTCGCGCCGAGCGTCGGCCGCACCCTCGGCCCGGCCTTCGACATCCTCGGTCTCACCCCCGCGCTGGAGGTCGACGGCGCCAGCGACGACCACCAGGGCGACGACATCTCCGTCGAGGCCATCGCCGACTCCGACCCCGACTGGATCCTCGTGATGGACCGCGACGCCGCCGTCGCCGCGGACGAGTCCGGGTACGAGACCGCCGAGAACATCCTGTCGAGCTCCGAGGCGCTCTCCGGCGTGTCCGCCGTCAAGGACGAGCAGATCGTCCACATGCCCGTGGACACCTACACCAACGAGGGCATCCAGACCTACACCGAGTTCTTCAACGCGTTCGCGGACGCCCTGGAGGCTCGGGCTTGATCCCGCTCGCCCCCGGGGCACGCGCCGACGTCACCACGCACGTCGGCGCGTGCCCCCGTGAACGGCACCGGCGCTCCGGGGGTGGCCGGACGTGACGACCGCGACCCCGCCCCCGTCGCGCACCCGGCACAAGGGACGGCTGTTCGACTGGAGGCTGCTGGTCGGCGTCGCCGTCGTGGGAGCCCTCCTCGCGCTGTCGCTGGCCACCGGCGTGTACGACATCCGCGGCGCCGACGACGGCGGCGAGATGTTCGCGATCACCCGGATCCCGCGCACCGTCGCCCTCGTGCTCGCGGGCGCGGCCATGGCCATGTCCGGTCTGGTCATGCAGCTGCTGACCCAGAACCGCTTCGTCGAGCCGACCACCACCGGGACCACCGAGTGGGCGGGCCTCGGTCTGCTCACGGTGATGATCCTGCTGCCGGGCGCGAGCATCGGCACCCGCATGGCCGGGGCGATCCTCGCGGCGTTCGTCGGCACGATGGTGTTCTTCCTCTTCCTGCGCCGCGTCACCCTGCGCTCCTCCCTGATCGTCCCCATCGTGGGCATCATGCTCGGCGCCGTCGTCAGTTCGGTGTCCACCTTCGTCGCCCTCCGCACCGACATGCTCCAGAACCTCGGCGTGTGGTTCGCGGGCAGTTTCACGTCGGTCCTGCGCGGACAGTACGAGCCACTGTGGATCGTGGGCGTGGTGGCCGTCGCGGTGTTCGTCGTCGCGGACCGCTTCACCGTCGCCGGGCTGGGCGAGGAGATCTCCACCAACGTCGGCCTGAACCACAACCGGGTCGTCCTGCTCGGCACCACCCTCATCGCGGTGGCGACCGGCGTGGTGACCGTGGTGGTGGGCAACCTGCCCTTCCTCGGGCTCATCGTCCCCAACATCGTCTCGATGTTCCGCGGCGACGACCTGCGCGGGAACCTGCCGTGGGTGTGCCTGCTCGGAATCGGCATCGTCACGGTGTGCGACCTGGTCGGCCGGACCATCGTCATGCCCTTCGAGGTGCCCGTGTCCCTCATCCTCGGTGTCGTCGGCGCCGTGGTGTTCATCCTTCTCCTGTTGAGGCAGCGCCGCCGTGGCTGAGTCGACCGTTCCCCGGATACGGACCTCCCGGACCCTGCCCACCCCGCGCGCCCGCCTCCGCTACCGGATCGTCGTCTCGACCCTCGTGGTCCTCGCGGTCGGCTTCACCTTCGGCCTGCTGGCCTGGGACAACCCGATGCCGGTGGGATCGGACGGGTTCTGGCGCATCGCGGAGCTGCGGGCCACCAACGTGGTGGTCATGGCCGTGGTGGCGATCTGCCAGGCCATCGCCACGGTGAGCTTCCAGACCGTGACCAACAACCGCATCATCACCCCGTCGATCATGGGGTTCGAGGCTCTCTACGTCGCGGTCCAGACCTCGGCGGTGTACTTCCTGGGCGTCGCGGGCGTCCTCGCCGTCAAGGGCCTCCCGCAGTTCGTCCTCCAGATCGCGCTGATGGTCGGCTTCGCGATGCTGCTGTACGGCTGGCTGCTGTCCGGCCGCTACGGCAACCTCCAGGTGATGCTGCTCATCGGCATCGTGGTCGGCGGCGGACTCGCCTCGGTCTCCACGTTCATGCAGCGCCTGCTCACCCCCAGCGAGTTCGACGTGCTGGCCGCCCGGCTGTTCGGCAACGTCTCCAACGCCGACGCCGCGTACCTGCCGGTGGCGATCCCGCTGTGCCTGGTGGCCGCGACCCTGCTGGTCCTGGGTTCTCGGCGGCTGAACATCGTGGCGCTGGGCCGGGACGCCTGCACCGGGCTCGGCCTGAACCACCGGCGCGAGACCATGCGGGTGCTCTTCCTGGTGTCGGTGCTCATGGCGGTCTCCACCGCGCTCGTGGGCCCGATGACCTTCCTCGGCTTCCTCGTCGCGACCCTGGCCTACCAGTTCGCCGACACGTACGACCACCGGTACGTGTTCCCGGTCGCCGCGCTGACCTGCTTCGTGGTCCTCAGCGGCGCCTACTTCGTCATGCGGAACGTCTTCTACGCCAACGGGGTGGTCTCGATCATCATCGAGTTCGTCGGCGGCCTGGTGTTCCTGTTCGTCATCCTCAGAAAGGGCCGGCTGTGATCACCCTCGAAGGCGTGCGCAAGGAGTACGGGGGCGAGGTGACGATCGGCCCCGTGGACCTGGAGATCCCCCGGGGCGGCGTGACCGCCCTGGTGGGGCCGAACGGCGCCGGGAAGTCCACCCTGCTCACCATGGTGGGGCGGCTGCTCGGCCTCGACGCGGGCACCATCGAGGTCGCCGGGTACGACGTGACGAGGACGCCCTCCAAGGACCTGGCCAAGATCGTCTCCGTGCTGCGCCAGGAGAACCACTTCATCACCCGGCTGACGGTGCGCCAGCTCGTCGCGTTCGGCCGCTTCCCCCACTCCAAGGGGCGGCTGACCGTGGCCGACGAGGAGGTGATCAGCCGCGCGATCGACTTCCTGGACCTCACCGAGCTGGAGGACCGCTACCTCGACCAGCTCTCGGGCGGCCAGCGCCAGCGCGCGTACGTGGCGATGGTGCTGTGCCAGGAAACCGAGTACGTGCTGCTCGACGAGCCGCTGAACAACCTCGACATGCGCCACTCGGTGCAGATGATGAAGCACCTGCGCCGGGCGGCGGCCGAGCTCGACCGCACGATCGTGATCGTGCTGCACGACATCAACTTCGCCGGGCACTACGCGGACCACATCTGCGCCGTCAAGGACGGCGCGGTCGTGGAGTTCGGCACCCCGGCGGAGATCATGACCGACGACGTCCTCACCCGGGTCTTCGACACCCCGGTGACCGTCGTCGACGGCCCCAACGGACCGCTCGCCGTCTACTACTGATCCCGGGATACTGGGGTGGTGAGCACCCCTCCGGCCGAAGTGACCGTCACCCCCGACCTCGTCCGCCAGCTCCTGCGGGAGCAGCACCCCGACCTCGCGGAACTCCCGATCGCGCCCGTCTCCCACGGCTGGGACAACACCCTCCTCACCCTGGGGGAGCACCTGTGCGTGCGCATGCCGCGGAGGGAGGCCGCGGCCGCGCTGGTCGTGAACGAGCAGCGGTGGCTGCCCGGGATCGCCCAACGGGTGGGCGTCCCCGTCCCGGTGCCCGTGCGGGTGGGCCGCCCCGGGCACGGCTACCCCTGGCACTGGTCGGTCGTCCCGTGGTTCGAGGGCCGCACCGCCGCCGAGGTCCCGGTGGAGGAGCGCTCCGACCTGGTCGAACCCCTCGCGCTGTTCCTCTCCCGGCTGCACGTGCCCGCCCCGGACGACGCGCCCCGCAACCCGGTCCGGGGGGTGCCCCTGCGCGACCGCGACACTCGGGTGCGCGAACGCCTGGCCGCCAGCCCCGACCCCCGCGCCCCGGACCTGCTCGCCCTGTGGGAGGAGCTGCTCCCGACCCCCGAGTGGTCCGGTCCGGCGCTCTGGCTGCACGGCGACCCGCACCCCGCCAACCTCCTGGTCGGATCGGCCGCGCACACGCGTGAACGGGGCCGCCTCGACCTCGTCGCGGTCCTGGACTTCGGCGACCTCACCTCCGGTGACCCCGCCTCCGACCTCGCCGCCGCCTGGCTGGCGTTCGGCCCCGAGGACCGCGCCCGGCTGCGCGCCGCCCTGGACCGCCGCCGGGGGATCGACCCCCACACCTGGGACCGGGCGCGCGCGTGGGCGCTCCTGTACGCCACCCTGCTGTGCGCCAGCGCCCCGGAGCACCCGCTCCTGGGCGCCATCGGGGAACACACGGTCCTCCAGTTGCTGCACACGTAGACGGGCCGGGCCCCGGTCCGAGCGGGGTGCTGGTCGGTGCGGCTCCGACGGAGGCGCACAATGGTCCGAAACCCACCCGGACCCGACAGGTGATGATCGTGAGCAGACCAGGACCGACCGTGAAGTCCCTGATAGAGGCGTTGGAGGGCCCGGTCCACGGGCTGGTCTCGGCGCCCCGGGGGCTGGACGCCCTGGTGCGCTCCGTCGTGGTGGCCCACCCCGACGATCCGGTGCCCCCGGGTTCCCTGGTCGTCGCTCCCGCCGGTGGCACCGAGGCCCTCGC
Organism: Nocardiopsis eucommiae; assembly: GCF_965344335.1. NCBI lineage: Bacteria > Bacillati > Actinomycetota > Actinomycetes > Streptosporangiales > Nocardiopsidaceae > Nocardiopsis > Nocardiopsis eucommiae. The sequence goes on from NZ_CBDRIY010000026.1 coordinate 72,148, forward strand.
CCTCGCCCGCCGGGCCGTGCGGGGCGGGGCGAGCGCCGTCGCCGTGCCCGGGTCGCCCGACGACGGGCTGCGCGACCTCGACCTCGCCGTGCTCTCCGTCGACCCCGCCCTGGACGCCGCCGAGTTCGCCGCCCTCGCCCGTACCGCGCTTGACTCCTTCGACCCCGAGGACCGGCACCGGGACCTGTTCTCCCTCGCCCAGACCGTCGCGACGCTGACCGGCGGGATCGTGAGCATCGAGGACGGCGCGAACCGGGTGCTGGCCTACTCTGCCTCCCACGAGGGCGCCGACGAGCTGCGTCAGCAGACCATCCTCGGCCGCGACTGCCCCGCGTCCTTCGTCGCGCACCTGCGCGCGTGGGGCGTGGACGAGCGCATTCGCGCCGGTGAGGTCGTCGAGGTCGCGGAACGCCCCGACCTCGGCGCCTCCCGCAGGAGGGTGGTGGGCATCCGGGCCGGGGAACGGCCGCTCGGCAGCATCTGGGTCCAGCAGGTCGACCGTCCCCTCTCCCCCACCAGCGACCAGGTGCTCCGGGGCGCGGCACGCCTGGCCGCCGTCCACGTCTCCCGCGCGAACAGCGGGGCCCGCGCCACCGGCCACGACACCGTGGAACTGTCCGTGGGGCTGCTGACCGGCGCCTTCGACACCGACGCGCTCGCCCGGCACCTGGGCGTCGACCCGGCCACGCCCGTGTCGGTGATCGCCCTGGCCCTGCGGGAGGAGGAGGTGGACCAGCCGTGGCGGCTGCACCAGGCCGCCGAGGTGGTCTCGGTCTACGCGGCCGCCTACCGCAGGAACGCGCTGGTCATCCCGGCCTGCGGCCTGCTCTACGTCCTGCTGCCCACGCCCTCGGGGCAGGCGCCGCTCACGTGGGTGCGGGAGCTGGTGGCGATGCTGCGTCAGCACCTCGGCACCCCGGTGCAGGGTTCCGTGGCGGGGGTGGCGCCCCGGATGCGCGGGGTACCCGCGCTGAAGAAGCACGCGAGCCGCGTCCTGGAGGTCATCGCCGACGACCCGGACCGGCTGGTCGCCGACTACGAGGAGACGCGCTCCTCGGTGGTGCTCCGGGAGGTGGTCGAGTACCTCGCGGAGCGCCCCCACCTGCGCGACGAACGGCTGGACTCCCTCGACGACGACCAGCGCAGGTCGCTGTCGGCCTACCTGGACGCCTTCGGTGACGTGACCAGCGCGGCGACCGGTCTGCACGTCCACCCCAACACCCTCCGCCACCGCATCCGACGGATCTGCGCGCTCACCGGGCTCAACCTGGACGACGCCGACCAGCGGCTCCTGGCGTCGGTCAGCCTGCGGGTGTGAGCGGGCGGCGGGTCGCGGTCCGGCCGCTCCCGGGTCTCCCCGAGATCACGGCCGACCTGCGGCGATCCTCGTGCGGGCCCGGGTTGTCGCGGCCGACACCGCTCCGCCCGGCTTGTCGTCGGTTCGGACAACGGTGACCGGCGCCACCCGCTCCTAGGCTCCAGGCCGTACTCACGGGCCCCGCCGTCCGCCCGTGGAAACCGTCCCCGTCTGGAGCCCCGTCCATGAGTCCCGAGAGCACGAGCGCGTCCGACGCGCAGGCCCGCCCGCCCAGGGCCAAGGTCCTGGTGGCCAGCCTGACCGGAAGCACGATCGAGTGGTTCGACTTCTTCCTCTACGGCACGGCCGCCGCACTGGTCTTCAACAAGCTCTTCTTCCCCTCGGACGACCCGCTCGTCTCGTTGATGCTGTCGTACCTGACCTTCTCGCTGACGTTCTTCATCCGACCGCTCGGCGGCGTCCTGTTCTCGCACATCGGTGACCGGATCGGCCGGAAGAAGACGCTGATCATCACGCTGTCGCTCATGGGCGGCGCGACGATGCTCATCGGGCTGCTGCCCACCTACGACAGCATCGGGATCCTCGCGCCGGTCCTCCTGGTGTTCCTGCGGATCGTGCAGGGCCTGGGCATCGGCGGGGAGTGGGGCGGCGCGCTGCTGCTCGCCTACGAGTACGCGCCGAAGAACCGGCGCGGCTTCTTCGGTTCCGTTCCCCAGATGGGCATCACCTCCGGGATGCTGCTGGCCAGTCTGGCGCTGACCCTCATGTCGCTCATGCCCGACGACCAGTTCGAGACGTGGGGCTGGCGGGTCCCGTTCGTGGCCAGCGTCCTGCTGGTGCTGCTGGGTCTGTGGATCCGCTCCGGGATCGACGAGACCCCCACCTTCCGCCAGGCCAAGGAGGAGGGGAACGTCGCCAAACTGCCCGTCGCGGAGACCTTCCGCCACCACTGGCGCGCGGTGCTCGTCGCGGTGGGCGCGAAGATCGTGGAGACCGCGCCGTTCTACGTCTTCGGCACCTTCGTGGTCAGCTACGCGACCGGGACCCTGAGCTTCGACAACACGACCGCCCTCAACGCGGTGACCATCGGCGCGGTCGTGGCGACCGTGTGCATCCCGCTCGCCGGGCGGCTCTCCGACACCTTCGGCCGCCAACGCGTCTACCTGGTCGGCGCCGCCGCCCTGGGACTGTTCACCGCCCCGTACTTCCTGATGCTGGGGACCGGCAGCAATCTCATGCTGATCCTGGCCACCGTGATCGGCCTGGGTGTCCTGTGGGCGCCCGTGACCGCCACCATCGGCACCCTGAGCTCGGAGATCTTCTCCACGCGCGTGCGCTACACGGGGGTGACCCTCGGCTACCAGATCGGTGCGGCGCTCGCGGGCGGCACCGCGCCGCTGATCGCGACCTGGCTGCTGTCCCGGTTCGACGACTCGTGGGTGCCGATCGCCGTGTACCTCAGCCTCACTGCCGTCGTCTCGATCGTCGCGGTGTCCTTCGCCCACCGGATCTCCGACGTGGAGGACCGCCAGCCGACCCGCGGGGCGGACTCCGGAGTCTGACCGTCCGGGGAGGGCGGCCGTACCCGGCGCCGCCCTCTCGCCGGAATGTCGTACCCGGGAGCGAGCATGGGGTCCCGGCTTCCCCCACAGAGGAGATCCCATGTCCTTCCAGGCCTACCTGGACACCATCGAGGACCGGACCGGGCTGGTGCCCCGCGCCCTCGTCGACCTCGCGAGGGAGAAGGGTTACGACGACCCCTCGGTGAAGGCGGGCACCATCATCGCGTGGCTGGCCGAGGACTACGGCCTGGGCCGGGGCCACGCGATGGCCCTGGTGCACGTGATCAGGAAGGGCCCGACCATCGACGCCAGGCACGTGGGCACCTCCGGCAGCCACCGGGACGCCTCGGCCGTGCTCTGGCTCGACGGGAAGGCGACCAACCCGCACCGGGGCTGAGGAGGTCAGGGCGTGACGATCGCGAAGTCGGGGTCGGGCCGCTCCAGCACCTCCATGACCCGCCGGACCGCGTCGAGGTCCCCGTCATGGTCGATCCCGTCCGTGTCCCCGTACGCGAGCAGGCCCAGGAGCTGGGCCTTGGTCAGGCGCAGGGTCAGGTCCGTGGTCCCGTCACCCTCCCCCGCGGTGGGCCAGTGGACGAAGACACCGTTGGACACCTCGGTCCGGTAGGTCTCCCCCAGGTCGGTGATGTTCCAGTCGATGACCACCGACAACGCGGCGGCCCGGAGGCCGTCCACCCGGATGGACACGGTGTCGAAGAGCTGGGTGACGGTGAGCATGGCGGCCATGCCGGAAGCGGCGAGCCCCGTGTGCGCCACGCCCCCGCGCAGTTCGCTCGCCCCGGTCAGGTAGCAGTTGCGCCAGGTGGCGTTCTCGGCACCCTCCCCGAGCCGCTGGAACACGGAGGCGAGGAGCTCCCGCGCCCCGGCGTGCGCGGGATCCGCGAACACCGCGTGCCGCAACAGCTGGGCGGCGAAGCGCGGGTCACCGTCGTCCGCGTACGCGCGCGCCCTGGCCACCACGGTGTCCGTCCCGCCGATGGTGTCCACGTACCGCCGGGCGCTCTCCACCGGCGGGTGCTCCCAGAGGGAGGCGGGGTTGCCGTCGTACCAGCCCAGGTAGCGCTGGTAGATCGCCTTCACGTTGTGGGAGAGCGAACCGTAGTAGCCACGGGTGCTCCAGGCCCGCTCCAGCCCCTCCGGCAGACGCAGCTCCTCCGCGATCTCGGGACCGGTGAGTCCCCGGTTGAGCAGGCGCAGGGTCTGGTCGTGCATGTACGCGTACAGGTCGCGCTGCTCGGACAGGTACCCCACGATCCGTTCGCGGCCCCAGGTCGGCCAGTGGTGGGAGGCGAACAGCACGTCCGCGCGGTCGGCGTACAGCTGGACGGCCTCGTTGAGGTAGCGGGACCACACCCGGGCGTCACGCACCACCGCGCCGCGCAGGGTGAGGACGTTGTGCATGGTGTGGGTGGCGTTCTCCGCCATGCACAGGGCCCGGTGGGCGGGCAGCAGGAAGTTCATCTCCGAGGGCGCCTCGGTCCCGGGCGTCAGTTGGAAGACGAAGCGAACCCCGTCCACCGTCTCCTCCTGGCCGGTGCGGGTGACGTCCACGGTGGGCGGCACCAGGCTGGGCGTCCCCGTGGACACCGCCGCCCCCAGCCCCATGCCGACGGCCCCGTCGGGCCCGACCCCCAGGTTGGCCCCCGAGTAGTACATGCCGCGCCGCAGCATGGCCGGGCCCGCGTACACGTTCTCCACCACGGAGTGCTCCAGGAAGCCCTCCGGCGCCAGGATGGGCACGTCGTCCCGCGCCGGGTCGATCACCCCGAGCGCGCCGCCGAAGTGGTCGATGTGCGAGTGCGTGTAGAGCAGCCCCGTCACGGGCCGCTCGCCCCGGTGTTCCCGGTAGAGGGCCAGGGCGGCCGCGGCGGTCTCCGCCGAGACGAGCGGGTCGACGACGACCACGCCGCGCTCGCCCTCGACCAGCGTCATGTTCGACAGGTCCAGGCCCCGGACCTGGTAGATCCCCGCGGCGACCTCGTACAGGCCCTGACGGGCGCACAGCCGGGCCTGGCGCCACAGGCTCGGGTGGACGGAGTCGGGGCGTTCGCCCTCCAGGAACCCGAAGGCGTCGCCGTCCCACACCACCCGGCCCCGGTCGTCGCGGACCACTCCGGGGACGAGCGCGCCGACGAACCCCCGGTCGGCGTCCCCGAAGTCCGTCCCGTCCTCGTACCCGGGCTCTGTCATGGCCGTCCCTCCGTCGGAGCACACCCGTGCGGTCGGGCCGACTGGCCCGACCTCCATGGTGGGAAGCGGACGCCCAACGGACCCTCGGTGCCGCGCCAACTCCGCGTCATGTTCCGGTACCGAACGCGGACGGACCCCTCAGCCCGTGCCGTCGGCCCTCCCGTCGACCACGACGACCGTCCCCGTGGCGCCGTCGACCCGCAGCAGGTCCCCGGTACGGATCACGGTGGTGGCGTCGCGCACGCAGATCACCGCCGGTATCCCGTACTCACGGGCGACCGTGGGACCGTGCGCGATCGGTGAACCGGTCTCGGAGACCAGCCCGGCGGCGGTCATGAACAGCGGGGTCCAGCCCGGGTCGGTGGTGGGGGCCACGAGGATCTCACCGGGTTCGATCCGGGCGCCGGCCGGGTCGAGGACCACGCGGGCCCGCCCCTCGGCCCGCCCCGGCGCGGCCGCGATCCCCGGCAGTCCGCCCCGCGCGGCGGGCGGAGCCGGGAGGGTGGCCTCCACGTCCGTGCCGTCGGTCAGGAGCGTCCCCGGAACGGTGCGCCTGCGCAGCTCCCGTCGGTGGACGCGGCGGCGCTCGGCCACCAGGTCCCGCTGGTCGGTGCCCTCCACGGCCGCGCGGACCTCGTCCACACGCAGGAAGAAGACGTCGTCGGCCCCGGTCAGCCGTCCCTCGTCCGCCAGGTCCGCCCCGACCAGGAGCAGTTGGCGGCGCATCTCCGCGAACGGCACCAGCCAGGCGAACTTGGCGTACTCCCGCATGCCCGCGAGTTCACGGGAGCGGCGCATGAGGAAGACGGCGATCGCCCCGCGCACCGGGCGGCTCCGCACGGCCCGGGGTCCGAGCTCCGCGAGCGTGGCCTCGGCGGCGGCCCGGGCCCGCTCGAACCTGCGGTCCGGTGCCTGTTCGGGGTCTTCCAGCCGGAGGTAGTTGGCGACCGTCCCGAACACGGGGGCGGGGTCCTCGCGCCAGCGGGGGACACCGATGTCCACCTCGGCGGCGGTCCGGTGACCGTAGGAGTCCAGGAAGGCGTCCAGCCCGATGTCGGGGAGCTCCCCGCGCAGGTACCGGGCGGAGAGCTCCTCCGGAGGCGTGCGGGTGAACAGGTCCCCGTGGGTCCGGGCGCGCTCGGCGACCCGCCACAGGGCCAGGTCCATCTCGGTGGTGACGTTGTGCGGCAGACCGCCCAGGACCGTGTCGGTCTCCTCCTTGGTGGCGACGCCGCCGAGCAGGGCCGCCGGGACGGTGCCGGTCACGATCCCGGCGAAGACCGGGCCGATCACCGCCGTCAGGTCCCGGCCGAGCATCGCGTCGAAGGCCGGTCCGTGGACCCAGTCCAGCCGTCGTGCCGCGCTGGCCCCGGCGCCGGGACCGCGCACGGTACGCAGGCGGGCCACGGCCCGGTGGGCGCTGGCCCGGGCCGCTCGGGGCCGGGCCAGCGCGTACCCGACGCCGAGCGCGGCGGAGGGCAGGACGCCGCCGACGATCCTGAGCACCGCGGACGCGGAGAACGGCAGTCCGGGGCGGGCGGCGAACCGCGGGTCGTCGAGCGCGTGCTCCACCGCCGCGCGCACCCGGGGCCCGTAGACGTCCATGCTCCGGGCCACCCTCCCCCGGAGCACGGCGCTCCGCAGGAAGGGGGACAGGTCCGTGTACAGCCGACCGCCGACACCGATCATGAGGGGGTCGGGGTCGGTGGCGTCTTCCGCCCCCGACCACCAGCGGGTCCACACCTGCTGGAGCAGGGACAGCCCGAGCGGGGTGAAGGGGCGCAGCATGCCCTGCATGTGCCCGGTCTCCATGTAGAAGCGGGGCAGGTCGGGCAGGTCCTGCGGGGGGAGGGGGAAGAGCGTGGTGACGGGGCGGGACTGGAGCAGCCACAGGGTGCCGTCGCGGTCGTGGGCCCACTCGACGTCCTGCGGGGAGCCGAAGAGCGTCCGGAGGCGCCGCCCGGCCGCGGCCAGCGCGACGACCTGGGCCCGGTTGAGACAGCCCCCGACCTCTTCCGGGTCGTGCCCGTCGTCGACCGTGTAGTGGTCGGGTTCGACCGAGCCGTCCACGACCGCCGTGCCCGGTCCGCGCACCGCGTCCACCACGGTGCGGGTCCGCGTTCCGGTGAGCGGGTCGGCCGTGAACATGACCCCGGCGGTGGCGGAGTCCACCATGCGCTGCACCACCACCGCCATGCCCACGTCGGCCCGGGCGATCCCGTTGGCCCGGCGGTAGGCGACGGCACGTGCGTTGTCGAGGGAGTCCCAGCAGCGACGGACCGCGTCGACGACGGCGTCCGCGCCCTCGACGTCGAGGTAGGTGTCCTGCTGTCCGGCGAAGCTGGCGTCGGGCAGGTCCTCGGCGGTCGCGCTGGAGCGCACCGCGACCCTGCCTCCGCCCATCGCCTCGTAGGCCCGGACGACCCGCTCGGCGGGCACGGTGCCGGACGCGTACGCGGCGGTGGTCACGCAGAATCCGGCAGGGACCCGCTCCCCGGCCGCGGCCATCTCACCGAGGTTGGCTGCCTTGCCTCCCACCAGCGGCACCATGTCCCGGCGGATCCGGTCCAGCCCGACCACGTCGTTCGAACCCATGCGTTGGGTCTTCCCCGAACCGGACCGGTTCCACCCTGGACGGGCGGAACAGCTGGTCAGGCGGCTCGGCGGACCAGCGCGCGGACCTGCTCGGGGAACTCGTAGGGGGCCAGGTGCCCGGCCCCCTCCAGCACGTGCAGGTCGGTGTCCAGGAACCGTCGGGCCGGGCCGTGCAGGCGGGCCGGGGAGAAGAAGGCGTCGTCCGAGCCGGTGGCCACGATGACGTTCCGCTTCTGCCAGGCGAGCAGGGACTCGGTGGGAAGCGGCCCCGGGGCCAGGCTGGTCCGGCAGCACCTGCCGACCATCGTCATCCACGCCGCGAACGGGTGGACGGGGTGGCGGAAGTCGGGACCGCTCATGAAGTTGAGCAGCCTCGTGCTCTTGTCGTCGCGCGGGCCGATCATCCAGGGCAGGGTCACCCGCATCAGCTCGGGCGGGGTCGCGGCGCCGGTCAGTCCCGCCGGGTTCACCAGCACCATCCCTTTGACCAGGTCACAGGGCTTGGAGGCCAGGGCCACCGCCGCGCCCAGGGAGTGACCGAGCACCACCGCCGGGCGGTCCACCAGCTCGGGCAGCACCTCATCGAACCATCCGCCGTACGCCTCGGCACGGTGTCCCCGGGGGCGCACACCACAGCTGAGCCCGGGCTGTCCCGGCAGGTCCACGAGGTAGACGTCCCGTTCCTCCGTCATGTCGGAGGCGGGCGAGGCACTGAGCGCGCTGTTGAAGTTGGTGCCGCTGAGCACCACCACGGGGGTCCCCGGGCCACCGGGCATCCGGAAGGCGCGCGTGGGGCCGATCGACGTGGTGATCTCCGGCAGGAAGACGAGGTCGGGGTACTCGTCGAGCCGCTCTCCGCACCATCCTCGGATGGTGCGCTCCGCGAGTTCGGAACGGTAGACACGAGCTCCGTGAGGAGTGGTCTCCGGCATGGGCGCACCTGGTTTCGGGTAGGGGTGAACGCTTCGCCGACCAGTCTTCCCGGCACACCTGACCGGTCACTCTACGCGCGTTCCCCCGCTCCGGCCAACCGTGGGCGGGTTCTCGCGACCGCGTCAGCGAACCTGGGCATACTACCTGTTCAGGGGCTATATTGATCGGAGCGCTCTGGGCTCGTTGGTACCACCTGTCCCCGGTGAAACATGGCCGGAACTGGACATACGCGTCACCATCAACGAACATGGGCGCGGCGCCACACGCGCCAATGGTGTGCCGGGAAGACTGGTCGGCGTCCCTACGACCCATGTCCGGAGCACGCCGCGATGACCACGACCAGCACCAGCCCCTCGCGCGCGCTGCGCAGAAGCCGGTTCGGTGAGCGCCACAAGCTCCCGGTCGGGAACCCCCGCCCCCACGGCACCAACGGCTACACCACCTCGTGGGGCACCAACGCGCACGGCGAACTCAGTTCCTGCCCCCCGGGACCCGGCTGACCGCGTCCCTCCGACGCGTCCCGCATCCGCTCCCCATCCGTGTCGCCGCGCGCACCGCACCGGCCGCCCCCGGGCCCGCCATGCCTCCGTCGCGCGGCACAACGCCGTGAAAGGACAGTGGCTGGTGCTGCTGCTTCTGATGATCGTGCTCGCACTGACCGTGGCGAGCACACCCTTACTGGACAGACTGCTGGGACGTAACGCGGGCTGGCCCGTCGCCGCCGTGTTCCTCGGCCTCGCCGTGCTGGTGGCCGCGCAGGCCCCGCAGGTGCTGGGCGCCGGGGTCCCGCTGGAGTTCTCCCGACCCTGGATGCCCCAGATCGGCGTCTCCCTCCATCTGCGCATGGACGGACTCGGCTGGCTGTTCACCATGCTGGTGACCGGCATCGGCGCGCTGATCATGGCGTACTCGACCCGGTACTTCCCGCCCGGCCGCCGCCTCGGCTTCTACTTCCTGATGTCCCTCTTCGCCCTGGCGATGACGGGTCTGGTCCTGGCCGACGACGTGGTGCTGCTCTTCGTGTTCTGGGAGCTCACCACCATCGCGTCCTTCTACCTGATCGGCCTGTCCGGGGTCTCGGCCAGCCGACCGGCGATCCGGACGTTCCTGCTCACCGCCATGGGCGGCCTCGCGCTGCTCGCGGCCGTGGTGCTGCTCATCGTGCGCACCGGCACCACCCAGCTGAGCGCGATCCTGGCGGACACGTCCTGGACCCAGGACACCGGGTTCGCGTCGCTGGTGGCCGTCCTGGTCGCCGTCGCCGTGTTCACGAAGTCGGCGCAGTTCCCGTTCCACTACTGGCTGCCGGACGCCATGGCGGCGAGCACCCCCGTCAGCGCCTACCTGCACGCGGCGGCGATGGTGAAGGCCGGGATCTACCTGGCCATGCGCTTCACGCCCGCGTTCGGTGACCTGATGGTGTGGAACACCCTGCTGATCACGCTCGGTCTGACCACCGCGGTGATCGGCGCGGTCTTCGCCCTCCAGCAGCACGACCTCAAGAGGCTCGCCGCCTTCTCCACCGTCAGCCAGCTCGGCTTCCTGGTGGCGGTGATCGGTGTGGGCACCCCCGCCGCCCTGGTCGCGGCCGCGGTCCACACCGTGGCGCACGCCCTGTTCAAGTCGGCGCTGTTCATGGTGGTCGGCCTGGTCGACCACCAGACCGGCACCCGTGACCTGCGCCAGCTGGGCGGTCTGCGTCGGCGGATGCCGGTCACCGCGACCGTCGCCGCGCTGTCCGCGCTCTCCATGGCGGGCATCCCGCCGCTGCTCGGTTTCATCAGCAAGGAGAACCTCTTCGAGTCGCTGCTGCACGCGCCCGGCCCGGCGTGGTTCGGCCCGGTGGCCGGCGCCGTCGCCGTCGCGGCGGCCGCGTTCACCTTCGCGTACTCGTTCCGGTTCGTGTACGGGGCGTTCGGGGGCGAGCCGAGGGGCGAAGCCCGGGAGCGCACCGCGACCGAGGCGCGCTCCAGTTTCTGGTTCCCGGCGATCCTCGCCTCCCTCGGCGGGGTACTGCTCGGTCTGACCGTCCCGGCCCTGGATCCGCTGGTCAACGAGGTGGCCCTGAACGCCACCCACCAGGCGGCCGACGCGCACCTGCTGCTGTGGCACGGGTTCAACGCGGCGCTCGGCATGTCCGCGCTGGCGATCGGCCTGGGCGCCCTGCTGTCCTGGCGGAGCCGTTCCGGTGAGGCCCTCGCCGGGCGCGACCTCGTCCCGGTGACCGGGGTGCGGGTCTTCGAGGCCCTGTACGACGGGATCATCCGAGCGGGCAGGCGCACCGGCGACCTCACGCGCACCGACTCCCCCGCCTTCCACCTGGGTGTGCCGATGGTGCTGATCATCGCTCTGGCCCTGGTCACCGTGGTGTTCCGGCTGGACCTGCCCTCCCCGGCCGGGGAGACCTCGCTGGGCCTGGACTGGCTCCTCGTGGGGCTGATGGTCGTCGCCGTCGGCGCCGCCGTGGTCACCCGCTCCCGGATGGCGGGACTGGCCCTGGTCGGCGTGGCCGGGTTCACCGTCGCCCTGTGGCTGTTCTTCCTGGGCGCCTTCGACGTGGCCCTCACCCAGCTGCTGGTGGAGATCCTGACCGTGGTCGTCGCGGTACTGGTGCTGCGCCGCCTGCCGCGCCGCTTCCACGCCGTCCGGCGCCGCCGCACCGTCCTGACCGCCGCTATCGCGATCGGTGCCGGTCTGGCCGCCGGTCTGGGCGCCTACGCCCTCACGGGTCGGCGCGAGCTGTCGCCCGTGGCGGAGTACCTCCTGGCCCACGCCCCGGAGGACACCGGCGGCACCAACGTGGTCAACACGATCCTGGTCGACTACCGAGCGCTGGACACCCTCGGGGAGCTCACCGTCCTCGGTGTGGCGGGGCTGATCATCATCGCGGTGATCCGGTCCAGCGACCTGCTCCCGGTGCACTCCTCGCGCCAGGTGGTCGTGGGCCCGGCCAACGCCGCGCACGACCCCACCGACAACACGGTGCTGATGCGCACGGTCGGCCGCTTCCTGATGCCGCTGCTGGTCATCTGGTCGCTGTACCTGCTGTTCCGTGGCCACAACGAGCCCGGCGGCGGGTTCATCGCGGGTCTGGTGGGCGGGGCGGGCTTCGCGCTGACCTACCTCTCGGCCGCCAGTGACCGGGCCGCGCGCATCCGCCTGGCCTACCCGGCGATCATCGGCACCGGTGTGCTGGTGGCCGCGTTCTCCGGGTTCCTCGGCTACCTGGAGGGCTCGTTCCTCAAGCCGCTCCACGCGGAGATCCCGCTGGCCTGGGGTGACTACTTCCACTTCACGACCGCGTTCGTCTTCGACGTCGGCGTCTACCTGGCGGTCGTGGGCGTCCTGCTCACCGCGCTCAACGAGCTGGGGCTCGAACGCGGCGGGCCGGGCTCCGACGGCGCGGTCCCGCCCGGGACCGACACGACGGTGCCGCCGGACACCGACGCACACGACCCGGCCGACTCCACCACGGGAGGCAAGCGATGACCCTCGCCATCACCATCGGCGTCATGGTCGCCGGAGGCGTCTACCTGATGCTCCAGCGCGGCATGGTGCGTATCGTCCTGGGCCTCATCCTGGTCGGCCACGCCGTGAACCTGCTGATCATGTCGGCGGGGGGCGTGTTCCGCCGGGACCTGCCGCTGCTCCAGTTCGGCACCGCGCCCACGGCGGCGGACCCGCTGCCGCAGGCGTTCGTGCTCACCGCGATCGTGATCGCCTTCTCCATCGCGATCTACATGCTCACCCTCGCCGCCTCGGGCAGCGACGACGACACCGAGGACGCCTCATGAACGCGGCGCTGCTGCCTCTCTTCGTCGCGGTCCCGCTGGTCGGCGCCGGACTGCTGATCGTCCTGAGCCGGCCCCTGTGGCTGCGCCGGATCCTGCTGCTCCTGCCCACCTCGCTGTCACTGCTCGGCGCCTCCGGGCTGGTCTGGCTCACCCGGGACGGCGCGGTGTTCGCCCACAACGTGGGCCTGTGGCAGGACGGGGTCGCCATCCCGTTCGTCGTCGACGTCCTCAGCGCGCTGATGCTGTGGACCACCTCGCTCCTGGCGCTGGTGTGCTCGGTGTTCGCGATCGCCACCGAGGACGACCGCCGGTCGTTCTTCTCCCCGCTGGTCCTGGTGCTGACGGCCGGTGTGTCCGGTGCGCTCCTCACCGGCGACATCTTCAACATGTTCGTGTTCATCGAGGTCATGCTGCTGCCGTCGTACGGCCTGCTGGCGATGCTCGGTGCCATGGGCAGGCTGCGGGCCGGGCGTATCTACGTCACGGTCAACCTGCTCACGTCCACGATCTTCCTCGCGGGCGTGGCGCTGGTCTACGCCACCGCCGGAACCGTGCACATGGGCGAGCTGGCGGGTGCCGCGAAGGACGACCCGATGGTCGCGGTCGGCATGGGCGTGGTCATCCTCGCGCTGTCGATCAAGGCCGCCGTCGTCCCGGTGCACGGGTGGCTGGCCCGGACCTACCCGGCCGCCTCCCCGGCGATCACCGCCCTGTTCTCCGGCCTCCACACCAAGGTGGCGATCTACGCGATCTACCGCCTGTACGCGCTGGTCTTCGACGGGGACGCGAGGTTCCTGTGGATCGGTGTCGTGGTCTTCACCCTCACCATGCTCATCGGCGTGATGGGCGCGGTCGGCGAGGGCACCACCCGCTCGATCCTGGTGTTCCACATGATCAGCCAGATCGGGTACATCCTGCTCGGCGTCGCCCTGTTCACCGAGATCGGGCTCATGGCGGGCATCTTCTACCTGATCCACCACATGATCGTGAAGGCGTCGCTCTTCCTCTCGACGGGCGCGATCGAGCACACCTACGGGACCGGCGCGCTGGACCGCCTCGGCGGTATCGCCAGGCGGGAGCCGCTGCTGGCCCTGGTGTTCATGGGCGCGGCCCTCTCCCTGGCCGGTCTGCCGCCGTTCTCCGGGTTCGTCGCCAAGCTCACCCTGGTCGTCGCGGCCGTGGACGACGGTCAGTGGACCGCCATGGCGGTGATGATCGCGGTCAGCCTGATCACCCTCATGTCGATGCTGAAGATCTGGGGCGGCGTGTTCTGGGGCCCGGCCCCGGACGAGGACGGGTCCCCCGTCGTCGCCGGTTCCGACGGCGCGGTCGCCACCGCGACCCGCGCCACCCCGAGGATCCGGACGGCGCTGATCGTGCCGGGCCTGATCCTGACAGCCACGACCCTGGGCATCGGTCTGGGCGCGCAGGTCCTGCTCGACCTGAGCGCGCAGGCCGCGAACGGGCTCTTGGACACTTCCGGATACGTCGAGGCGGTGCTGGGACGATGATCCACCCGATGTGGGCACCACGTGTGCTCTGGTTCCCCTTCTACGCGGGCGCCGAGATCGTGAAGACCTCCCTCCAGGTGATGTGGGACATCGTCACCCCGGGCAGCTCGGCGACCCCGGCGTTCGTGGAGGTCCCGGTCCGCTGCCGGACCGACTTCGAGTTCACCCTGCTGGCCAACCTGATCTCCCTGACGCCGGGGACGGTCACGGTGGCCGTGCGCCGCGATCCCGCGACGCTGTGGGTGCACGGGCTGTACGTGACGGACCGCGCGTCCTTCCAGCAGGAGATCCACGCGATGGAGGACCGCGTCCTGGCGGCCACCCGCCCGGCGGGCCCGCCGGAGAGCGTCCCGGCCGAGGGAGAACGGAACTGATGCAGCTCATCGACATCGGCCTGGCCGCGATCGTGCTGGCCATGGCCATCGCCGCCTACCGCATCCTGACCGGCCCCTCTGCCGCCGACCGGGGCGCCGCCTCGGACATCGTCTTCTTCGGCTTCGTGGGGCTGGTCGCCATGCTCGGCTTCCGGCTGGACACCGAGCTGGTCGTGGACATCGTCCTGGTGTGCGCGCTGACCGGCTTCCTGGCCGCCCTGTCCCTGGCCCGTCTGATCACCGGAGGTAAGCGATGAACGCGCTGGATGTCGCCGGGGTGGTCTGCATGATCGTCGGCGGCCTGGTGTTCCTGGTCGGGGCGGTCGGTCTCCTCCGTCTCCAGGACTTCTACGCCCGGCTCAGCGGTGTGGGGGTCGCGGGCGGACTCGGGACGGCACTGGTGCTGCTCGGTCTGCTCCTGCACTACCCGTCCGTGGAGAACGCGGTCAAGATCGGCCTGGCCCTGCTGATCCAGCTGGCCACGGCGGCGGTCGGCGGCAACGCCATCGCCAGGGCCGGCTACCTGACCGGGGTGAAGCCCACCGAGAACACGAGGTTCGACGACCTGGCCGCCACGGAGAAGGACGCGTAGGCACCGGC
>NZ_CBDRIY010000027.1:0-86342 GCF_965344335.1 Nocardiopsis eucommiae
GAACACGGGGGGGCCGGGCAGTGGGGGTAACCGCCCCCCGCTTCGTGTGACCCTGGTTCCCCTCGGGGCCTCAGGCGGTCTTCGTGGTGAGGGTGACCTCGATGTTGCCGCGCGTGGCGCGGGAGTAGGGGCACATCTGGTGGGCGGCCTCGACCAGCTTCTCGGCCTCGGCCTGCTCCAGGCCGGGGAGGGTGACGATGAGCTCGACCGCGATGTCCAGGCCCTCCTCGGACTTGCCGAGGCTCACCTTGGAGTCGATGGTGGAACCGTCGACCTTGGTCTTGGCCTGGCGGGCGACGTTCTTCAGGGCGCCGTGGAAGCAGGCGGCGTAGCCGACGGCGAAGAGCTGCTCGGGGTTGGTGCCGGGGCCGTCGTCGCCGCCCACGCCCGCGGGCACGGAGAGGTCGACGCTCAGACGGCCGTCGTCGGTCTTGCCCGAGCCCTTGCGGCCCTCTCCGGTGACACTGGCGTTGGCGGTGTAGAGAACGTTGTAGGCCATGTTCGATCCCTCTCTGTGGCCCGGCGACGCCGGGCCCACGTGTGGCGTTGTGGGGTGGTGAGGTGGTGCGGACGCGCCTCAGTTGCCCGGGTCCGGACCGGACGCGGTCGTCCGGCCCGCGGCTCCGGCCACTGAGCGCGTGACGTGGTCGAGCAGGCCCCGGAGCTCCTCGATCCTGCTCACCGGGAGGTCGGTGGCGCTCAGGACCTGGTCGGGGATCCCCCGGGCGAGTTCGCGCAGGCGGCCACCCTCGTCGGTGACGCTGACGTGCACGATCCGTTCGTCCTCGGGCCCGCGCCTGCGGGTGAGCAGGCCGGCGCCCTCCATCCTGCGCAGCAGGGGCGAGAGCGTGCCCGAGTCCAGGCTGAGCGCGATGCCGAGTTCCTTGACCGGCAGGGTCCCGCGTTCCCACAGCACCAGCATGACCAGGTACTGCGGGTAGGTGAGTCCCAGGTCGGCCAGGATCTCCCGGTAGAGACCGGTCAGGGCCCGGGAGGCCGTGTAGAGGGAGAAGCACAGCTGCCGGTCCAGGGCGAGGGGGTCGCCCCCGTCGGTCTCCGTCATGTTCGCTCCTCCCCTCGACGTCCCGATCACGGTAACAGTAAATGGTTGTGCACAACAGGGTTGCCCACAACTCTTTTGGAGCGAAGCGTCCACGGACGCGCAAGGCACGACGGGGCCCGGGTCCGCGGACCCGGGCCCCGTCCCGGCCGACGCGCTCCTACAGGAAGCGCACGCCCTGGGCCAGCGGCAGCTCACCGCCGTAGTTCACCGTGTTGGTCGCCCGGCGCATGTAGGCCTTCCAGGAGTCCGACCCCGACTCCCGACCCCCGCCGGTGTCCTTCTCCCCGCCGAAGGCCCCGCCGATCTCCGCGCCCGAGGTGCCGATGTTGACGTTGACGATGCCGCAGTCGGACCCGGCCGCCGAGAGGAAGCGCTCCGCCTCGGCCTGGTCCTGGGTGAAGATGGCCGACGACAGCCCCTGGGGAACCCCGTTGTGCAGCTCCACCGCCTCCTCCAGGGTGCGGTAGGTGAGGACGTACAGGATCGGCGCGAAGGTCTCCGTGCGCACGACCTCGGTCTGTGCGGGCATGCGCACCACCGCGGGCTCGACGTAGTAGGCGTCCTCGGCGTCCTTCTCCAGGCGCCGCTCACCGCCCACCAGCACGTCGCCGCCGTCCGCCCGGGCCTGCTCCAGCGCCTCGCGCATGGCCGTGTGTCCCCGCTCCCCCACCAGCGGCCCCACCAGGGTCGCCTCCTCGTAGGGGTCACCGATCCGTTCCCGCAGCTGCTGGTAGCCGTCCACCACGCGCTCGACGACCTGGTCGACCACGTCCTCGTGCACGATCAGGCGGCGCAGCGTGGTGCAGCGCTGTCCGGCGGTCCCGGCCGCCGAGAACACGCTGCCGCGCACGACCAGGTCCAGGTCGGCCGAGGGCGCCACGACGGCGGCGTTGTTGCCGCCCAGCTCCAGAAGGTACCGACCCATGCGGGCGGCCACCTTGGGCGCGACCGCCCGGCCCATGGCGGTCGAACCGGTCGCGGAGACCAGAGCCACCCGCTCGTCGTTGACCAGTACGTCCCCGACCTCGGCCCCGCCGAGGACCACCCGGTGGACGTCGGCGGGCGCCCCCACGTCGGCGGCGGCGCGCATGAGCAGGCCGTGACAGCCCAGCGCGGTCAGCGGGGTGAGCTCGGAGGGCTTCCACACCACGGTGTCACCGCACACCAGGGCCACGCAGGTGTTCCAGGACCACACGGCGACGGGGAAGTTGAAGGCGGTGATGACGCCGACCACGCCCAGCGGGTGCCAGGTCTCCATCAGCCGGTGGCCGGGCCGCTCCGAGGGCATGGTCCGCCCGTAGAGCTGACGTGACAGGCCCACGGCGAAGTCGCAGACGTCGATCATCTCCTGGACCTCGCCCAGGGCCTCGGAACGGATCTTGCCCGCCTCGAGGGTGACCAGCTCCGCGAGGTCGGCCTTGTGCTCGCGCAGCAGCTCACCGAGGCGGTGGACGAGCTGGCCGCGCACCGGGGCGGGGGTGTCCCGCCAGGCGGAGGTGAAGGAGCCGTGGACCTCGGCCACCGCGCGCTCGGCGGAGGCGGGGGTGTCGAACTCGACGGGGAACAGGGTTCCGCCGGTGATCGGAGTACGGGCCTGACCGGGCGCCCCGAGGGACTCGGGCAGGCGGGTCACGCCGCACCGTTCCAGGGCGGTCCGCGCGCGTCCGGCGAGGACCTCGGTGTCGGGGAGGGCACCAGTGTGCATGTGTGTTCTCTCTCCGTTGAGAGGGGAGGCGGTCATCACACACCTTGCCAACTCCGGGCCCGGCGGTCCACCCCCGGCGTCCGGCCCGCCGGGTGTCGCGCCGGGAACCCGCACCGGCCGCGGGGCCGGTGCGAGGCGGGTTCCGCTCCCGCACGGAGTGTCATGGGAGACCGTTAGAATCGCGGAGCCGCTCCCCCGTCCCCGACCCAGACAGCTGGCCCGTGCACCACGACACCACCCCCGAAGAGGCCCGCGCCGACCTTCCGGAGGCGCGCCAGATCCTGGCGCGTTCCGGTTTCGGCGCCGCCGATCCCCTGTTCGCCGCGGACCTGCGCGCGAGCACCGACCCCGGACAGGCCCGGGAGGTGGTCGCCTCCCACGCCTCCCGGCTGTGGACGGAGTCCACCCGCACCGGCCCCGACCCGGTCGACGACCGCCCCCTGTACTGGGCACGGCTGGTCCTGCGTGCGCGTCTGCGCGCTTGGGAGCCCTCCTTCCCCCTGTCCGAGGCGGAGCGGGCCGCGCTCCTCCACCTGTTCGAGACCGCCTCCCGGGGCATCACCGACCTCGACTTCCCGCCGGGCGACCGGTGGGTGCGCGTCGTCGTCACCGGTTTCGACCCCTTCCGCCTGGACACCGACCCCGGCTGCTCGAACCCCTCCGGGGCGGCCGCCCTGGACCTGCACGGGTGGACGTTCCCCGTGGGTGAGCGCACCGCCGTGGTGCGCGCCGCCGTGTTCCCGGTGCGCTGGGGCGACTTCGACGCCGGGATCGTGGAGGAGGCACTGGCCGACCAGTACGGGGTGGCCGACGCGGTGATCACGCTGAGCCGGGGACGTGACCGGTTCGACCTGGAGGTCTGGAACGGGGTGTGGCGCGGCGGGGGCGAGGACAACCTGGGGGTCTCCCGTACCGGACGCGCGCCGGTGGCCGGTCCCGGGGCCCCTGAGTGGACCCGCACCTCGCTGCCGGTGGAGCGGATCGTCGCCGACACGACCGGGCCGGACGCGATGGTCGTCAACACCGAGGTCACCGAGGTCCCCGAGGGTGGCGACACCCCGGTGACACGCCCGGGTGGGCCCACCGAGGGGTCGGCCGCCCGAAAGGGCGGCGGTGGCGACTACCTCTCCAACGAGATCGCCTACCGCAACACCCTGCTGAGGGACCGGGCGGGCTCGGTCGTGGCGGCCGGACACGTCCACCTGCCCAGGACCGAACGCCCCGAGGAGCACACCGACACCCTGGCCCGCACGCGGGCCCTCGTGGCGGTTGTGGCGGCCGAGGCCCGGGTGGCGTCGGCCGCCGAGCCGGGTTCGGAGGACCCCCGGGAGTCCTGAGGGGCGACCGAAGCGGGTGGTTCCGGGGGGCCGGAAGGGCCGTGGTGACACGCCCGAGCGCGGGCCGAGTCCACAAAACTGACTTTCCGGCCACAGAGGGGCATTTGATCACTCTGTGAGCACGTTCCGTCGCTCGCTGGTCATCTGGCGCACCTGTGGTTTCGATAAGGTCCCCACGTGGCTGACACCTCACTGAGACGAAAACTCACTGTCAGTGCCGCTCTGGGCCTGCTGTTGGTCCCGGGCTGCCACTCCGCGGAACAGAACCTGCCCTACGCCGAGGCGATCCAGTTCTCTCCGGACACACTGGAGAAGCTGGCCACGCGCACGGTGTCGGTACGGGTCGACCACAGCACGGTGAGCTACCGCTATCCCATCCTGGGCGAATCCCATCCGCTGACGACGGAGATCCGCACCGGGATGGCCGAACGCCAGACCGCGTTCCTGGAGGAGCTGCCCGATCACGGCAGCCCCGAACTGGTCCAGGACGTGGAGCTGCTGGCCGCCTCCGGGGACGTGATCGGAGCCAGGACCACCGCCGTCACCTCGGGAGTCCGCGGTGGCGGCACCGAGACCTCGACGCTCTGGTACGACTCCGGCGCCGGCGAGGTCCTGCCCTGGACCTCGCTCTTCCGGGACGAGGCCTCCCTGGAGGCCGCGCACCTGGCCGTGGCCCAGGTGCTCCAGGACGGCTACCAGATGACCGCCGACCAGGTGCCCGGGCTCCTGGGCGAGATCGCGATGCGAGCCGAGGCCGACCCGGACTCGGTCTCGGCCGAGGCCGACCCGGACTCGGTCTCGGCCGCGGCCTCCGAACCGGCCGGGGCCTCCGAGGAGGAGTCCGGATCCGGGGACCCGGAACCCGGTGGGACCGAGGAGACCGACGGGGCGGCGCTCTCGGTCGGGGACGCCGACCTGAGCGACCCGGAACAGGCCTGGGAGGCAGCCGAGCGCTGGGCCGCCTCGCCACTGGCCGACCTGGCCTTCAGCACGGCGGGCGGGCTGGCCGTGCGCATGGACCCGGCGGACGTTCCGAGCGCGGGCCGGGTCAGCGAGGTCCTGCTGCCGGTGGAGGCGGAGGAGACCGAGGAGGTCCTCTCCGAACTGGGGTACCACGCGCGCAGCGCGGCGGTGGCCGCCAACGCCGATCCCGAGGACTTCCCGCTCGACGGGACCCTGACCGCCGAGGGCAGCAGCCTGGACTGCGAGCGCCTCAAGTGCGTGGCGCTGACCTTCGACGACGGGCCCGGCGAGTACACCGACGAGCTCCTGGACCACCTGGCCGAGTACGACGCCAGGGCCACCTTCTACGTGATGGGCTCCCTCGTGAGCGAGTTCCCGGAGATCGTGGAGCGCACCCACGCCGAGGGCCACGAGATGGGCAACCACACGTGGAAGCACGACGACCTCACGACGCTCTCCGCCGAGGGGGTGGCCGAGGACCTGAAGCGCACGGACGAGGCGATCCAGGAGGTGACCGGGGTGGCACCGCCCACCCTGCGCCCGCCCTACGGCGCGATGAACGGCACCGTGAGCGATGCCACCGAGCATCCCATCATCCTGTGGGACGTGGACACGATGGACTGGCAGAACCGGGACACCGGCGCGGTGACCAAGCACGCGCTCGACGAGTCCAAGCCGGGCAGCGTGGTGCTGTTCCACGACATCCACAAGTCCACTGTCGACGCCATCCCGGACGTGCTGGAGGGAATGCACGCCGACGGGTTCCACTTCGTGACCGTGAGCGAGATCTTCGGTGAGGACGGCCTGAAGCCGGGCCAGTCCCACACGGACGCCCGGGTCGACTGACCCACCGGTCCGCACGGGCCCCGGTCGCCACGTGGCGACCGGGGCCCTCGGTCGTGGGGTGACGCGTCGTTCCTCACTCTCGGGCCCGGAGACACGCTGGATCTTGCCCGATATGCCCGTTTAGTCTAAATTTCGACGGGTGAACGTTACCTCTCTGATACATAGGGGCGCCGCAGGCGCCGCCGGGGGCCTCCTCCTCGCCTCCGGCCTGATGATCGGAGCCGCCACCCCGGTGACGGCCACCCCCGCCGAGGAGGCACCGGACTGCGACGCGGTGCGGTGTGTGGCCCTGACCTTCGACGACGGGCCCGGCGAGTACACCGACGCGCTCCTGGACATCCTGGCCGAGCACGACGCCAGGGCCACCTTCTACCTGCTCGGCTCACGCGTGGACGACCACCGTGAGGAGGTGCGGCGCATGGCCGAGGAAGGCCACGGGATCGGCAACCACACCTGGAAGCACGACGACCTCACCACGCTCTCCGCCGACCGGATCAGGGACGACCTCGCCCGCACCGACCGCGCCGTGGCCGAGGTCACCGGGGAGCGGCCCCGGAGCATGCGCCCGCCCTACGGGGCCCTCGACGACACCGCCCGCGAGGCGATCCCCCACCCCATGATGCTCTGGGACGTGGACACCCTGGACTGGCAGCACCGCGACGGCGACCGGATGCGCGAGATCGCCCTCGACGGGGTCCGGGACGGCAGCGTCGTCCTGTTCCACGACATCCACGAGACCACCGTGGAGGCGGTCCCCGAACTCCTGGACGACCTGGCCGAGCGGGGCTACCACTTCGTGACCGTCAGCGAGCTGTTCGGGGACCGCCTCGAACCGGGCACCGCGTACTCCGACGCCCGGACCGAGTAGCCCGTTCAGAGCATCCGGCGCAGGATGCGCTCCTTGACCTGGCTGATCGGCGCGTAGGCCACCCGCATGGTGTCCATGAGCAGCGACTTGTCCAGGACCGACTTGGTGTGCGAGAAGGTGTCGACGGAGGCCGCCGAGTGGTAGGCGCCCATCCCGCTCTCCCCCACCCCGCCGAAGGGCAGGTCCGGCACGGCCAGGTGCGCGATCGGCAGCCCGAAGCCCAGGGCGCCCGAGGACGTCTCGGTGGTCAGGCGTCGCTTGGTGGTCTCGGAGTCGGTGAACCCGTACAGCGCCAGCGGCTTGTCGCGTTCGTTGACGAAGCGGATCGCCGCGTCGAGGTCGGGTACCCGCAGAACCGGCAGGATCGGACCGAAGATCTCCTCGGCCATCACCGGCGCGTCCGGATCCACGTCACCCAGCACCGTGGGGGCGATGTAGAGGTCCTCGCGGTCGGTGTTCCCGCCCGCGACGACCTCGCCGCTCTCCAGCAGGGCGCTGAGCCGGTCGAAGTGGCGTTCGTTGACGATGCGACCGTAGTCCGCGCTCTTCGCCGGGTCGGAGCCGAACATCTCGGTGATGGCGGCGGCCAGCTCCTTCTGGAGCCTCTCCGCCGTGTCACCGATGGCCAGCACGTAGTCCGGGGCCACGCAGGTCTGTCCCGCGTTGGTGAACTTTCCCCAGGCCAGGCGCCGGGCCGTGGTGGCCAGGTCCACGCCGGGCTCGACCACCGCCGGGCTCTTGCCGCCCAGTTCCAGGGTGACCGGGGTCAGGTGTCGGACCGCCGCCGCCATGACGATCCGGGCCACGGCCGCGTTGCCGGTGTAGAAGATGTGGTCGAAGCGCTGCTCCAGGAGAGCGGTGCTCTCGGAGACTCCGCCCTCGACCACCGCGACCGCCTCGCCGTCCAGGTAACGGGGGATGAGGTCGGCGAGCACGGCCGAGGTCGCCGGGGAGAGCTCGGACGGCTTGAGCACGGCCGCGTTGCCCGCCGCGAGGGCGCCGACCAGCGGCGACAGGGCCAGGTTGACCGGGTAGTTCCAGGGGCTGATGATCAGGACCGCGCCCAGGGGTTCGCGGACGAGGCGGGCCCGGGCCGGGGCCAGGGCCAGGGGGACCGACACCCGCTGCGGCCGCAGCCACGAGGCCAGGTGTCTCAGGGTGTGGTCGATCTCGTTGACCACGAAACCGATCTCGGTCGTGTGCGCCTCCACGGGGGGTTTGCCCAGGTCGGAGCTGAGCGCCTTCTCCAGAGTGGCGCGCTCCTCCGTGAGCATGCGACGCATCGCGCGCAGCTGGGCGCGACGCCAGGAGAGCGGCTTGGTGCGGCCGCTGTCGAAGGTGGCGCGCAGCCGGGCCACGATCTGGGGGATCTCGGTGATGAGGGTGAGCGGTTCGGAGGCGTTGGTGTGAGCCATGGCCCCAGAGTAAACGAAAACGTTTCGTTTCCAAGAGCCCCGTCACATACGATTCGAGTATGACGACGGACCATCTGCCGGACACGTCCGCCGGGACCGCCCCACGGGGCCGACCCCGCGACGCCAACCGGGACCGCGCGCTGATGGACGCCACCCTCACCGAACTCCAACTGCACGGCTACAGCGGGCTGACCACCGCAGCCGTCGCACGTCGGGCGGGTGTCTCCACCGCCACCCTGTACCGCCGCTGGCGCTCCAAGGAGGACCTGGTGGTGGGCGCCGCCCGGGCCTGGGCGGAGAACCTGGGCCCCGACCACGACCACGGGAGCCTCACCGCCGACCTCGGTGTGTTGCTCGGGGACAAGGCCGCCGCGCTGGAGGGCACCTCCGGCCGTCTGCTGCGCGCCGTCCTGGGCGAGGCCGCCCACAACCGGGCCCTGGCCGACGTGCTCTTCGACGCCTTCGTGATCCCGCTCCAGGGCAGGGTGCTCGCCCTGCTCGACCGGGCGGTGGAGCGAGGGGAGATCCCGGAGGTGGAGGATCCCCTGGTGGTCGCGGAGCTGATCATCGGGCCCATGGTCAGCCACACCTTCCTGGTCCCGCCGGAGGCGGGCGGCGGGACCGCCGCCACCCCGGGCGCGGACATCGCCGGGCGACTGCTCCCCTACCTCCTCAGAGCCCTGGGCGCCCGCACCGACTGACGTCCGGACGGGTCAGCCCACGGCCCTCCTCACGAGGTCGGCGATGGTCAGTTCCGCCCGCTCGTCCAGCGCGGTGACCGCGTAGGCCGTGGGCCACAGGCCTCCCTCGTCATCGAGGCGGGCCTCCGTGGTGAACCCGAGACTGGAGTAGCGCTCCTTGTCCACCTGCCCGCTGCGGAAGAAGCACACGACCTTGCCCTTCCTCGCGTACGCGGGCTGTCCGTACCACAGCTTGGGTGACAACTCCGGCGCGTGGGCGGCGAGCGATCGCGTGGATCCGCTCGGCCACCGCCCGGTCGGCCGGCTCCATGTCCTCTATTTTCGCGAGCACGTCGAGCTCGGCCGTGGCCGCCTTGTTGCCGCGCCCGCGTTCGGCCTCCTTCCGCAGTTCGGCGGCGCGCTGCCTCATGGCGGAGCGCTCCTGTTCGGAGAAGCCTCCCGGCCCCTCGCGGGTGTCCTGCGTCATGGGTGTCTCCTCTGGTCACGGTGCCTCGGGGCCCTCCAGGCTAGCCAGGCCGGATCCCGGGTGCTTCTCGATTCCTGACAGGCTCTCCGTGCCGTGTCGGTCAGGATTCGAGAAGCCCGCGCCCTGACTCGCGGCCTAACGTGGTCGGGGTCGGGGCCCGGAGGCCGCCGATCCACCCACCGAACGAAGGGCCGCGCGATGGCGCTCTCACTGGACACCGTCACCGTCGAGGCATCACGGGCGGAGGACGCGCGCGCCTTCCACGCGGCCGTGTTCACCGAGGGGGCGACGGCCGACTCCCCCGTCGTGGACCTCAACGGCACCGGTCGGCTCTCCTTCGAGGCGACCGGCTCGAACACCACGGGCTTCCGTGGCTGTGTACTGAGCGTGATCGTCGAACGCCCCGCCGAGGTCCAGACCCTGGTGGAGAGGGCCACCGCCCACGGTGCCGAAGTGGTCAAACCTCCGAGGAAGGAACTCTTCGGCGAGTACACCGCCGTCTTCCGGGCACCGGACGGGACCCTCTGGAAGCTCGCCGCCGCCACGAAGAAGAACCGCGGAGCCGTCCCCGAGCCTCCGGAACCCGTCGAGACCGCCGTCTACCTCGGCGTCACCAGCCCCAAGGCCTCCCGGGGCTTCTACGAGGCTCTGGGCATGGAGACCCGCCACGACTACGGTGACAAATTCGTCGACTTCACCACGGCGACCGGCACGTCCCGTCTGGGCCTGCTGCGGCGGGCCGCACTGGCCAAGGACGTCGGTGTCGACGAGCACGGCACGGGCCCGACCGGAGTCGTCCTCACCCACACCGCGGCCTCGTGCGCCGACCTCGACGCACTCCTGTCCCGCGCCGAAACAGCGGGCGCGGCCGTCACCGTCCCCGAACCGAACACGCGCACCGGTGGCTTCACCGACCCCGACGGGCACCGCTGGCGGATCACCGCCGTGGTGTGAGGAAGTGGGCCATGGGTCCAGCGGTGCGTCGACCGTCTGGCCAGCCGGTCGTCCAACACCCACGGCGTCCGCGCGAGGGCCTGGACGCGCGCGTGAACCCCCCGTTCACGCCCGGGCACCTGGTCCGGAACACGCAGGGTTGTCGCCGGTGTGGCCTGGGGAGGAGTCGGGACGCGACGCACATCGCGGCACCGACCGAAAGACGGGGGAACCCTTGTTGCGCTCACCGATCCTCGACTACCTCGACGCCATCGTCGAGAGCACCGGCCACGTCGTCTCCGGCGCCCCGGCCGACTACATCCCGGAACTGGCCGCCGCCGATCCGGACCGGGTGGCGGTGGCGCTGTGCACGGTGAACGGAACCGTCTACGCGAGCGGGGACGCGGACCACGAGTTCAGCATCCAGTCGATGTCCAAACCCTTCGCCTACGCGCTGGCGATCGAGGACCACGGCCTGGAGTACGTCCTGGACCGCGTCGGGGTGGAACCCAGCGGCGAGGCCTTCAACGAACTCTCCCTGGACCCGGAGACCGGCAGACCCCGCAACCCGATGATCAACGCGGGGGCGATCGCCACCCACACGCTCGTCCGCGACGACCAGCGCCCCGCCGTGGACCGTGTCCTGGACCTCTTCTCCGACCTCGCCCAACGGCCGGTGCGGATCGACGAGCGACTGGCCGCCTCCGAGCTGGAGACCGGGGACCGCAACCTCGGCCTGGCCTACCTCCTGCACGCCTCCGGCCGCCTGGGCCAGGATCCCGCCGCCGCCGTCGCCGGGTACGTCCGACAGTGCTCGGCCAACGTCACCGTGCGCGACCTGGCGCTCATGGCCTGCACGCTGGCCAACGGCGGCGTGCAGCCCAACACCGGCCAGCGGCTGTTCAGCAGGCGTACCACCCGGCACCTGATGAGCGTGATGGCCTCCTGCGGCATGTACGACGCGGCCGGGGACTGGCTCACCAGCGTGGGCATCCCCGCCAAGAGCGGCGTGGCCGGGGGGATCCTCGGGGTGCTCCCCGGCCAGGTGGGGGTGGCGGTGTTCTCCCCGCGCCTGGACGCCCACGGCAACAGCGCGCGCGGCGTGGTCATGATGGAGAAGCTGTCGGAGGACCTGGGCCTGCACCTGATGGAGTCCGGCAGACCCGCGCGCTCGTCCCTGCGCGAGACCCGCAAGGAGGTCGTCGACGGGGAGCCGGCGACGGTCTACGTGCTGCAGGGCGACATGGTGCTGAGCAGCATCGAGGCCCTGGTGCACGAACTGGTCGGGAACACGCCCTCGACGCACCTGGTGGTGTTCGACATGAGCCGGGTCGACGAGGTGCTGCCGGTGGCCCGCCGCACGTCCGCCGCGATGGCCGCCAAGCTCATCGACTCGGGGCACCGGATCATCCTGGTGGACCCGGAGGAGACCGTCCCGGACTTCCAGGACAGCCGGGGCCGCGCGGTGGAGCGGTGGAGCCCCGAGCGTCTGGCCCGCAGCCAGCTCTAGAGGGGGCACGCGGCGTCGCGCCGCGAGGCGTCATCCCCAGCCACGCCGCCGCACTGGACAGACATTCGAAAACATGTTCGAATTGACCCCATGCGCTGGGAGAACCTCCGAGAGGGAACCAAGGACACCGGGCAGCAGACACTGTTCGAAGCCGCCACACCGCCGCCCACGCGCGGCACCGGACGGGCCGGTCTGGGCGCGCCCGCGCCCGGACCGGTCCTCGCGGGCCAGGACGGCGAGGCGGTCGCCATCGAGATCCAGGCCCGCACCATCATCAACCGGGTACCGGGTGACGACCCCATGTTCCGGTGGACCATCAACCCCTACCGGGGCTGCTCGCACGCCTGCGTGTACTGCTTCGCCAGACGCACGCACGAGTACCTCGACCTCGACAGCGGCCGCGACTTCGACACCCGCATCCTGGTCAAGGTCAACGCCGCCGAACGCCTGCGCGCCGAACTCGCCCGCCCCTCCTGGCGCGGTGAGCACATCGCGATGGGCACCAACACCGACCCCTACCAGCGGGCCGAGGGGCGCTACCGGCTGATGCCGGAGATCATCGCGGCACTCCGGGACACCGCCAACCCCTTCTCGATCCTCACCAAGGGAACCCTGGTCCTGCGTGACCTCCCCCTCCTGGAACAGGCCGCGCGGGTCACCCGGGTCGGCATGGCGGTCTCGGTCGGCTCCGTGGACACGCGGGTCTGGCGCACCGTGGAGCCGGGGACCCCGAGCCCCCGTGCCCGGCTGGGCGTGGTACGCGCGCTGAGCGAGCGCGGGATGGAGTGCTCGGTGCTCATGGCCCCGATCCTGCCCGGGCTGACCGACTCCGCCGAGCAGATCGAGGAGACCGTCGCCGCCGTCGCGGAGGCCGGGGCCACCCGTCTCTCCCCGATCGTCCTGCACCTGCGCCCGGGCGCGCGTGAGTGGTACCGCGCCTGGTTGGCACGGGAGCACCCGCGCCTGCTACCGCTCTACCGCGAGCTCTACGGGCGGGGCTCCTACGCCTCGGACTCCTACCAGCGGATCGTCACCACGGCCGTTCGTGAGATCGCGGCCAGGTACGGCCTGAACAGACCCGGGTCTCCCCGGGACGCGGGTCGTGAGAAGCCCACGGAGGACGAACAGCTGAGCATCGAGCTCCCCGTGGCGGGGGGCTGAACGCGGGGGCGTCCACGCCGCCCCTCCCCTCCGGCCCACGGCGGCCGGTGGCCTCGTGACGCCTCCGCCATCCCACCGACCCAGCCTGTGCGGGGCCGTGACCGGGCGCCCGCGTAGGGGGCCGGCACGGCCCGGAGTCGGGTCACGGGGTCAGTGTCGGGGAACGGCGGCCAGGGCGGCGGGGGTGACCACGCGCAGGAAGGGGATCACCGTCAGCAGGGCCGCCACCGCGAAGACCGCGAAGGCCGCCCGCACGCCGACCACCTCCGCGAGCAGGCCCACCAGGGCGGCGCCCAACGGCATCGCGCCCCAGCCGAACAGGCGGAACACGGCGCTGAACCGGCCCAGCATCGCGCCGGGGACCATCCGCTGGCTGAGGGTGCGCGTGTTGACGGTCCACAGTGTGCCTCCCATGCCGCCGAGGAACGCGGCCGCGCCCACCACCCACACATGGGAGGTCAGCACGGGGGCGGCCATCATCGCGGCGGTGCCCAGCAGGTCCGCGAACATCGCCCAGCGACGCCCCAGCAACCTGTTCACCCACCCCACGGTGAGCGCCCCGACGATGCCGCCGGCACCGAGGGCACTCATCAGGGCACCGTACTCGGCGGCGCTCAGGTCCAGCAGATCCGTGGCCACCAGAGGCATCAGCGCCAGCCACGCGCCCCAGCAGGCGCAGAGCACGGTGAGCAGCAGGGCCATGCCGCGCAGCAGGGGCTCCCGCCACAGGTAGGCCAGCCCCTCACCGATGCGCGCGTGTACCGAGCCGATCGGCCGCTC
This sequence comes from Nocardiopsis eucommiae, assembly GCF_965344335.1. Classification (NCBI taxonomy): domain Bacteria; kingdom Bacillati; phylum Actinomycetota; class Actinomycetes; order Streptosporangiales; family Nocardiopsidaceae; genus Nocardiopsis; species Nocardiopsis eucommiae. The sequence continues at coordinate 13,749 of NZ_CBDRIY010000027.1, forward strand.
GCCCACGGGGTTCGGTGCGAAGCGTCCCACCAGGAACAGCAGCACCAGCATGCCGACCACGTACGCGGCACCGGTGGCCCCCAGGGCCAGGCCCGCGCCCACCGCCACCAGCACACCGCCGACGAAGGGACCGGTGAACTCCCCGCACGCGGTCTCGGCTCCGGCCATCCACGCGTTGGCGCGCTCGCGCCCCGGGGGCGTCACCGCGGAGGGGACCAGGGCGACCGACGCCGTGGTCGCCACGACCTCGGCCACCCCCATCAGCGCGGCCCCGGCGTAGAGCAGCGGGAGGGAGAGCGCGCCCGTGAGCAGTGCGGCGGCCAGTCCAGCCATCGTGGCCACCCGGACGAGGTTGGCCGTCAGGAGCAGCGCCCGCCGGTCGAAGCGGTCCACCAGTACGCCGACGTGCAGCGAGGTGAGCAGCCAGGGCAGCGTGAGCACGGTCGCGACCGCCGCGATCATCCCGGGCGACGTGGTCAGGGTCGTGGCGACCAGGGGCAGGGCCACCTTGAGCACGCCGTCAGCGAGGTTGGTGAGCGCGGTGAAGGCGACCAGCACGCCGGTGTTGCGCGTGTCGGTCCGGTCATCGGGTCGCGCGGCGCGGAGCTGCGTCATGACTAACCACCTTAAGCCGTTTGGTGGATAGTAGCCTGGAATGGCCGAGGCCGACAGTGGGTTGGACCCAGAGCGGAGCGAGTAACCCCTAACCTTGGGTCACCAGTTACTCCCGGGAGGGGACATGGAACGACCACCCGCCGCCGAGCGCGTCGAGCTGTTCACCAACACCTTCGACCTGGAGAGCGGCCGGGACGAGCTGTCCACTCCGGAGGAGCTGACGCACTGGCTGCGTGAGCACGGACTGGTCGGTGGCGGGACCCGCGCCGACGCGGCTGACCACCGGGCGTTCCTGGACCTGCGTGCCGGGTTGCGCGCCGCACTGGACGGCACCGCGGCGGACCCCCACGCGCTCGCCCGGGCCGACACGGTTCTGGCCGAACTCCCGCTCCTGGCCAGTCTCGACAGGACCCTCGTCCCCGACCCGGAGCTCTCCCCCGCGCGGAGGGCGTGCGCCGTGCTGGCCCTGGACTGGGTGCGCCTGGTGACGACCGGGGAGGTGGTGCGGCTCAAGCGGTGCGCCGAGCACACCTGCCTGTGGGTGTTCTGGGACGGCTCGAAGAACCAGAGCCGCCGCTGGTGCTCGATGCGGGTGTGTGGGAACCGGACCAAGTCACGGCGTCACACCGCGAAGGAACGCAGAGCGCGCGAGGACGGCTGAGGAGCCACTCCCCCGGGAGGCGAGGCGTCGCTTGGTGGCTTCGGTGGTGAAACGAACCGTCACCTTTACGACGTAGATTCACATCGGACCCGGGATCACGCTCCCGTGTTCGCCTCCTCCGCCCGGCGCACCATCTCCTCGATCCACACCGGCGCGAACGGGGTCAGGCAGCCCGGCGGGGTCGGATAGTCCTTGAGCACCTCCAGGCGCTCCCCGATCCCCACAGCCCGTTCGCGGTACTCGGCGTGGTCGATGCCGATCCGCGCCAGGCAGTTGTTCATCTCCCACTGCAGGCGGTCCGGGGCGGAGGCCATCTCCCCCTCGATAGTGTCCAGCAGGGCCGCCAGGTCCAGACCCTCGGGTCGTTTCCCCACCCGCTCCGTGGTCAGGGCCCACCCCGCGCTCGCGACCACCGGATCCGGATCGTCGAACCAGGCCAGGCGCAGCTCCTCGGCGTGCGGCCCCTTCTTGACCACGTAGTTCACCAGCCAGTCGTGCACCTTGGGGGTGCGCGCCTCGCGCAGCATCGCGTCCAGGTCGTCGCGTCCGAACTCCCGGGGCCGACAGACGAGGAGGGCGAGCAGCCTCGCGGCACCGTCCCCGGTCGCCCAGAGCTCAAGCGCCAGGTCGTGGCGCTTCCCGAGCCGTTTGGCCACGGCCCTCAGCTTGGTGAGGTTCACCCCGTGGTCGTCGCCGTGCCTCTCGTTGACCGCACGGACCCGGGCGTCCTCCAGCCCGGCCAGCTCGGTCATCACCTCGGTCACCGTCGTCTCGGCCACTGCGGCCTCCCCTCCCCCACTCGACGCGTCCAATCTACGCCGCAGGTCAGACCACTCCTGGCGGCTGGCTCAGGACGAGGCGGGAGCAGCACGGAGGTAGGATCACCTCGTTCCGTCACCCCCCGTGCGACTTCCCCTGGTCACCGAAGACGTCCTGGTACCGGAAGGTCCGTTCGCGGGTCCCACCCCCGAGATCGTCGTCACGCTGGAAGGTGAGAAGGAACGTGTGGGAAATGTCAGCGGCCACTGAGTCCTGCGAATCGTCCGCCGAAACCTTTCTCTCCGGGAGTTTCACGGACGGAGGATGAAACTCGAACTCCAGCCAGCCGCCCTTTTTCAGGTCCTTGATCTCGAAGTCGCCCACAGCAAGATCTGTGGCACGCCTGTCGATGGTGACCTTGTGCGCGACTTCTTCACCGTGGTTGGTGATTCGACCCCGCCTGGTACCGCGGGCGTTGGAGGAGCACGCTCCTTGGTCAGCAGGGGTGATCTGGAGATCCACATGACAGATGCGCGCGACTGCCGTGGCGCGTTTCTCTGCTCTGACGGCCAGAGCGTGAGCCCGTAGGGAAAGACACAGAGAGACGACCGCGGCCAGTACGGATACAGCCGCTAAGACTGCGGAGAACGTGGCGATTTCACTATTCATGCGAGAACAGTAGCGCTCGGGCAGTCAGCGCCCACGCCTGATTCCAGCTTCGACCCGACCCCGTGGGGGTCACCAGTAAACGAGCTGCGAGAACGCGAGGTGTCATCGCCGCGTGATCTCCGAGTCGAAGCAGCACGGCAACGGCCACCCTGTCACGCCTGACGCGTCGTCGCCCGTCGGGACGGGCCCGGAGCCGGGTTCACCACGCCGCGACGAGCGGATCGCCGTGGTCCTCCCTCAGCCACGCCTCCGTGAACCTGCCGAGCCGGTCCGCCGAGGCGGTGCCGACCAACTCCGCGATCCGGTCTTCCCGTACGCCCAGCACCAGAACGCCCACGATCCGGTCCCCCAGAGCGATCACCATGGCGGGGGAACCGTTGACCACGCCTGAGTGGATCGACGGGGAGCCCCCGACCAGGCGCCGCTTGGCGTCGGTGGGCCGGAAGCCGGCGCGCAGCACGGAGGCGACCCTCTCGGCCCCCTCGTGTCGGCGCACCCCGCCGGAGCCCCCGGCTCCGTCGCTCACCACGGTGACGTCGTGGGTGAGCAGCCGGACCAGCCGTTCGGTCCGCCCCGAGGAGGCGGCCTCCACGAAGGCCTCCACCACGCGCCGGGCGGCGGCACGGTCGACCTCGCGGGCCTTCCGCCCGGCGCTGATCCGGCGTCGCGCCCGATGAGCGTGCTGCTGGCTCGCCGACTCGCTGATGTCGAGGATCGCGGCGATCTCCGCATGGCTGTGAGAGAAGGCCTCCCTCAGGACGTAGACGCCCCGTTCCACCGGGGTGAGCCGCTCCATGAGCAGCAGAACCGCCAGGCTCACCGAGTCGCGCTGTTCGGCGGTCTCGTCGGGGCCCAGCATCGGGTCACCGTCCCACAGGGGCTCGGGAAGCCAGTCCCCCGCCGCCCGTTCCCGCCGCGCCCGGGCCGACCGCAACCGGTCCAGGGCCAGGTGGGTGACGACCTTGGTGAGCCAGGCCTCGGGGACCTCGACGCTGTCGCGGTGGGCGCCCTCCCAACGCAGGAAGGCGTCCTGGACGGTGTCCTCGGCGTCGGCGGCGGAGCCGAGCAGACGGTACGCCAACGAGGCCAGCCGGTCCCGATTGGCCTCGAAGCACGCCACTGCCGCGCTGTCCATACGGGTCACGTTAGTCGGCGGCCGCCGCGGCTGTCCTGACCGGGGCGGTCAGGCGGAACCCGCGCACCGGCAGACCGTAGGTGGGACGGCCCATCGTCCAGGCGACCGTGGAGAGCACGAACCCCTTGAGGAACGTGGCGCCCCGGCCTCCCAGGAAGGACGCCTTCGCCCGCGACCGCTCGTCGACGAGTTGGAAGATCGCGTCGTCACGGCCCAGGCTGACACAGTTGCCCAGGTAGGCGAGCGGGGTGCGCCTGGACCGGTGTCCGGTGAGGTCCTCGATGATCGCGGCGGTGGCCCGCATGCGGGAGAATCCGGCCGAAGCGCAGGACATCGGGAGCGGCAGGCCGTTGTCACCGACGGCCAGAACGCTGTCACCGGCGGCGTAGACCTCGGGGTGGGAGACCGATCGCATCCCCTCGTCCACGATCATCCGGCCCAGCTCGTTCACGGCCAGTCCGCCGCGCGCGGCGATCGGGTGGGCCGCGAACCCCGCCGCCCACACGATCGCCTCGGCGTCCAGTGTCTCGCCCGTCTCGGTGGTCGCTCGTCCGGGTTCGACGCGGGTGACCGCGCTGCGCTCACGCACCGTGACCCCCAGCCGTTCGAAGGCCGTCAGAGTGTGGGACCGGGCCTTCTCCCCCAGCCATCCGCCCAGCTCACCGCTGGTGGCAAGGGTGACCCGCAGCCCGGGGTGAGCCTGGGCGATCTCGGTGGCCGTCTCGATGCCGGTGAGGTTGCCCCCGACGACCAGTACCCGCCCCCTCCCGTCCAGTTCACGGAGCCGGTCGCGCACCCGCGACGCGGCCCCCTCGTCGGCGACGTGCAGGGTGTGCTCGGCGGCCCCGGACACCCCACCGTGGTCGACGGTGCTGCCCAGCGCGTACAGGAGGGTGTCGTACCCCAGTTCCTCGGCACCGGCCGCCGCCTCCAACGACACCGTCCTCCGGTCGGCGTCGACCGAGGTGACCCGTGCGACCCTCAGCCGGATCCCGGTGCCCGCGAACATCTCGGCGAGTCCCCGACTCCCGGTGTCGCGACCGGCGGCGACCTGGTGCAGGCGCATGCGCTCGACGAAGTGGGGGGAGGCGTTGACGACGGTGATGTCCACGTCGTCGGAGTGCAGACGGCGGGCGAGGACCCCGGCTCCGGCCGCTCCGGCGTACCCGGCCCCGAGAACGATGACGCGGTGTCGCATGATCTTGCTCCTGTCCGTTCGTGTACCCCTTGAACGGGACGGCCTCCGCATCCCTGACAGCTCCGCGATGTGATCTGGTTCACTTCGCACCTTCGACGGGTCAGCGTGCCACGGACCGCCGTTCACAGTGAGAACGGTCGAGGCGTTCGCGTGCGTGGTCGATGAGGGCCCTGCTCCTGGGGGAGATTCCGGAGCCGAAGACCCCACGGTGGCCGTCATGCGGCGACGGAGCCGAGGAAGGGCCACCTCTGCGCAGGGAGGCTGCCATCCGCTCCCGTAGCTCCGGGTCCAGGGTCGCCTGCTCCACCGCCGGGGAGGGTGCGGCGGGTTGCGGCTTCGGCTCGTGCACGATTTCGTCGGGGACCGAGCGGCAGGGCCGACCGCAGATCACGCAGGTGCCGCCGGGGGTGTTGCGCACGGCAGGATGGTGGGGGCAGGTCCCGGCGGACCGCCCTCGGGAATCCACCAGGAACCGCGCAGGGTGGGCGAACGGGTCGGTGTCGTCCCCCACCGGCCACGAGGGAGGCGCCACCTCCGCCCGGGCGATCCCTCGGCCCAGTGCACCGTCCAGGTAGGCGCGTGCGGCCCGCATGTCGCACAGCCGCCGCATCAGCGCGGGGAAGGGGCGCCGCAGGCGTTCCGCTCCCGCCAACAGCGCCCTGACGTCGGCCACGCGCAGCCCTTGGCGCAGGAGTCTCTCCGCCGACCCCGCCAACCGGTTCCGATCCGTCTCCGGGTCTGCCAGAAGCGCACCGGGAATGTGGTCGATCAACTCGAACACTTCACCGCTGGGGCTTTGTCGCTTTTGTTCGCCTGTATTCGAGGCGCCACGGACGGAATCGCCCGCCTCCCCATCAGAACTGTCCCCAGGGGAACAGTCTGTGGGTCGATCTGACCTGGGGGCGGGCTCAATCTGACCTGGGGTACGGCACCCCCTCAACGACGGCCGGGTGTGCGGAGTGAGGGGCTCCTCCCCCAACCGGGCACGACAGGCGTTGATCTCCTCCAGCACGAGGTCGGGATAGTCCTCGGCGGGAACGAGGAGCTCCAGGACACACGGCAGGTGATGGGAGGAGCGCCCCCGGGCGATGTCCCGGTCGAAGAACACAATGGTTTCCGAGCGGTCCAGCTTGCGGACCACACCGGCCTCGACCAGGTCGTCGATGGCGCGTTTGAGACTGCTGACGCTGAGGACACCCCCGGAGCGTTGGGCCAGGTTCTCCAGCAGGAAGTAGCACCACCGCCCGTCGGCGTCCACCACGTCCGCGATGGCCATGAGGGCGGGTAACGAGCGCAGCGTGGGCAGCACTCCCCTGCGGAAGACCTGCTGGACCCAGATGGCGAGGATGAACCCGATCCCCTTGAGCGCGCCCCGTGGACGCTTGCGGGGCGGAACGAATCCGGCCGGGTTGCGGGATTCGGATGTGCCGGAGGAGGGAGAGGCGCTAGACTCCATGGTGAGTCGCCTTCCTTGTTAGAGGGGTGGGGTGGCTCAGTCGACCAACCTGTTTGTGCAGGCGTCGGCCACGACCCGACCAGGTGTTGTCGCACCGGTCGGGTCTTTTCTTTTCGGGAACCAATCTAGTGAGTCGAACAGGCGTTCGTGGGGCTTTCTCTCAAATCCACAGGTGCGAGACGAAGAATAACCCGCACGCGCAGAATGCGGACATCACACCCTTGTGGCACTTTGAACCAGGATCTCCCGGTACAAATGGAGTTTCTCCATAAGAAGGACCCCACCCCGATGTTCGGGGCGGGGCCTCTCCCGCGAAGTACGGCACGGAAGAACCGACCGAGCTCGCCGCTCCGCGTCAGCTACCGATCGTGCCTACCTCGCCGGGAGGATGCGGCCGGTGACCTCACCGAAGTCGATCCTCGCCCCGTCCGGTCCGGGCGCGGTGGCGGAGATGGTGACCTCGTCCCCGTCCTCCAGGAAGGTGCGCTCGGTGCCGTCGGGCAGCCGCAGGGGTTCCTTCCCCGACCACGTGAGTTCCAGGAAGCACCCGCGCTGGGACACCTCGGGGCCGCTCACGGTCCCCGACGCGTAGACGTCGCCGGTCCGCAGGGAGGCGCCGTTGACGGTCATGTGCGCGAGCTGCTGCGCGGCGGTCCAGTACATCTCGGAGAACGGCGGCGTGGAGACCAGGTGTCCGTTGAGCCGCACCTCCAGGCGCAGGTCCAGGCCCCAGGACCGGGAGCCCCTCAGGTAGGGCAGCGGCGCGGGGTCCTGGGCGGGCTGCTCGACCCTGGCCGACTCCAGGGCGGCGACGGGCACGACCCACGGGGAGACCGACGTGGCGAACGACTTGCCGAGGAACGGGCCGAGCGGCACGTACTCCCAGGCCTGGAGGTCGCGGGAGGACCAGTCGTTGAGCAGGAACACCCCGAACACGTGGTCCGCGAAGTCGTCCACCGCCACGCGCTCGCCCATGGGGCTGGGCGTACCGACGACGAAGCCGACCTCGGCCTCGATGTCCAGGCGCGCCGACGGCCCGAACACCGGAGTGGGTTCGGTCGGGGGCTTGCGCTGGCCGGTGGGGCGGACGACGTCGGTCCCGGAGACCACGATGGTGCCCGACCGCCCGTGGTAGCCGATGGGCAGGTGCCTCCAGTTAGGGGTGAGCGGCTCCTGGTCCGGACGGAACATGCGGCCCACGTTGGTGGCGTGGTGCTCCGAGGCGTAGAAGTCCACGTAGTCGGCGACAGTGAACGGCAGGTGCAGGGTCACCGTGGCGCGGTCCACCAGGTGGGGACGCACGGCGGCCTCGTGCGCGGAGTCGGTGATCCACGAGGTGAGCGCGGCGCGGACCCGGTCCCACACGGGACGTCCGGCGGCCAGGAGCGGGTCCAGGTTCGGCCCGGAGACGGCCGTGGCGAAGGGGGCGTCGAGGGCGCGGGCGGCGGCACCGAGGTCCAGGACGTGGCCGCCGACGGCCACGCCCACGCGGGTGGTGGGGTCGTCCGCCGTGGAGAACACGCCGTAGGGCAGGGTGGCGGGGCCGAACTGCGTGTCCGGGGCGATGTCGAGCCAGCTGTCGGGCATGGAGGTGCTTTCTGCGAGTGGGTGTGGTCAGGCGTGGAGCGCCCCGAGGACCACGAGGTCCTCCAGGGGTTCCGTGATGCTGCACGTGCCGAAGGAGCGGAAGTGCGACCGGACCCGGGCGGCCTCGTCGGGGGTGAGCCCCCCGGCGCGCGCGGCCAGGGCGGGACCGTCCCGTTCGGCGAGGACCTTGGCGGTCGCGGCCTCGTCCCCTCCGGTGAGCAGGGTGTGGGTGGCCAGGAGCACGTTGAGGAAGCCGTGCTGTTCGAAGCCCTCCACGGTGGTGTGGCGGACCGCGTGGTGGAGCCCGGCCGTGCACTTGAAGGGCACTCCGGAGGTGACGGCGGCGCCCAGCAGGGCGGCGAGTTCGACCTCGTCGGGGTGGGCCTCGGGGGTGAGTCCCCCGGTGCGGAACTTGGCGTGGGCTCCGGTACCGGCGAGGGCCGCGACGTCGGCGGCGGCGTCCGCGCCCCGGGCGACCTCCACGTAGCCGTCGACCCCGGGGCCCAGGGCATCGGCCACCGTGGCGGCGGTGCGGCCCGCCTGCCCGGGCGGGGACGCGACCTCGACCCCGGCCAGGCGCAGCGCCGGGTCGGAGCGGACGGCCTCGACCGCGACCGGGACGCCGTCGGCCCCGCCGGGGACGGTGACCACCACCGCGAGCGGGCCGTGGTCGCCGTCGTCCCGGGAGAGGACCGTGCGCAGTTCGGCCAGGCGCGCGTCCGCCACCAGGAACGGACCCACGTAGGGCGCCCGTCGGGAGTCCCGGTGCGCCCGGTGGGCGGGGATCGCCTCGCCCATGGGCGCGTTGCCGGGCGGGAACAGCGCGGCGTCGTCGAACAGGCCCCGGTAGAGGGTCCGGAGGTCGCTCACGCCTGCTCCCGCCGCGCGCGCCGGCCCTTGGCCCAGGTCCAGGCGTAGCTGCCGTCGTCGACGGCGACACCGCCCTCCCCCAGGTCCAGCGGACGGAAGGTGTCGACCATGACCGCGAGCTCGTCGAAGGCCTCCGCGCCCACGCTGCGCTCGTAGGCACCGGGCTGCGGGCCGTGGGAGTGGCCGCCGGGGTGCAGGGAGATGGAGCCCTGACCGATCCCGGAGCCCCTGCGGGCCTCGTAGTCGCCGCCGCAGTAGAACATGACCTCGTCGGAGTCCACGTTGGAGTGGTAGTACGGCACCGGGATGGCGCCCGGGTGGTAGTCCACCTTGCGCGGGACGAAGTTGCAGATGACGAAGTTGTGGCCCTCGAACACCTGGTGGACGGGCGGCGGCTGGTGGACGCGGCCGGTGATGGGCTGGAAGTCCGCGACGTTGAACACGTACGGGTAGAGGCAGCCGTCCCAGCCCACGACGTCGAAGGGGTGGGTGGGGTAGGTGTAGCGCGTGCCGGAGATCCCGCCCGGGCCGTCGCCCCGGTGCTTGATGAGCACGTCCACGTTCTCGCCCTCGACCAGGAGGGGCCCCTCGGGGCCGCGCAGGTCGCGCTCGCAGTAGGGAGCGTGCTCCAGGAGCTGGCCGTAGCGGGACAGATAGCGCTTGGGCGGGGCGATGTGACTGTTGGCCTCGACCACGTAGGCGCGCAGGGGTTCGTCTCCGGTGGGCACCCAGCGGTGCGTGGTGGCGCGCGGCAGGATGACGTAGTCTCCCCCGCCGACCTCCAGCAGGCCGAAGACCGTCTCGACCCGGGCGGTGCCGGACTCGACGTACACGCACTCGTCACCGATGCCGTTGCGGTAGAGCTCCGAGGGAGCTCCGGCGACCACGTAGGAGATGCGCACGTCACCGTTGCCCAGAACCAGACGGCGGGACTCGACGACGTCGTTGGTCCGCCACTCCTCGCCCCCGAACAGGTCGTGGAGCTTGAGGTGGCGCGGCACCATCGGGGCGTTGCGGCGCAGGGACTGGTCGGGGACCTCCCACTCGGAGGCGTCGACGATCGCCGACGGGATGGCCCGGTGGTACAGCAGCGAGGAGTCGGCGGAGAAGCCCTCCTCCCCCATCAGCTCCTCGTAGTACAGCCCGCCGTCGGGGTTGTGGTGCTGGGTGTGGCGGGTGCGGGGCACCTCACCGACCTTGCGGTAGTACGCCATGTCCGCTCTTCCTCCTTGGTTGGGTGGTCCGTCGGGAGCCGCGTCTAGACGGGGACGGTGTCGGTGGCCGGGTGGCCGAGGGCCGTGCGGACCGCCGACCGGACGGCGTCGGTGTCGTCACCGGGGACGACGGCGGCGACGTGGGCGTCGGGCCGCACCAGCCAGACCTGTCCGGGCAGGGGTTCCAGGGCTCGGCGCAGGGCTCCGGTGGGGTCGATCTCGTCGATGCGCAGGGTGGCGACGGGAGCCCGGGTGGCGCCGGTGGCGGCGGCGTGTACAGCGGTCCGCGCGGCACCCTCACCGAGCAGCAGTGTGAGACCCTCCCGCAGGAGGGGGCGCAGGCGGGTGATCTCGGGGCGGCCGGGCACGGTCACGGGGGCGTCGGGGAGGATCACGCCGGGGCAGGGCGCGGGGGTGCGTCCGCGCGGCGGACGGCCGCCGAAGGGGCGTTCGGGGCAGGCGGTGGTCAGCGCGGAGTCGGTGTACCAGAACGGTTCGGCCAGGCGTCCGGAGTCCACGTTCGGGTGGGCCTCTGGGTCGGTGACCGCGCGTTCGAGGACGCTGACGCGTCGCTCGTGCTCGGCGTCGTCCCGGGGGACGAGGAAGCGCATGGTGGCGCTGGTGACGTCGGCGTTCTCCAGCGCGGCCGCGTGGCGTTCGGTGTGGTAGCTCTCCAGGAGGTCCTCCCCCGCCCACCCGTCGCGGACGTAGGCGAGCTTCCAGGCGGCGTTCTCGGCGTCCTGGACCCCGGAGTTGAGGCCGCGTGCTCCGAAGGGCGCGACCAGGTGGGCGTTGTCCCCGGCCAGCAGGACGCGTCCGGCGCGCATGCGGTCGGTGACCCGGGTGTGGAAGCGGTAGACCGAGTGCCACACGATCTCGTAGGGGGTGTCCCCGATGATCTGCCGGATGCGGGTGTCCAGGCGCCCGCTGGACTCCTCGGCCGCCAGGTCGAAGTCGGAGGGGACCTGCCAGTCGATACGGAAGACCGAGTCGGGGCAGGGGTGGATGAGGACCTGGCGGCCGGGGTTCCACTCGGGGTCGAAGTAGAACCGGCGTTCACGGGCCCAGTCACCGAGGTCGGCGCGGATGTCGCAGATGAGGAAGCGGTCGTCGAAGCTGGTGCCGGTGAAGTCCAGCCCCAGGTCGTGGCGGACCACGCCGCCGTGGGCCCCCAGGCAGGACAGGGCGTGGGTGCCGCGCAGGCGTACCGGCCCGCTCGCAGTGGCGCACTCGACGGTGACCCCGTCGGCGTCCTGGCCGATCCCGGTGACCTCGTGCCCCCAGCTGATCCGCACTCCCGCCTCGGTGAGGAGCTCGTCCAGGACCTCCTCGGTGCGGGACTGGGAGATGTTGACGAAGGAGGGCAGGGAGGAGGCGCCGGGGTCGGGCAGGCGCACGCTGAACAGTTCGTGTCCGCGGTAGAAGGTGCGGGCCGTGTCCCAGGTCAGGCCCTCCTCGATGATCCGTCCGCCGCCGAGCCAGTCCCAGACGTCGAGGACGTCGCGTTGCTGGCAGATGGCCTTGGAGCCGACGGCGTCGCGCTCGGGGCGGGCGTCCACGACCTGTACGGGGACCCCACGGCGGGCGAGGAGCAGGGCCGCGGTCTGTCCGACCGGCCCCGCGCCGAGCACCAGCACGGGGTCGGTGCCGGTGTCGGCCGGGGTGCGGGGCGCGGGGGGTCGCATGGTGGGCTCCGTTCGTGGGGCGCCCCGTACGGGCGCGGTGGAGGGGGAGGGGTGTCGGGTCAGCCCTGGAGCTGGGCCCAGACCTCGCGGTCGCGCTCGGCGGTCCAGATGACGGGGCGCTCGACACCGGAGAACTCGTCCCACAGGCGGGAGACGTCGAAGGGCAGGCAGTGCTCGAAGATCGGCCAGTGGCCGTAGTCGTCGACCAGGGCGGCGTGGGTGGCGGTGAAGGCCTCCTTGAGGGTGCCGCCGCGCTCGTGGACGGTGCCGACCTCGCGGATCATCACGTTCAGGAAGGTGCGGGTCTGCTCGATGGCGGCGTCGACCTCCTCGCGGCCCCGGCTGACGGCGCCGCGCCCGCCGACGAGCATCTCGGCGCCGAGGGCCTTGACCCGGTCGAGGGTGGCCCCGGCCCAGTCCCGGTGGAAGGCGTCGCCCGTGTACAGGGCGGCCTGGGCCTCGACGAGGTCTCCGGCGAAGAGGATCTTCTGCTTGGGCAGCCAGGCGACGATGTCGCCCTCGGTGTGGCCCCGGCCGAAGTACTCCAGGACCAGCTCGCCCCGGTCGCCGCCGAGGTCGATGGTGGTGCGGTCCGCGAAGGTCTGGGTGGGCCAGGTGAGTCCGGGTACGGAGTCGGCGTCCTTGGCCAGGCGGGGCATCCGGCCGAACTCGCTGGCCCAGTCCTCCTTGCCGCGCTCGCGGATGAGCTCGTGGGTGAGTTCGTGGGTGAGGATCACCGTGGCGTCGAAGGCGCTGGCGCCCAGGACGCGGACCGCGTGGTAGTGGGAGAGCACCAGGTAGCGGACGGGCTTGTCGGTGTGCTCGCGGAGCTGGGCGAGCCACTCCTTGGCGGCGGTGGGGGTGGCCAGGGCCTCGAAGGCCACCACGAAGTCCTCGCCCTCGATGGCGCCCACGTTGGGGTCCCCCTCGGCGGTGAGGGCGTAGACGCCGTCGGCCAGGACCTCCAGGGTCTGCTCCTTGGCCTCGGTGTCGGCGGATGAGGCGAACGGCTTGGCTGCCATGGTCGAAGGGCCCTTCACTCGTCACGGGCGACTGCCGCCCAAATGATCAAACATTTGATGAAACAGACCATAACGTGCTCCACGCCACAGGACCAAGAGGCCCACGACCACCGCGCTGGTGATGCAGATCACTCCCCCAGGCTACCCACCGTGCTCCCGCTGTCACGGACGACGGGACCGAACCCGCCCGGTACTAGGCTGGTCGGCGTGACTCACGACACGGCACCCCCTGACGAGCTCACCTTCTGGTCGTTCGTGGACTACGCGGTGCACAAGGCCGAACGCGAGCTGCCCTCGGTCAACGCCGAGGCCATGCGCATGGTGCTGACCCTCAACCGGGCGACGAGCATGGTCGTCTACGACCTGGAGTCCTCCGTCCACCGCCCCCGGGGGTGGACCTGGCCGGGGTTCCGCGTGCTCTTCGCCCTGTGGCTGGCGGGGCCCATGGAGGCCAAGACCACCGCCGAGATCTCCGGCATGAGCCGCGCCGCGCTGTCCGCCCTGCTCAACACCCTCGAACGCGACGGACTCCTGAGCCGCGAACGCGCCACGCACGACCGCCGCGCCCTCCAGCTCAGCCTCACCGACGAGGGGTACGGGGCGATCCTGGGTGTCTTCCGCGCCCACAACCGCAGGGAGAGCGCCTGGGCCGAGGCGCTCGAACCCGAGGAGCGCCGCGAGCTGGTCCGGCTGCTCAACAAACTGATGGCCGGGTCCACCGACGCCCAGGCCAAGTTCCGCAACTGAGGGAGGGGTCCCGATGCGCGACTGGGAACGCGCGGTGGCCTCGGCCACCGCCGTCGCGACGTCCCTCGGCCTGAGAACCGACGACGCGATCGTCCTCCACCGCTCGAACAGGCTCACCCTGCGCCTGTCGCCCTGCGACGTCCTGGCCCGGGTGGCCCCCGTGGGGCACGGCGCGGCACGGTTCGAGGTCGGACTCGCCCTGCGGCTCGCCGCCACCGGGAGCCCCGTGGCCGCGCTCGACCCCCGCGTGGCACCGGACGTCCACGAACGCGACGGCTTCGAGGTCACGCTGTGGACCCACCACGCGGGACCTCCGGAGGTCCCGGCACCCGACTACGCCGACGCGCTCGCCCGACTGCACCTCGGTATGCGCGCCCTCGACCTCCCCACGCCCCACTTCACGGACCGCGTCGACCAGGCCCGACGGCTCGTGACCGACCCCGACCGCACGCCGGAACTGGCCGCCCCGGACCGGACGCTGCTCGCGGACACGCTGGACGAGCTCGAACAGGCCATCACCGGTCGCCGTGCACCGGACCAGCTCCTGCACGGAGAGCCGCACCCCGGCAACCTGCTCGCCACTGAGCGGGGGCCGCTCTTCGTGGACCTGGAGACCTGCTGCCGGGGGCCGGTGGAGTTCGACCTCGCGCACGCCCCCGACGAGGTCGCCGCCCACTACCCGGCCGCAGACCCGGACCTCCTGCGCCTGTGCCGCCTCCTCGTGCTGGCGATGATCACGACCTGGCGCTGGGACCGGGACGACCGGTTCCCCGACGGGCGCCGGGTGGGCACCGCGTGGCTCGATCGCCTACGGACCGAAAGAGTCCAATCCCGGCGAAATGGCCCTTGAAGCGGCCCGGGGCTCCTGTGAGCATGCGGACATGGACCAGACCGCACGCACCCGCCTCACGCAGGCCCAGAGCCACTTCTCCCCCGAGGGCACCTACCTCAACACCGCCACCCACGGCCTGTTGTCCCACCGGGCCCGGCTGGACCTGGAACGGAACCTCCGGGAGCTGTCCGCCGGGCGGTTCTCCCCCGGTTCCGTCGACGGCGTCGTGGACGCCGCCCGCGCCAGCTACGCACGGCTCACCGGTGTCGACGCCGACCGGGTCGCGGTGGGCACGCACACGTCACAGTTCGTCGGGACGGTCGCGGCGAGCCTGCCACCCGGCGCGGAGGTCCTGCTCGCCGAGGGAGAGTTCACCTCGGTCGTCTTCCCCCTCATGGCCCGCGGCCTCCGGGTCCGTGAGGTGCCCCTGGACCGTCTGCCCGACGAGGTCGGCCCGGGGACCGCGCTGGTGGCGGTCGCCGCCGTGCAGTCCGCGACGGGGCGGATCGCCCCGCTCCGGGGCCTGAGCGCCGCGTGCGCCGACCACGGCGCCCGACTGCTGCTCGACACCAGCCAGTCGGCGGGATGGCTGGCGACCCCGGTGGCGGACTACGTCGTGTGCAGCACCTACAAGTGGCTGCTGGGTCCGCGCGGCGCGGCCTTCCTGACCGGGACCGACGAGGCCCTGGCCGAGCTCTCCCCGCTCGCGCCCGGCTGGTACGCGGGTGCCGATCCGTGGAACTCGCTCTACGGGGGGCCGCTCCGCCTGGCAGAGGGAGCGCGCCGCCTGGACATGGCCCCGGTGTGGCCCGCGTGGATCGGGCTGGCCCCCGGTCTCGAACTGCTCGGGGAGGTCGGACTGGAGACGGTCCACGCGCACGACGTCGCCCTGGCCGACCGGTTCCGGAACGCGATGGGTGTGGAGGCCACGGGCTCGGCGATCGTGTCCCTCGCCGTTCCGGACGGGACCGCCGAACGCCTCCAGGAGGCCGGGATCCTCGCCGCCCTCCGCGACGGTCGGCTGAGAGTGGGATTCCACCTGTACAACACCGAGGAGGACGTGGACCGTCTGGTCGGGGCACTGACCTAGGGCGCGCTCGGCGAGGGGACGGGCCGGTCCTCTCGCGGAGGACCGGCCGGCGCGCTCAGGCGCGTTCCACCACGAACACGGGGATGACCCGGTCCGTCTTCTCCTGGTAGTCCGCGTAGGGCGGGTAGGCCTCCACGGCCCGGTCCCACC
This sequence comes from Nocardiopsis eucommiae, assembly GCF_965344335.1. NCBI lineage: Bacteria > Bacillati > Actinomycetota > Actinomycetes > Streptosporangiales > Nocardiopsidaceae > Nocardiopsis > Nocardiopsis eucommiae. Next base: position 29,439 of record NZ_CBDRIY010000027.1, read on the forward strand.
ACAGCTGCCGCTCCTCGCCCCGCACCTCCCGGGCGCGGGCGGCGAAGGGGGTGGGGCCGTCCTGGAGCGCGACCTCGTCGGGGGCTTCGCGCAGGTTGCCCACCCACGCGGGGTCATCGGGCGCGCCTCCCTGGGAGCCGATCACCGCGTAGGCGCCGTCGTGCTCCACCCGCATGAGGGCGGACTTGCGGACCTTGCCGCTGCTGCGCCCGCGCGTGGTCAGGATGATCACCGGCATGCCGGTGTCCATGAGCGTGTTGCCCTCCCGACCCCCGGTGCGCTCGTACAGCTCCACCTGGTCTCGGACGAACTTGGACGAACTCGGCTCGTACTCGCCCTGGAGTACGCCACTGGCGGTCATCGCTCTCCCCGGTGTTCGGCTACGGAGTCCCTCCCGATCGTGCCATGAAGGCTCCGCCCGGTGGAGCCCGACTCGCCTTCCCACGCATGGCCCCCTCATGACCCCTGGCCAGAGAAGCGAACCCCGGAACGCGAACGGGAACGCCGCCGAGGAGCGGGGTCACCGCCTCGCCACCCGGGCACACCGCCAGCGTCCGTCCCGGGTCGTCGTCAGGTCCGGGTCGGAGGAGCGCTCATCGCCGCCGCGAGGAAGCTGATCGCCCAGCGCCGGGCCGCCTCGCCCGGCCCCGGGGAGCCGCAGCCGGGCGTGGCCTGCTGGTGGACCTCCAGGCCGTCGACGGCCGTCACCGCGAGGATCCCCCGCAACCGGAACCGCAGTTCCTCGGGGGAGAGGCCGGGCAGTGCGCGCGCGAAGGCGGCGAGGTAACGCTCGCGGACCGAGCCCTCGGCCGAGCCGGTCCAGCCGCGCACCTCCTCGGCGGGATCGCTGAGGATCGTCACGATCAGCCGGGAGGTCCGGGCGCCCGCGTCACCGGCCCGCATCCCGTCCATCATCGGCCCCGCGAACGCCTCCACGAGATCGGTGACCGGTGGGTCGGGGGTCCGGGCGAGCAGTCGGTCGAGCCCGGCGCACTGGGCGGCGTTGATGGGCTCGATCACGCGGCGGGCGACCGCCGCCATCAGCTCCGCCTTCGAGCCGAAGTGGTAGCCGACGGCGGCCAGGTTGGCTCCCGCGCGTGTGGTGATCGCGCGAACCGAGGTGCCGCGGTAGCCGTGCTCGGCGAAGAGGTGCTCGGCCGCGTCGAGGATCTGGGTACGAGTGTCCGGGGTTGCCACACGAGCGACTATACATATGTTTGAATCAAACGAACGTTTGATTGAATCAAGCGCGTGAGGAAAGAGGACTCCCATGAAGCTGCTCGTGTACGGCGCCGGGGTGTGCGGCAGCCAGTTCGCCGTTCGTATGCACCAGGCTGGCCACGACGTCGCGCTCCTCGCCCGGGGCGAACGCCTGACAGCCCTGCGACGACACGGCGTGCGGCTCGCCGAGGAGGACGCCTCAGTGATCGAACAGGTGCCGGTACCGGTGGTCGAGCACCCGGAGGGCGCGTACGACCTGATCACCGTCTTCGTCCGCGCCCACCAGGTGGACGGGGTGATGGAATCGCTCGCCGACGTCCCGGGGGACGTGCTCTCCCTGCTCAACTGGGCGGGCGGACCGGAGGCGCTGAGCGCGGGGATCGGCCGCGAGCGCTTGCTGCTGGGCTTCCCGACGACCGGCGGCACGATGGACGGCGACGTGGTCCGCCACCGCAGGGGCACGATCCTCACCCGCCGGGTCCCGATACCGGTCGGCGAGCCCGACGGCCGCACCACGCCGAGGCTGGAACGGGTAGTTAAGACTTTCCGCGCCGCCGGGATCAACGCCAGGGCCGAGCCCCGGATGGACGCCTGGCTCAGGACGCACGCCGCGTCCTCGGTTCCCCTGGAGCGAGCGGCCTACGCGGCGGGCGGCCCGGAGGCGCTGGCCGACGACCCGGAGGCGGTCCGCGCGATGGTGCACGCCATGCGGCGGAACCTCGCCTCGCTGGAGACACCGACGGTACCTCGCGCCTTCACGGCGTTGAGGGCCCTGCCGGACGCGCTCCTCGTGCCCGTGTTCCAGCGCTTCCTGAGGAGCCCGACGGCCGTGCACAGCGGACTCAGCGACTCCTCGACCGCCACGGTGGCCGAACTCGAACGGCTGACCGAGCAGCTCCGAGGCCCTGCGGGAGCCCGCTGAGCGGCCACAGTGCTCTCCCACTCGCGTCCGGCTCGCCCTTCACCCCGGGTCCCCGCCGCGCCGGGCGCGACAGGGTCGCCGCACATCTCCTACCGCACCAGTGTGTCGACGGCTTCGGTGTACTCCTCCGCCCGGTCGGGACACATGTGCTCCACCGACACCACCAGCGCGGCGGCGTCACCACCCTCGCGCAGGAACCCCGTGGCCCAGGTGGTCGCGTCATCGGCGGCGCACGCCGGGGCGAACGCCTCGGTGACCACGTCCATGTCCCCGGTCACGGTCGCCCCGATCTCGTCGAGGGCGGCCGCGTGAGCGGCCTGGTCGTACTCGTGCTCGGGTGTACACGCGGCCAGCAGGACGACCACGCCGGCGGCCAGCAGCACACGAGACATGGAGTTCTCCGTTCGTAGGTCTGCACCCTACGACGCGGCCACAGGGACCCGGGGTTGCCTCGGCGCCTGGCCCACGACCGGATTCCGGGTTCAGGATCCCGCGGGGGCGACGGGCACGGCCACCAGCAGCATCAGCGGCGCCGCGAGGAGCGACGCCCATCTGATCCCGACCTCCACCGGGGACCTGCCCGTGTGGAACGCCAGCGGCGACCGGAACATCCACCACCGCTTCCCGTTGACCCTGAAGGGCCACGCCAGCGGCACCCCCGACCGGGTCAGCCAGTCCCCCAGGACGTGCGTCAGAGCCCCCACGGCCACCGTCACCCCGATCAGCCACGGAGCTCCGCCCGGGGCGTACACCGCCGTCGTCGCGCACACCAGGGCGAGGAGCGCCACCGTGATCCCGCGCCCGCGCTTGCGCCCCTTCAGCGACCGGGCGACCGTGCCCGTCCCCAGGGCCGCCATCGCGAACACCACCACGGCGGTCCCGAGGGGCGCGACGGCGGCGACCAGGAATCCGAGCAGACCGAACACGAGCACCGCGGGAACCGTGTGGGTGAGGTGGCGGTGTCCGCCGTCCTTGCCCGCCTCCAGCTCGTGACGGGTGCCCGTAGCGGTGTACACGCGCCGGGAGAGGGCCCGCAGGCCCACCGACGTCCTCTCCGACAGCAGTCCCAGGGACCGGCCGACGGACGACCCCGGCTCGTCCAGGTCGGGGAGGAGCGCGGCGCCCGCGCCGACAGCGGCGCACACGAGGACGTCGGTGACCTCGGTACCGGCGAGCGCGCCGACCGCCGCTCCGGCGAGCACACCGGTCGCGGCGTGCGAAGAGCCCATCATGGAAGACCTCCGGGGGTAGGGGGAACTCTCCCGCCAGCTTCCCAGGACCTCCGGCGGGCGGGTGCCCCGCGGGGCACCCGCCCGGGTCTAGAAGATGACCCCGCAGAAGGGGGCGTCGATCCGGTGCAGGGCCCTGTCCAGGCGGGCCACGGTGCCCGGGGTGTGCTCGGTGATCAGCCCCGCGCGCTGGAATCCGGTGACTGTGGTCTGGCCCAGGTACGCGGCACCGAGGTGGGACACGTCCAGGGACAGGTCGGGCGCGTCGTCGGTGAGCTCCACCCGGGCGCCGTCCGTGTCGGCCTTGATCCGCCACCGTCCGGCGTTCCACGGCGCGTGGCGGTCGGTGACGGCCACGACCCCCGCGAAGGGCGCGGCGTAGGGGCGCTCGGAGAGGGCCCCGGCCAGGTCCACCAGGCGCACCCACAGGGACGGGAAGTGCCTGGCCACCGCCCGGCCCCGGTCCGGGAGGAGGTGGTGGAGCGGGCAGTCGGCGGGCAGGAACGGGAAGAACACCTTCGCGACCAGGTCCCGGCTGAACAGGTGGTCGAACAGGGCGGCCCAGGCGGCGGGGGTGGTGGCGGTGATCTCCTGGACGTGCGCCTCGCCCTGGGCGCCGTCGTCCTCCCATTGGGCCTTGACCCGGTACAGGGCGTAGCCGAGGGGACCGTCCGCGTTGCCCACGACGGCCGCCACCAGCGGGCCCTTGTCGCCGCGGCGGGAGGGTCCGTCGAACAGCGCCCGGTCCCACCAGGGCTTCGTGCGGCGGAACTGGCCGACCTGCACCGCGCAGACGGCCTCGTGCACGGTTTCGAGGTCGGTCCGGACCCGTTCCGGTTCGCGCAGGACCACGCGCAGGCCCGGGTCGCGGGGTGCGTCGGCGCGCAGGGCGCCGTAGGGCCGGTTGAGGGTCGTGTCCAGTTCCGTGCAGGCGTTCCCGTAGCCGAACCGCTCGTAGATGGAGCCCTCGGAGGCCCACAGGGCGGCGTAGCGCACGCCCGCGGCGTGGACGTCCGCGAGCTGGCGGCGCATGAGGGAGCTGAGCACTCCCCTGCGACGGTGGGTGGGCCACACTCCGACGCCGGTCACCCCGGCCACGGGGACACGGCCGGAGGGCATCGTCATGTCGAAGGGGAAGTGGTTGGCGGTGCCGATGACCTCGCCCTCGGCCTCGTCCACGGCGATCAGGGCCCGCTCGTAGCCGACCTCGTCGTGCAGCGGTCTCATCCGCGCCAACAGGCCGTCGACGTCCTCGGGGAACAGGAGGCTCTGGCCGAAGACCCTGGCGGCCTGGGCGAACTCCTCCGCGTCGGTGTGGCGCACGGTCCAGCCCTGCTTCGGCGGGTCGAAGTCCGCGTTCTTGGTGTCGGTCATACGGTCAGACTTACCAGTGACGACGAAGCGGCGGCCACTGGTTTTGGACGTGGCCTGGGCCTCCCTTCGGGCGGGCCGGGTGAGTAAGCCGGGTCCGGGTGGGGCACGCTCTGGTCGTGACGACACGACGAATCCCCTCCCCCTCCCCCACGCTGGTCGTCGGGGTGGACGCGGGAGGCACCACCACCCGTGCCCTGGTGACCACACTGTCCGGTGAACGTCGGGGTGAGGCCCGGTCCGGCGGCGCCAACCCCAACACTCACGGCCCCGAGGTGGCCGCGGAGCGGCTGACCGAGGCGATCGGCGCCGCGTTGGACCGGGCGGGGCCCGGTGCGCGCGACGCCGTGGCGGCCACCGTGGTCGGCCTGGCCGGGTACTCCGGGCTGCGCGACGCGAGCGTGCGCGCCCGGCTCGACAAGGCGTTGGCCAAGGCCGGGCTGAGCCCCACGGGTGAGGAGTTCTCCGGCGACGACACGGTGGCCTTCGCCTCGGGGACGTCCGAGCGCGACGGCACGATCCTCATCGCGGGGACCGGGGCGATCGCCACCCGGATCGAGGACCGCGAGCGCGGCAGGTCGGCGGACGGCATGGGCTGGCTGATCGGTGACGAGGGTTCGGCGTTCTGGATCGGGCACCAGGCGGCCCGGGAGACCGCGCGCCAGCTGAGCCGCGGTGGTGACCTGAGTCCTCTGGCCCGGATGGTGGCCAAGCGGGTCATCCCGGGTCAGCGGCCCGCCGGCCCCGAGCGGTGGCCCGAGGAGCACGCCCGCAACTTCGCACGGACCCTCACGTCGGCCCCGCCGATCCGTCTCGCGGCGCTGGCTCCGCTGGTCTCGGACGCGTTCGGGCAGGACCCGGCGGCCGTGGTGATCGTGAACGCCGCCGCGGGCCACCTGGCGCAGTCAGTGCACCAGGTGCGGCAGCCCGGGGAGCACCTGCCGGTGGTCCTCTCGGGTGGTGTCCTCACCGGGTCCGCTCCGGTGCGGGAGGCGCTCACCCACAAACTCACCATGGGAACGGGTGCCCCGGTGCTCATGGCCGGGAGCACGTCGGGCGGGGCCGCCTGGCTGGCGGCCCTGCGCGCGGGAGCGGACGAGCGCGACGTGGACCTGCACGGCGTGTTCACGGAGGGCTCCTCCTGAGGTCGCCCCGGTTTGCCCGGCACCACCACGGCCCCCTAGTGTTAGGTAAACCTAACCTCATGAAGGGGGAGTCGTGACGGAGCGGCAGCAGCGTCCGAGGAGGACCGTGCACACCGGTCGGGTCGAGCGTGTGGAGCGCCTGACCCCGCACATGGTCCGGGTGGTCCTGGGCGGCGAGGGGTTGTCCGGCTTCGCCACGGACGGCTCGACGGACAGCTACGTGAAACTGCTGTTCCCACCCCCTGCGCAGGACGACCCCGAGGACTTCGACCTCGACGCGGTCCGCGCCGAGCGCCCCCGTTCGGAGTGGCCGGTCACCCGGACCTTCACCGTGCGCTCCTGGGACGCGGGTGAGCTGACCATCGACTTCGTGTACCACGGTGAGGTCGGCCTGGCCGGGGTCTGGGCCGCCGCCGCCCGGCCCGGCGACCGCCTGCGCCTCCTCGGCCCCGGCGGCGGCTTCGCTCCGGACGCCGGGGCCGACTGGCACCTGCTGGCCGGGGACGAGAGCGCCCTGCCCGCCATCGCGGCGAGCGTCGAGGCGCTCCCCGAAGGGCGCCCCGCACACGTGTTCGTCGAGGTCGACGACCCGGCCGAGGAGCAGCACCTCACCGACCGTCCGGACGTGCGGGTGACCTGGCTGCACCGGCACGGCGGAGTCCCGGGGTCCCTGCTGGTCCCGGCGGTGCGTTCCCTGGAGTTCCCGTCCGGGGAGGTGCGGGCCTTCGTGCACGGTGAGGCGAACTTCGTCCGTGACCTGCGCCGCCTGCTGCGCGTCGAGCTCGGCCTGCCCAAGGAGCACCTGTCGGTCTCCGGGTACTGGCGGCTGGGCCGGGACGAGGACGGCTGGCAGGCCTCCAAGCCGGAGTGGAACCGGAGCGTGGAGGCCGAGGAGGCCGCCGCCCTCGGCTCCTCCTGAACCCCGATCACGCGTCCAGGGCGTCCAACGCGATCAGGTAGCCCTCGTTGAAGGTCGGGAACTGGGGGACGGAGTCGCGCAGGTCGGTGATCGGCAGCTCCAGCCGGATCGCCAGGGCCGCCGTGTGGATCCACTCCGAGGCCTGCGCGCCGAAGGCCCAGGCCCCCACCAGCACCCCCCGGCCGCGGTCGGCCACCAGCCCCAGGGATCCGCGCGGGTCGGTCTCCATGGTCCAGGGCCGGGCGAGCGCCGAGGTGAGGTCCGTCTCGGAGGTGGCCACGTCCAGGCCCGCCTCCCGGGCCTGATCCGAGGTCAGCCCCACGGCGGCGATCTCCGGGTAGGAGAAGACCACCCGGGGGACGCCGGTGTAGTCGGCCCTCCGGTCGTCGCCGAGGATGTTCGCGCTGACCACACGGCCCTGGTACTTGGCCACGTGGGTGAACATCGACCGGGCCGTGACGTCCCCGACCGCCCACAGGCCGGGGGCGACCCGGCAGTGGTCGTCGACCGGCAGGGCGCCGCGCTCCGGCTCGACTCCGAGTTCGGCCAGTCCGAGCTGGTCCCCCCGGGGAACCCGCCCGGTGGCCAGGACCATCACGTCGGCCCGGACCCGTTCGCCGCCGGACAGCACCGCCAGGACACCGTCACCGTCCCTGCTCACCGAGTTCACCTGGCTGCTCAGGTGGACGGTGGTCCCGTCCCGCTCGAACTGGTCGCTGATCAGCTCGCACAGCCGCGGCTCCTCGCGGTCCAGCAGCCGGGGCCCGCGCTGGACGACGGTGACCCGGGTGCCCACGCGCGCCAGGAACTGGCCCAGCTCGACGCCGACCGCGCTGCCCCCGACCACCAGCGCGGTCCGGGGGATCTCCGTGAGGGTGGTGGCCTCGCGGTTGGTCCACAGGACGTCCGGGCCCAACTGCTCCAGCCCCTCGATCGGCGGGACCAGCACACCGGAGCCCGTGGCGACCACCACGTGGTCGGCGGTGTACTCGGAGGTGCCGACCGCCACGCGCCACGGGTCGCGGCCCACCACCCGCGCGTCGCCGCGCAGCACCAGGGCGCCGCGCTCCTCGTAACCCTCGGCCTGCTGGGAGTCGTCCAGGTGCCGAATCATCTGGTCGCGGTAGGAGCGCAGCTCGGGCCACTCCAGGGCGGCCTCACCGACCCCGGCGGCCCCGGCGGCCTCCGCGCGCACCTCGGGCGAGCGCAGCAGGGTCTTGGTGGGGACGCAGGCCCAGTAGGCGCACTCGCCGCCGACGAGGTCGCGTTCGACCACCGCCACCCGCCGTCCCGCGCTCAGCAGACGGTCGGCGACCGTCTCACCGCCCGGCCCCATGCCGATCACGATCGCGTCCAGGTGTTCCATGTGTCTCGCTCCGCCCGTGGTCCGGTGGTCCACCCCCGATGGTGTCCGGCGTCGGCTGGACACCGGGGAACCGACACGCGTGACGGTTCCCCGGTCGGCGCCGTCTCACTCCCCTCCCGCCCGTTCGCGCCGTCGGATCCGCGAGGGCTCGCCCCCGACCGTCCCGGGAACGTGATGGAATAGCCGGTCAGTGGACCCCTCCACACTCCGTCGCTTCGCACAAGGGACCCCCACGGCCATGTCCACGCTCGACCTGCTCCTCCTCCTGGACCTCCTCGGCATCTTCGCCTTCGCGTTGGACGGGTCGCTGACGGCGATCCGCACCGCGCGGGTGGACATCGTCGGGGTCATGGTGCTGGGGATGGTGACCGCCCTCGGCGGCGGCATCCTCCGCGACGTCCTGCTGGGTGAGACCCCGGCCACCTTCCAGGACTGGCGGTACCTGGTGACGGCGCTGGCCGGGGGGACACTGGCGTTCTTCCTCAGCCGTCAGCTGACCCATCTGAACAAGCCGATCCTGGTGTTCGACGCCGCCGGGCTCAGCCTGTTCGCCGTGATCGGGGCGACCAAGGCGCTGGAGTTCGGCTTCGGCCCGCTCCAGGCCGTCCTGTTGGGCGTCATCACCGGGGTGGGCGGTGGCACCATCCGGGACGTGCTGCTCAGCCGGGTCCCGACGGTGCTCAGCGCCAACTCGCACCTGTACGCCATCCCGGCGATGATCGGGGCGTTGTTCGTGGTGGTCGTGGACCTGACGGGGTTCGGCCCCGGCTGGATCGCGGTGATCGGCGCGCTCCTGTGCTTCACCCTGCGTGTCCTCGCCCTCCGCTACCGCTGGAACGCCCCGAACCCGCCCGGGGCGCCACCCCTGTAGGACCCCCGGTCAGGGCTCGACGGTGATCTGCCACATGTGACCGTCCGGGTCGGCGCACGTGCCCGAGTAGCCCCAGGGCTGCCGCTCAGCCGGGCTGACCACCTCTCCCCCGGCCTCGCGGACACGGTCCAGGAGCTCGTCGGCGGCTGCCTCGGTCGTGAACGACCTGGTCAGCAGGCACTCACTGGTGCCGGGAGGGGCGACCCGACGGGTCTCGCCCAAGACCCAGGCGAGTCCGTCCGCGGGGACGAGAGTCAGCACGGCGTGGTCGTTGACCCGGAGCCGCAGCGGTTCGGGCACGCCGTCCTCGGCGGGCTCGCCCAGGGCCTCGAAGCCGAAGGCGTCCCGGTAGAAGACCATCGCCCGCCACCGGTCGGCGATGGGGAGGGCGATCTCGAAGGGTGCCGTGGTCATGGAGGTCCTTTCCGTCGGGGCCGGGCCCCGGGGTCGTCGTGTTTGGTCGCCCGTACCGACCTCCGGTGTCGGCGGAACTCATCGGTCCCGGGCGTGACTTCCGAGCGGAGAGTCGGATCAGGTCCGGAGACTTCGGGCGGCGGTGCGGCGCAGGGTGGCGACCATGTCGGGGACCGGCTCCGGTGGGCGGAGCCGGTGCACGGTGTAGATCTCCCTGGCCAGCGACGTGCCGCGCAGGGGTCGACTGACCCACCCTCCCCCGTGCGCCGCGTCGAGGATGCTCTGGGGGATGAGTGCGATCCCCACCCCGGCGGTGATGAGCGCCAGGGAGACCTCGTAGTCGCGAGTCTCGTAGGCGACGGTCAGGCGCACCCCCGCGGCCTCGGCGGCGGTGTCCAGGCTGATCCGGTTGTGGATGCCGGGCCCGCCGCAGATCCACTCCTCGTCGGCCAGGTCCACCAGGGAGGGATCGGCGTCGGTGACGGGGTGGCCGGTGGGCGCCACCACCATGAGCGGGTCCACCAGGAGGCGTTCACGGCGCAGGCCGCCGGCACGGGGCAGCGGCACGCCCGGGTAGCGGTGGGTGATGAGCAGGTCGAGGTCGCCGGAGGTGACCAGGCCGAGGCCGTCGGGCGGTTCGATGTCCGACAGCGAGAGCCGCACGTGGGGGTGTTCGTGGCCGAAGGCGGCGAGCGCCCCCGGGAGCAGGACCTTGCCCGCGCTGGCGAAGGCGCCCAGGGACAGGCGGTCGGCGCGGTGGCCCGCGACGGCGCGGACGGCGGCCTCGGCGTCGCGGAGTTCGCCCAGGACCCGTTCGCCGTGTTCGAGCAGGACCTCCCCGGCCCTGGTCAGGGTCGCTCCGGTGCGGCCGCGCTCCACCAGGCGGCAGCCGACCTCGCGCTCCAGTTTGGTGAGCTGCTGGGACAGGGCGGGCGGGGTGAAGGAGAGTCGGTCGGCGGCGGCCGCGATCGACCCGGCGTGGGCGACCTCCACGAGCACGCGCAGACGGTTGGCGTCCAGCACGGGACCACCCCTTCCAGGCACGACACGGTCATTCAGAACAATGCCTGACACAAAGGTCTGCTTCATGTTCTTTAGCAGACCCAACTTTGAGTTCATGGTCAGTAGCGGCACAGTGGAAACATGAGCACCACGACCGCGCCCGCCGTACCCACGGCCACCGACGTCCGCGCAGCAGCCGAGCGCATCGCACCGTACGCCCGACGGACCCCGGTCATGCGCGCCGAGATCGACGGGCGTCCCCTCACCCTGAAGCTGGAGCACCTCCAGCGCACGGGCGCGTTCAAGCTCCGTGGCGCCCTCAACGCCCTGCTGGGCGGCGCTCCCACCGACCGGGTGATCACCGCCTCCGGCGGCAACCACGGCCTCGGTGTGGCCACCGCCGCGAGCATGCTGGGGGTGCACGCGACGGTGTACGTGCCCGAGACGGTTCCCGAGGCCAAGGCAGCGCCGCTGATGGACACCGGAGCGGAGATCGTCCGGGTCGGTGAGGAGTTCGCGGTGGCCGCCGAGGCGGCGCTGGCCCGCGCGGAGTCCGAGGGCGTCCGCTACCTGCACGCCTACGACGACGCCCTGGTGGTCGCGGGCCAGGGCACCCTCGGCCTGGAGATCGCCGCCGACGCGCCCGAGTGCGACACGATCGCGGTCGCGGTCGGTGGCGGTGGGCTGATCGCCGGGGTCCGCCTGGGCGCCGGGGGTCGGCGGGTGGTCGGGGTCGAGCCCGAGGGATGCCGGAGCCTGGGCGCCGCGCTGGAGGCCGGACACCCGGTCCGCACCCCGGTGGACTCGGTCGCCTCGTCGGCGCTGGGCGCCGCCACCATCGGCCGGGTGCCCTTCGAGGTCCTGCGCGCCAACCCGGTCACGACGACACTGGTCAGCGACGCAGAGATCATCAGCGCGCAGACCCGCCTGTGGCAGGATTTCCGCATCGCCGCCGAGCCCGCCGCGGCCGTTCCCTTCGCCGCGTGGCTGGCCGGGCGCGTGCCCGGCGACAACCCCTGCCTGGTGGTGTGCGGGGCCAACGCCGACTGGCGTCCGCACGGCTGACCCTCCCCCGCCCGACGGCCCCGACCTCCCCGTTTCCCCGGTACGTGACGTGCGGCACTCCGTGTGCGGCAGGTCATCATTACCGGTGAGTCACCCTTACATTGAGGTCGGCTCCGTCCGACAACACTAGGGAGAACACGTGCTCTACGGTGCGTTGCGGCATACCGCGGCGGTCCTCGCCCGGACCCTGTGCCGACCGACCATCGAGGGCCGTGAGAACGTCCCCACCACGGGAGCGGTCCTGCTCGCCAGCAACCACCTGTCGTTCGTGGACAGCGTCGTCATCCCCCTGTCGGTCACCCAGCGCCCCGTGCGGTTCCTCGCCAAGTCCGACTACTTCGAGGGCACCGGGATCAAGGGGCGCGTCACCAGGACAGTCTTCGGGTCCCTGGGCGCCATGCCGGTCCAGCGCGGCAACGCCCGCGACGCCATGATGTCGCTGGAGATGATGCTGGACCGTCTCAACGAGGGTGAGGCCTGCGTGGTCTACCCCGAGGGCACCCGTTCCCGGGACGGTCGCCTGTACCGGGGCCGTACCGGCGTCGCACACCTGGCCCTGGAGTCCAAGGCCCCCATCGTGCCGGTCGCGGTCTCGGGCACCCAGCAGGTGCAGCCCATCGGCGCCAACATGCCGCGCCCCCGCCCCTTCACCGTGCGCTTCGGCGCGCCGATGGACTTCTCGACCGGCTTCGACAGCATGGCCCCCGGCAAGGCCCGCCGGGTGATCACCGACGAGGTCATGGACGCGATCCACGCGCTGTCCGGCCAGGAACGGGCCCACGAGTACAACAGTTTCGGCGGCGACGAGTAGGACGAGTAGGACGAGCCGGTGCGGCCGGGGCGGGGACCGTCCGCACCCGCCCCGTCACCGCGTCGTCAGGACCTCAGCCGCGTCGCGGCTCGCCCTCCCGGTGGTGGGCACCGCGCGGGTCGGGGCCCGGACCCAGCAGCCCGACGGCCAGGGAGACCCAGGCCAGGGCCGCCGCGCCCCACAGCAGCCAGGTGACGCCCGCGAACTCCACCACGCCGCCGCCGACCAGCGCGCCCAGCGCGATGGAGGCGGTGAACACCCCCACGTACAGCCCGGTGACGTGCTCGACGCGGTCGGGCGCCGCACGGGTCATCCAGATCTGCCCGGCCACCGACACCCCTCCGTAGGCCAGACCCCACAGAGCGATGCCGGCACCGGCGGCCAGGGGGACCGTGCCGAGCAGGGCCAGCAGGGCGACGGCGGCCCCGACACCGACCGCCAGGCCCAGGACGGTGGCCCGGGTGCGGCGGGCGGCGACCGCTCCGGCGGCGAAGTTACCGAGCAGGCCGAACACGCCGTACACCAGCAGGAGCAGGGCGATGACCGAGGGGTCCAGTCCGGCGCGGTCCTCCAGGACCGGGCGCACGTAGGTGTAGGCGGCGAAGTGCGCGGTGACCAGCAGGACGATCACGCCCAGACCAACCAGGACCGGCGGGGTGAACAGGGTCGGGGCGCCGCCCGCCGTGGGGCGCGCCGCGGCGGGCCGGGGCAGGCGGGGCAGGAACAGCGGCAGCGCGACCGCCAGGACCACGGCGGCCACCGCGAGGACGGTGAAGGCGGACCGCCAGCCGAGGGCGTTCCCGATGACGGCGCCCAGGGGTACCCCGGCCACGGAGGCGGCGGCGACCCCGCTGACCGCGAAGGACACCGCCAGGGCCGCTCGGGCCGGAGTGACGAGGCGGATCGCCACCGCCGCCGCCAATCCCCAGACCGCGCCCATGCCGATCCCGAGGATCACGCGGGCCGTGACGAGCGCGGCGAAGCCCGGGGCGAGGGAGGTCAGGGCGTTGCCGAGGGCGAGCACCACCATGGCCGCCGCCAGCACCGCGCGTCGGTCGAGGGAGCCGAGCAGGCGCGGGACCAGCGGTGCGGCGACGGCGGCGACCAGGCCGGTGACGGTGAGGCTGGAACCGGCCGCCCCCGCCGTGATGCCCAGCCCCTCCGCCATGGGTGTGAGGACGCCGACCGGCAGCATCTCGGAGGTGACGACCACGAAGGTGCTCAGGGACAGCACGGCGACCGCCGCCCACCGCCGGACGGCGGTGCGCTCCGCGGCGGACGGTTCGGTCGGTGCGGAGGTGGGTGTCGTCGGTGACGACGCGGTGGAACTCATGGGACCAGCCAAGCGGCCGCCGGGACGGTGAACAACGGCGATCCGCTCAGCGATCGTTGAGCTAGGCTCAACGCTATGGCTAACACGGGCGCGACCGTGGACGGCGCGTTGAACCAGGTCCACGTCCAGCAGATCGAGTGTCTGATCGTGCTGGCGGAGGAGCTGCACTTCGGCCGGACCGCCGAACGGTTGGGCTTCTCCCCCAGTCGGGCCAGCCAGCTCGTCTCCGCGCTCGAACGCCGCATCGGGGCACGCCTGGTGGAGCGCACCAGCAGGCGAGTGTCGCTCACCCGGTTCGGCGCGCAGTTCGTGGAGGAGGTGCGGCCCGCCTACGAGAACCTGGCCGCCACGTTCCTACGCGCCCGGGATCGGGCGATGCGCGGATCGTTGCGGGAGCTGCGGATCGGCTTCAACGGCAGCGTCCACGTCCAGGTGGCCGAGGCGTTCCGGCTGCTGCGTGCCGAGCACGGGGTGACGGTCGCGCTGAGCGAGATCCCACTGGGGTCACCGTTCTCGGACGTGGTGGCGGGCCGTCTGGACGCGACGCTGGTGGAACTGCCCGTCCACGAGGCGGGGCTGACCGTGGGATTCCGGTTCCCCCCGCAGGACCGTTTCCTCGCGGTGGCCGCCGACCATCCGTCGGCGGACGGGGGCCGCCTGCACGTGGAGGACCTGGCCGGGTTCGACCTGTTGCGCCCGGCCGGTGAGGCACCGGACTACTGGAGGGCGGCCCAGGTGCCGCCCACCACCCCGGCGGGCGCGCCGATCCGTTCCGGGACGGGCGTGAGCACCGTGCAGGAGGGGCTGGCCCTGGTGGCCGCCGGGGAGCACGCCATGCTCGTGTGCCGCCCCCTGGCCGAGGAGATCACCCGGGCCGACCTGCGTTGCCTCGCGGTGGAGGGGCTGACCGAACCGTCCCGGCTGGGACTGCTCTGGCGCACCGACCGCACGACGCCGCAACTGACCGCCCTGGCGGACCTCCTGGCCGGGGTCTACGGACCCTGAGGTTCAATTCATTACCAAACACCAGTTCACGACTTGATAGGCAAGTCTCAGCTTGCCTATAGTGACCCGGTGTCCGACGAACTGTTCAAGGCCCTGGCCGACCCGACCCGCCGCGTCATCCTGGACGAACTCCACGAGCGGTCCGGACAGACCCTGTTCGAACTCTGCGCCCGGCTGGCCACCAGGCACCGGCTCGGCATCTCGCGCCAGGCGGTCTCCCAGCACCTCGCGGTCCTGGAGAAGGCGGATCTGGTCCGGAGCAGACGCGAGGGGCGCTACAAGTTCCACGACATGAACCCGGAGCCGCTCGGACTCATCGTCGAGCGGTGGCCGGGACCGAACCCACGGGAGAGCGACTCATGAGAATCCACATCAACAGCGTCTTCGTGGACAGCCAGGTCAAGGCCCTGGACTTCTACACGAACGTGTTGGGCTTCGTGAAGAAACACGACGTGCCGCTGGGCGGGCCCGAGGGCGAGAACCGCTGGCTGACCGTGGTCTCCCCGGAGGATCCCGAGGGCGCCGAGCTGCTGCTGGAGCCCTCGGGGCACCCCGCCGTGGCTCCCTACCGCGAGGCGCTGAACAACGACGGCATCCCCGCGACCCAGTTCCAGGTGGACGACGTCCAGGCCGAGTACGAGCGACTGCGCGCACTGGGGGTCACCTTCACCCAGGAACCGCTGACCATGGGCCCGGTCACCACCGCCGTACTGGACGACACCTGCGGCAACCTCATCCAGATCGTCAATCCCGTCTAGGGAGTGTTTTTTGGATGCTTTCGCCGGTGGCGGCGGAGCCGCCATCGATGCGAGCGGCCGCCAGGCCATCTCTCGCAAGACGAGGAGCGAGAGCGCCCCTACTGTGCGCGGCTACGCAAGCTCCGCAGCTTCGCACAGCGGGGGCCCGCCCGGGGTTGGCTGTCCGAGCTTCATCAGCGCGGCGAGAGGCAGCCTGGCCACGCGAGCGCGGAATGATCCAAAAAGCACGACCTAGTCCCGCGAGGACGGGGCACCGCCCGCGCGCCCGGGCGACCGGACGCGCGGACCCGTCAGTGGTGGGCGCCGTGGTCCGCCTCGTCCGGGGTCGGCCCGGTCATCTCCTGCACGGGGACGTCCAGTGCGACCTCGGTTCCACTGGCGAAGCCCAGAGTGACGGTCACCGAGTCACCCACGGCGAGGGGTTCGGGGATGTCGTTGACCATGACGTGGTAGCCGCCGTCGACGAAGGTGGTGGTGCCTCCGGCGGGGACGGGGATCTCGTCGAGGGTCCTCATGACGGCCGCGCCCGACTCCGTGGTCTCGGTCGTGCACAGCTCGGCCTCGGGCGAGGCGTCCGTGCGCACCTCGACCACGGCGTCGGCCGCCGAGGCGTCGGTGTTGGTGATCGCCAGGTAGACCACGCCCACCTCCGGGTTGGCGGGTTCGGGGATCCAGGCGTCCTCGACGATGATCGCGTCGGCCTCGGCGCCGCCCCGTTCGGGCCTCTCCACGGCGGCCTCCCGGACGGAGGTGCCCGCCGAGCAGCCCGTGGCGAGCAGGGCCAGGGCCAGCAGTGTCGCGGTGTGTGTCTTCATGATCGTGTCCTGTGTGTCGGTCGGCCGGGTCACCAGAGGGCGGCGGCCGGAGGGGTGTCGAGGGCGGGTGGCACCGCGAAGACGGCGCTCCCCTCATGGCGGACGAAGGCGTTGAGGGCGTCGCCGCCCCGGTCGAGCTCCTCCTGCACGGCGGTGAACCCGGCGCGCGGATCGGCCTGCCAGGCGGTGAACAACAGCCCGGCCTCGCGGTGGCCGTCCTTCCAGCCCAGGTCGTAGTTGAATCCGCGCCGCAGCATGCGGGCACCGAGGGTGCGTTCCGGGCTGGCGAGGCGGATGTGGGCGTCGTCGGGGATGACGGGACTCCCGTCGGCGTCCCGGGCGGCGAGGTCGGGGAGGTCGTCCTCGCGGTCGCCGCCCAACGGCGCCCCGTCCGACAGACGGCGACCGATCACCCGTTCCCGTTCTCCGGGGGCCAGGTCGAACCAGTCGTCCAGCAGCATGCGCACGCGCCGCACCACCACGTAGGTGCCGCCGTCCATCCAGGCCGTGGCGGGCTCGGGGTGCGCGGCCAGGACCTGGGGGCCGAACCGCGCCTCCGAGGGTGCGGGATTGACCGTGCCGTCGACCTGGCCCATGAGGTTGCGCGGGGTGGCCGAGGCGTCCTCGGCCGTGGCGGCGGCGCGCTGGAATCCCGGCAGGGACCAGCGCACGGTGGCCTCCTCCCGGACCATGCCGAGCAGGTGCTCCACCGCGGCGCTGACCACGAGCGGGTCCTCGGCTCCCACGTGCAGCATCAGGTCACCCCCGCACAGCGCGGGGTCGAGCCGGTCCGTGGCGAAGTCCGGCAGGTCCTCCAGGGGCGCGGGGCGCCGGTCGCCCAGCCCGGCCCGGTCGAGGAGGGCGCCGCCGAGCCCGAGGGTGACCCCCAGGGAGGCGGGTCGCAGACCCTCCGTGGGCGCGCCGGGCGCGAGCGCGGCCAGACCGCCCTCGTGCAGGTCCCGGGCGCGCTCTCCCCAGACGGCCAGGACCTCGCGGGCCCGGGCGGAGACCTCCGCCGGTTCCTCGGCCCGCAGGTCCACCGCGACCACGTGGACGTGGGCCGGGGTGGGCGTGAGCAGCGCGGGTGGGCGCCCCTCCTCGGGGCCGCTCCGGGACAGCGTCAGGATCCGGGCGGGGTCCTCCTCCTCGGGAACGCGCGCCGCACCCGCGCCCAGCAGCCCCCCGGTGGTCAGGCCCACCGCCCCGGCGGCGCCCAGGCCCGTGAACAGGCCGCGCCGGGACACCCCGGTTCCGGAGCTCACAGGAGTTCCGACCGCAGCACCGGCAGGAGCGCGGCGATGTCGTCCGCGCCCACGCCCTCGTCGAACATGCCCGCCGCCTCGCCGCCCGGGGTGAGCACCAGGACGCGGCCGCCGTGCGAGACCAGGTACTCGCCCTCGGTGACCTCGGGCGCCTCGATCGGAACACCGTAGTCCAGGGCGGCCTGGACGGTGTCGTCCACGTCCCCGCGCACCCCCTGGAAGTCCGGGTCGAACCGGTCCAGCCAGGAGCGCAGCTGTTCGTCGGTGTCCCGCTCGGGGTCGCTGCTCACCATCACCACGTCGAACGGGTCCGCGTCCGCCCCGGCCTGGTCGAGGGCGAGGTTGATCTCGGCCATGGTCATGGGGCACACGTCCGGGCAGCTCGTGTAGCCGAAGAACAGCAGGGTGAGCCGGTCGTCGGCCACGTCGGTGAACCCCCAGGGCTCTCCGTCGACGGTGGCGAGCTCGATGTCCGAGGCGGCCATGGGTTGGTCGGAGAGGTCGAGGTAGTGCTCGGCCTCGGCCAGGTCGGGCCCTCCGCAGGCCGTGACGGCCAGCAGCACTGCGGCGGCGACCGCCAGGGGCCGGATCGGGTGTCTCATCGGGTGCTTCCTCACAGGACGGAGTTTCCAGGGGTGACGTGGGGGGCGGTGGGGCGCGGCGTTCACGCCGCCTCCCGCACCAGGCGGGCCAGGTCGCGGCGGCACCGGGCCACACGCGAGCGGACCGTGCCGATCGGGACGCCGGTCAGCGCCGCGGCCTCGGCGTAGGGCACGCGGTGGACCTGGGTGAGGACGAAGGCGGTGCGCCGGTCCTCGGGCAGGTCCTCCAGCAGGGAGGCCAGGGCCAGGTACTCGTCGAACCGCCCCGGTTCCGCCGACCGGGGGCCGAGCGCGCGCTCCCAGTCGTCGACCGGTTCCGTGCGGGGTGACCGCTCGCGGCTGCGGTAGCGGTCGGCGACGGTGTGCCGGGCCACGGACAGCAGCCAGGCGCGTACCGGGGACCGCCCCTCGTACCCGGGGAGTCCGCGCAGGGCCCGGTGGAAGGTCTCCTGGGTGAGGTCCTCGACCCAGGCGGGTTCCACCCGGCGGGCGATGTAGCGGGCCACGTCGGCTCGGGTCAGGGAGAACAGGGCGTCCATCGCTCCGGGGACGCCGGCCCCGGCGCGCTCGGCGAGTCGGGCCAGGTCGGAAGGTGTGTGGGCCGCATCGGGCCCCTCACTCCATGTCATGGGGATCAGGCTTTCTGTCACCGCCCGCGCGGCCGCGCCGCCGTCGGTGCGGCGGTGGACCACGGGGTGTCCTGGGCAGGGGGTACCGGGGCGGTGTCCTCGTGGATGCCTCCGCCGGTGGCGGCGGACCCACCACCGATGCGAGCGGCCGCCGGGCGATCCCTCGCGGGACGAGGAACACGGCTGCCCCTCCGGTGCGCTGCCGGGCGAGCTCCGCGGCCCCGCACGGCGAGGACGGCCCGGGTTGGGCCGTCCGAGCTTCGTCGGCGCGGCGAGAGCAGCCCGGCACCGCGAGGACGCCGTGCCGCAGGCGTCCTGAGGGTGGTGGCGGGCGACGGTGGGGAGGAACGATCCAGAAGACACGGCCTGGGTGCGGCCTGACAAAACCAGGGGCGTCCCGGTTCGGAGGAACTCCGGTCAGGCGGCCAGGACCGGCGGTGGGCCTCGCAGCACACGCGAGTGGCGCAGATAGGGCGGCCGCGTGCGGGGGCGCTGGTCGGTGGCGGCGAACCGGGCGGAGGGCGTCGCCCGCGCCGTCGGGACGGCGCCGATCACCAACAGCAGCGGGATCAGTGAAAGCGCCATGAAGGCCAGGAAGGCGAACAGGGCGTTCTCACCCAGGTGCAACCACCAGGCGCTGACCAGGGCCATCGCCACGTGCATCGAGATCATCGCCCACGCGGGCATCGGGTCCTGAACGAGCACCGCACCGGAGTGGTCCGTGTGCGCGGCGCCCTGGGCGTACGAGAAGGTCACGTGCAGGGCGAGCTGGCCCCACAGCATCCACGCGGTGAGCATCCCCGGGCCGTACCTTCGGCCCGCCAGCACCCACGCGACGGCGAAGACCACGACGACGCCCAGCAGGAGGCCGCCCACGGGGACGTCGTGCCCCGAGCTGACGGCGTGGCCGATCGCGGACAGGCTCGCGCACACCAGGGTGAACACCCCGGCGCGCAGCGGTCGGCACTGTTCGCTCTCGGTCATGACCCTCACATCGTCGCACCTCCCGCCGCGTGTCCGTCACGGGGGTGGGATCACGGGAACCCGCCGCCACGCCCTCCGTTATGCTCGCATGCGTCCCCCGTGTGAGAACAGAGGTCGCCCGTGTCCTTCTCCCCGCTCGCCCTGCTGCACGAGTGGAACGCCCGTGCCGACGCCGCGCCGCTGCGCGAGTTCCTGCTGGTGGGGGCGGTGATGGATCTCTCCGCTGTGGAGGAGGACCTCGTTCCTGCCGCCCAGGATCGGGGCGCGGCCGTCACCGTGCTCGGCACCGCCGCCGAGGAGGCCTCGGTGGTGCGCCCGGACCGCACGTACGCGCTGATCGAGCGCTCCGTCCCGGACCTGGCCCTGCTCCTGGGTGACGAGCACGTCGTGGCCGCCTTCGGGTCCGGTTCCGCCACCGACGAGGACCGCGTCTGGACGGTGCTGCGCGGCGGCCCCGACGGGGTTCCGTGGGCACTCGCGGAACTGGGCGCCTGGCTCTCCTCCTGCGCGACCGGGCTCACGCTGCCCGCGTCCCTGGCCGCGCGGCTGACCTCCCTGGCAAACCGGCTGGAGGACCTGCTGCTCACCAACCCGACGGAGTCGGCCGCCCGGGTGGTGCACAACCTGGACGCGCCGCTCCTCTCCCACCTGCCCGAGGGGCCGGTCGACGAGCTCACCCTGCACGCTCCGCTGCGCGGGTACGACGCCCCGGCTTTGGCCGCGCTCACCCGACGGCTCTCCCCGGCCCGCGTGCGTCTGGGCGTTCCCGGGGCCTGGCCGGAACAGGACCGGGAGGACGCCGTCCGGGCCCTGGCCGACGCGGGGGTGGAGGCGACCGCGTACCCCGTCGCCGCCGGGTTCCCCGAGCACGGCGGCCTCGTCGAGTGGCACCGGGGCGACCAGCGTTCCGCCCTCACCTGCGGAGCGAACCTGGCCGCGCTCACCTCCGCCGCCGCCACGGGAGCCAACCTGGAACTGGGCCTGATCGTCCCGGCCGTCCCCTCCCCCGAACCGGCCGAGACGGCCGCGCCCGAGGACGGCGGCCACCTCGCCGGGGTTGCCTCCGAGGTGTTGGCCTCGGGCTGGAGTCTGGAGTACGACTCGGGCACGCACCGGGTCCGGGGCGCGTTCACCAACCCCGTCCCGGTCGCGGCGCGGGTGGTCGAACTGCTGGAGGAGCACGCGGACCCCGTCATCGTGCACGCCGAGGGGCCCAAGGGCTGGGCGCTGATCGTGTGGAGGCGGCCCACGCTCCTGCTGGCCTCCGCTCCCCGGGGCAGCGCCTGGCGCCTGTACCGGGTGGACCCGCCCGCAACCCCGGCCTCTCGGCTGGGCGGCGGTGAGGGGCTGTCGCGCGTGGGTCTGACCCGGACCAGCGCGCCGCTGCACCGGGTCCCGCACCGGGACGTGATCGCCTTCCTGGAGTCCCTGGGCACGGACCACATCGCCCTGCTGGAGTCCGTCGGCCACCTCACCAGGCCCCTCTGACCGGTTCACCGGCCCGTCGTCCGAGCTGCGGGCGGGGTGGGCGTTAGGCTCTGGGCCCATGCGGATTCTCGTGTTGGGCGGAACCTCGTTCGTCGGCCGGGCGATCGTCGACGACGCGCTGCGGAGCGGGCACGAGGTCACCCTCTTCGCCCGGGGGCGGACCGTCCCGGGGCTCCGTTCCCAGCCCGTTCTCCTGCGCGGTGACCGCCGGAACGGCGACTACGCCGCGCTGGCCGAGGGCACCTGGGATGCGGTCGTCGACGTCGGCGGGTCCGTGCCCCGGCACGTGCGGCAGGCCGGCGAGACGCTGGGCGACCGGGTGGGCCGGTACCTGTTCGTGTCCAGCCACGCCGTCTACGCCCCGGGTGCCGGGCCGGGGGCGGACGAGTCGGCCCCCCTCCGTGCCCCCGAGTGGGACACGGAGGAGGTCGGCCCGGACACCCGAGGTCCGCTCGGGGTCGCCTGCGAACAGGAGCTGACGTCCCGGTACGGCGGGCGCGCCACCGTCGTGCGGCCGGGGATACTGGCCGGACCGTACGACGGGGGCGACCAGTTCACGTACTGGGTGCGCCGGGCGGCGCGCGGGGGCAGGGTCGTCCTGCCCGCCGATCCCGGGCAGCCGGTCCAGCTGTTGGACGTGCGCGACCTGGCCCGACTCGTGGTGCGGCTGGTCGAGGAGGACCGTGGGGGCGTGTTCAACGCCATGGGTCCCGCCGAGCCCCTGACCCTGATGGGGATGCTGCGTGCCTGCGCCCGGGCGGCCGGGAGCGAGGTCGAACCGGTCCTGGTGCCGCCGGAGACGATCAAGGCCCGCTTCCCGCTGGTGCGGCCCGACCCGGTGTGGGAACAGACCTTCCAGCGTGACTTCGGCCGGGCGAGGGAGGCCGGCCTGCCCTCGACCCCGCTGGTCACCACCGCCGCCGACGTGCTGGCCTGGGACCGTGAACGGGGCGAACCGCCGCTGGGTGTGGGGCCCACCGAGGAGGTCGAACGCGTCCTGCTCTCCTACGTGCAGGGCGCCTGACCGACGTCGGCGCCGGTCTCACTCTCCGAGCGATCCCAGACCTCGCACGAGGCAGACTTTCCGCGAGGTCGTCGCGGAGGGGTTCTCCCAGATGTCCCGTCCCGGGGCCGGGTCACCAGGGGACCCGGCCTTCCCGCTCGCCCGCAGTCACTCGGCGGTTCGGTTCCTCAGCGGGTCCACAAGCCGCCGTAGCCTTCGGGAGAGGCTCCGCTCCGCCTGACGACTCTCGTAGTGCTTCGCGAGGAATCGCTCCAACTCCGAATGCCGGAACCTGTAGGTGGAGCCGAGCGGGCGCAGAAGGTTGCACTCGACCATGTGATCAAGGAACCGGAACAGACGCAGGGGGGTGCGCCCGCGAATCCACAGGTAGATGGAGAAGGCGAACACCGGGAACCAGGCACGCCGGTGCACCTCGACCAACGTCACGATCAGGAGGAGTGGCACAAGGAAGGATTTTCCGACCAGGTACGTCACCACCAAGGCGAGCACCGCGTGCCGAACGAAGCCGTCGTGCACTACGCCTTCCGGGACGTCGACCAGACCCGTACTGATCAGATCCTCCGCGGAAACGGACGCGAACATCAGGAACACCGCGCTGAGGAAGAAGGTACCGGCCGGAACGGAGGAGGCGTACACACTCGATCTCAGATCCTCCTTCAGGGCCTCCCGTGGACTGGTCACCCCCCTGGCTTCGATCTTGTTCGTGAAAAGGTCCAGGAAGAGGATCACGGCGAGCGTCGGAGTCCATATCCCGTGGACCACCCCCGGAAAGGCCAAATCCTCAGGCCAGAAACCGAGCAGGGGAGCAACCAAGAAAGCCAGCAGCACCCCTCGATACCAAGTCGGCCTCAGCGATCTCCCTTGCCGGAACGCGAAGCGAAGACTCCTGGGGTTCCGATCGGGGCTTACGAGCGCTCTGAGGACGAAAAAAGAAATCCCTAGAAGAGACCATAATGGGTAAACCTGGTACAGCGAGGCCGCTTCCCCGGAGACAGTCCAACCACGCAGGAGGACGGCGTCGATGAGCAGGCAGTAGAGAACCGAGAGGGCAACCGACAGTGCAGTCGTCGCTTCACTCCGGGTGAAGGTCTCCCCACCATGAAGTCTCCACCACCTGAGAGCGGACCCCTGATCCACGGAAATGGTCGCCAGGAATGCGAGATAGCGGAGAGCCCACTCTTCCGAATAGGGCATCCTCCTTCGGGGCCGTCTGAGCCAGGATGATCTCCGTGACGACCTGGGGATCCAGGCCCGCAACTCGTGCCGGACCAGCCCCTCGTAGAGATGGTCCGACACGGAGGCCTGATCCGGGAATCTCTGTGTGTCGAACAGTTCACCAGGGTCGGATCCACGGTGATCATAGGTCATCCGCAGGAGCCACAGCCGCATGGGCGTCCGAAGGAAGCCACGGACGGGAGAATCCCTGGACTCCTGAAACCTCTCGATGAAGGACCGCCATTTCTCGGATTCCTCGGAGGTACGGGCGATCGACGTCCTCAGGTATCCGACGCACTCCTCCTCCCCTGGCGCTTCGGCGACGAGGAGCAGGGCGTTCCTTAACTCTTCGGACGTCGGGGTGTCCCAGTACTTCCTCGGCTGGGACGTGAGCACGAACCTCGCTCCCGCTTCCACGCTCAGGTACGAGATCACCCTGCGCCGGTAGGCCTCGGTGAGGTCCTCGAAGCCGTCCAGAAGCAGGATCAGTTCGCCGTTCCGGAGAAGCGACAGGAACAGTTGCTGACTGAGGTTCCCGGCGACACCCTTGGGCAGCTCCTTGCGAACGGTCCGCGCCAGCGCCGAGGGGATCTCGTCAACGAAGGTGAGCTCGGCCTCCTTCGCCGTGAATTCCACGGATCCGAGGGGGATGGAGACAGGAATAGGCGGCAGGGTTCCACTCTCTGGAGCCGTGTTCCTCCTGCGCAGCATCGCGTGGGAGATCAGTGTGGAGAAGGAACTCTTGCCCATCCCCGGTTCGCCCAGGAGCACCACGCGTTGTTCGTCCAGGTCGTGGTCCATGGCGGAGACGAATCGCTCGGCCGCGTCGCTGCTCACCTGGAGTCGGTCCGCATCATCGATGACGTCTCCGCGTACACGGAACCCCGTGGTGCGGGGGATCCAACGCACCGGAATCATGTCGCTCCGCGTGATGTCCAGGTGGTGGCGTGCGCGTTGGACCAGATCGTGTTCGCGCTCCACCAAGGCCGACCGAACCCGTTCGACCAATCTCCGTGCGCGATTCAGGGACAGGGAGTTCCCGCCGAACGACCAATGGTGCGCGGTGACCGACAGATCACCACCGACCTGGACAGCCGTCCCGGAGTTGTCACGCATCCGATTGTGCGTCTGTGTGGGCCGCGAGTGGTCAGCGTCGTCCAGCATGCGGAAAACCCTAGTCGCGGCCGTCGCTCGGCGGGATGTCGTCTCGCCCTTTCACCGCACCGATCACGGGCGGGCCCACGCGGTGCCGTGACGGAACCGGTCACCATGGGCGAGGCGCGGGCTAGGGATCCGTCGGGTCCGGCCCCGGCTCGCGGACGAGGTGGCCGGTACCGGCCACCGGTCGGAGTCGTCCGATCCGGGCCCGGAGCCGGGTGAGTCCCGCGCGCACCGCGCCGACCGGGCCGCGCGAGGGCGCGGACACGGGCCCGGGATCGCCCGCGGGGCCGCGAGCTGCGCGGTCGACCTCCGCCACGCGCTCGTGGAGCCGGTCCCTGACCTGCTCGGGGGTGTAGGCGCGACGCTCCCGTTCGGCCCGCGCGATCGCCACTCCGGTGGCCGCCACACCCACGAAGGCGGCCACACCCAAGGCCTTCCACCACTTCATGCTCATAGGCTAGTGCCTGTGGCAGACACGAGCATGGACCTGGAGACGGCGGTCGATCTGACCAGAACCGGTGACGTGTGGGTGTTCCGGGGCACGAGCGTGCCGGACCGGGCCATCCAGCTCACCACCAACAGCCCCGTCAACCACGTCGGCATGGCCATCGTGGTGGACGACCTCCCCCCGTTGATGTGGCACGCGGAGCTGGGCAGGTCCCTGGTGGACATGTGGACCGGCGTCCACCAGCGCGGGGTCCAGCTGCACGACCTGCGTGACGCCGTCCTGGTGTGGGGCCGCCGCTACGGGCAGCGGGCCTGGCTGCGCCAGCTGGACCCGGTGGCCGACCGCGCCATGGAGGACGCCGCGCTGCGGGTGGTCGCCCGGCTCGACGGCACCCCCTTCCCCTCGACCGCGCAGCTGGCCGGACGGTGGGCGCTGGGCCGGATGCCGTTCCGGGGCAGGGCGCGCGAACGCCGGTTGGAGACCGCCTACTGCGCGGAGGTCATGGCGCTGACCTACGAGGAGATGGGGCTGCTGGCCCCGGGCAGGCGGCCCGGCTACTACGATCCGGGGCGGTTCTGGAGCGGGGACTCCCTGGAGCTGGAGGGCGGCTTCGCGCTGGGTGGCGAGATCCGGGTGGACCTGCCGGAATAGTCGTCCGGCCCGTGTATCCGACCGGTGGGATGGGCACGCACCTGTCAGGTCGCATCCGCATCGGAGGACACATGACGGAGCACTCTCTTGACGGCGCGGAGGTCGCCGAGTCCGACCTGGTGGTGCGCAGGGGCACGTTCCGCTGCGTCGCGTTCCGGGACCCGGTCGACGGACAGGAGCACCTGGCCCTGGTCCTGGGCGCGCTGGGTGACGGCGAGGAGGTCCTGGTCCGGGTGCACTCCGAGTGCGTCACGGGGGACGTGTTCGGCGCGCTGCGCTGCGAGTGCGGCGACCAGCTCGACGCCGCCCTGGACACGATCCTCACCGAGGGCCGCGGGGTGCTGGTGTACCTGCGCGGCCACGAGGGGCGCGGGATCGGGCTCGTGAACAAGGTCCGCACCCAGGTGCTCCAGGACGAGCGCGGGCTGGACACCGTGGACTCCGCCACCCACCTGGGCCTGCCGGTGGACGTGCGCGACTACGGACCGGCCGCCCGGGTGCTGCGGTACCGGGGCGTGCGTTCGGTCCGGCTGCTCTCCAACAACCCCGCCAAGGTGCTGGCGCTGGAGGACCACGGGGTGAAGGTGGCCGCCCGGCTCCCGCTGCTGGTGGCCGCGCACGAGAACAACTCCCGCTACCTGGTCGCCAAGCGGGACCGCCTGGGCCACGACCTGCCGCACCTGAACGGCGACCCGGGGCTGGCGAGTGGCTGACCCGGCCTCCTGGCTGGGACCCCGGGGCTGGGGCGTGGCGGGGCTGTACGCCGTGCTGGTCACGGTGGCCCTGGTGGTGGCGGTCCGCCGCCACGAGCGGTGGCCGATGGGCCCGGCCGACCTGGTGACCCTGGTGCGGGTCGGTCTGATCGGGGTGGTGACGGCTCTGGTGGCCGAGGGCGGGCCCGCCGGACCGATGGTCGCGGTGGCGGCCCTGGCCCTGGTCCTGGACTGGGTGGACGGGCTGGTGGCCCGGGGCACGCGCACGGAGTCGGACTTCGGTGCCCGGTTCGACATGGAGGCCGACGCGTTCCTGATCCTGGCCCTGAGTGTGTACGTCTCCGGAGTACTGGGACCCTGGGTCCTGGCGATCGGCGCGATGCGGTACCTCTTCTGGGCCGCCGCACGCGCGGCACCCTGGCTCCGGGGACCGCTGCCGCCGAGCGCGGCGCGCAAGGCCGTGGCCGCCGCGCAGGGGATCGTGTTGACGGTGGCCGCCTCGGGGGTCCTTCCCCGGCCGGTGGGTGCCGTGGTGGTGGGGCTGGCGCTGGTCGCCCTGCTGTGGTCGTTCGGACGTGACGTGGTGGGACTGTGGCGGGCGCGTGCCCTGGGACTCGGTTCCGTGAAGAGGAAGAGGTGAGGGATGGCGAGGACGGCTCGGGCGTTCTGGGTGCGCTCCCCCGGCGTGGGTGAGATCCGGGAGGTGGAGCTGCCCGAACCCGGCCCCGGTGAGGTGCTGGTGCGCGCCCTGGGCTCGGGGATCAGCCGGGGCACGGAGACGCTGGTCTTCGGCGGCGGGGTGCCGCCCAACCAGTACGGGGTGATGCGCGCGCCCTTCCAGGAGGGCGACTTCCCCGGCCCCCTGAAGTACGGGTACCTGAACGTGGGCGTGGTCGAGGAGGGCCCCGGGGAGCTGGTGGGGCGGACCGTCTTCAGCCTGTTCCCGCACCAGACCCGGTTCGTGGTGCCCGCCTCGGCGGTGTCCGTGGTCCCCGAGGGGGTCCCGGCCGCCCGCGCTGTCCTGGCCGGAACGGTGGAGACCGCGATCAACGCGCTGTGGGACGCCGCCCCGATGGTGGGCGACCGGGTGACGGTGGTCGGCGCCGGCATGGTGGGCTGCTGCGTGGCGCGCCTGCTGTCCCAGGTGCCGGGGGCGCGGGTCCAGCTCGTGGACGTGGACCCCGGCCGCGCCGCGATCGCCGACCGCCTCGGGGTGGACTTCGCCCCGCCCGAGCGGGCCGAGGACGACCGCGACCTGGTCTTCCACACCAGTGCCACCGAGGCGGGACTGGTGTCCTCGCTGCGTCTGCTGCACGTGGAGGGCGAGGTCGTGGAACTGAGCTGGTACGGGGACCGGCGGGTGATCCTGCCGTTGGGCGAGGACTTCCACTCCCACCGCCTGACGGTGCGGGCCAGCCAGGTCGGCATGATCTCCCCGGCCCGCCGTTCGCGCTACGACCACGCCGAGCGCCTCGGTCTGGCGCTGCGTCTGCTGGAGGACCCGGCCTTCGACGCCCTCCTGACCGGGGAGAGCCCGTTCGAGGAGCTGCCCTCGGTCCTGCCGAGGCTGGCCAGCGGCGAGCTGTCGGCCCTGTGCCACCGCGTCGTGTACGAGACCTGACCGCACCGACCGCACCGACACCCTGGGAGTCCGCATGTTCAGTGTCACTGTCCGGGACCACCTGATGGTCGCGCACAGCTTCCGGGGCGAGGTCTTCGGCCCCGCCCAGGCCCTGCACGGGGCCACGTTCGTGGTGGACGCCACCCTGCGCCGCCCGGAGCTGGACCCCGACGGCATCGTGGTGGACATCGGCGCCGCCACACGCGAGCTGGGCGCGGTGGTGGCCGAACTCAACTATCGCAACCTGGACGAGGTCCCCGAGTTCGCCGGTGTGAACACCTCCTCCGAGTTCCTGGCCCGGGTGGTCGCGGACCGGTTGGCCGGTCGGATCGCGGCGGGGGCCCTGGGAGCGCACGCCGACGGCCTGGCCTCGATCGCGGTGACCCTGCACGAGTCGCACGTGGCCTGGGCCTCCTACGAACGGGAGCTGTGACCGGGGCCGTGCGGGTGCCCACGCTGTTCGTCGTTCCGGAGGCGTCGGCGCCCAGCGGTGGTCACACCTATGATCGGCGGATCGCGCGGGCGCTGGGCGAGCTGGAGGCGGCGGACTCCCCGCACGACGGTGTCGGACCGGTCCGGACCGTGACGGTTCCCGGGGCGTGGCCGCGTCCGGGACGCACCGGGACCGACGCGCTCGCCTCCGTGCTGGCCGGAGCGCCCGACGGCGCCCCCGTGTTGGTGGACGGGCTGGTGGCCTGCGGGGTTCCCGAGGTGGTCGTACCGCACGCGCGACGGCTCCGGCTCCACGTGCTGGTGCACCTGCCTCTGGGCGACGAGTCGGGGTTGCCGGAACGGGAGGCCCGGGATCTGGACGCGCGCGAGCGGACCGTACTGCGGTCCGGGGTGTCGGTGGTGGCGA
The DNA here is from genome assembly GCF_965344335.1 of Nocardiopsis eucommiae. Lineage (NCBI taxonomy): Bacteria > Bacillati > Actinomycetota > Actinomycetes > Streptosporangiales > Nocardiopsidaceae > Nocardiopsis > Nocardiopsis eucommiae. Next base: position 58,343 of record NZ_CBDRIY010000027.1, read on the forward strand.
CCAGCGCGTGGGCGGCGCGGCGGCTGGCCGACCACCACGGTCTGACGGAGGCGGGCGTCCCGGTGGCGGCGGTGCGGCCGGGCGTGGACGTGGCTCCGCTGGCACGTGGGAGCGGGTTCGAGGGGGAGCCGGGCCGTGCCCCCCGGTTGGTGTGCGTGGCCTCCCTGACCCCGCGCAAGGGCCACGACCTGCTGTTGGGCGCCCTTCGCTCCCTTGTGGGTCTGCCGTGGGAGTGCGTGTGCGCGGGCCCGGGGACCCCTCCCCCGCTCGTGGAGGCGTTGGCGGGCCGGGTGCGGTTCACCGGACCGCTGGTCGGCGCGGAGCTGGAGGGTCTGTACGCCTCCGCCGACCTGGTGGTGTTGGCCTCCCGCGCGGAGACCTACGGGATGGTCGTGACCGAGGCGTTGGCCCGGGGGGTGCCGGTGGTGGCCTCCGAGGTGGGCGGGGTCCCCGAGGCGTTGGGGCGGGCCCCCGACGGTCGTGTGCCGGGGCTGTTGGTGCCGCCGGGGGACGCGGCGGCGCTGGAGCGGGCGCTGCGGGACTGGCTGACCGACCCCGGACTGCGCGCCACGATGCGCGGGGCGGCGCGACGACGCCGCGCGGAGCTGGCCGGATGGTCCGAGGCCGCGCGCGCGATGGCGCGCGTGCTCGGTCTCTGAGCGGCCCCGCACGCCCGTTCACGTGTGACGGGGTTCTCCGGAGCGCACACGTCCCGACACGGGGGCCGGTGGTATCGTGCATAGGGTGCAAAAATTCTTAGTATGCATTTTTGCTGCCTCAGCAGACCTCCTCCACCTGCGCGCCTTCACCCGATCTCTCTTCACCAGAGGCCAGCCTTGAGTACTCCTCAGTCCCAGGGCACCGCACGTACTCCGATCATGCGCACCCTGAGCGGGCTGCTGATCGTCCTCGGCGTGACGATGCTCAGCGGCACGATCGTCTCGGTCGCCCTGCCCCAGATCCTCGGTTCCCTCCAAGGGACCCAGTCCCAGTACACCTGGGTGGTGACCGCGACGCTGCTGGCGTCCACGGCCTCCACTCCCGTGTGGGGCAAGCTCGCGGACCTCTTCCCGAAGAAGCGGCTGCTCCAGATCTCGATCGTGCTGTTCATCGTGGCCTCGCTGCTGAGCGGGTTCGCCCAGAACACCGAACAGCTCATCGCCTTCCGCGCCCTCCAGGGACTCGGCATGGGCGCCTCGCAGGTCCTGGTGCAGGCCACCATCGCCGCGCTGGTCAGCCCCAAGGAACGCGGCCGCTTCAACGGCGTCATCGGCGCCATCATGGCCGTGGCCACCGTCGGCGGCCCCCTGATCGGCGGGGCGCTCACGGACACCTCGTGGCTGGGCTGGCGCTGGTGCTTCTTCATCGGCGTCCCGTTCATGCTGGTCGCGCTGGTCGTGCTCACCCGCACCCTGCACCTGGTGGAGGAGCGCCGCACCGACGTGCGCGTGGACTACCTCGGCGCCACGCTCATCGCCGCCGGTGTCAGCACCATCCTGCTGTGGGTGACGTTCGTCGGCGGCAGCTTCGCGTGGATCTCCTGGCAGACCGGCGCCATGGTCACCGGCGGCCTCGTGCTGCTGGCCCTGGCGGTGTGGGTGGAGAACCGGGTGGCGGAGCCGGTCATCCCGCTGCACCTGGTGCTCCGCCGCGAGCCCGTGATCGCGATCGTGGCCAGCGTCGCGGTCGGCATGGCGATGTTCGGCGGAGCGGTCTTCCTCGGCCAGTACTTCCAGCTGGCCCGGGGCTACTCCCCGACCGCCGCCGGTCTGCTCACCACGCCGCTGATGCTCGGCATGATGCTCTCCTCCACCCTGTCCGGGTGGCTGGTCTCCCGCTCGGGCCGGGTCAAGGCCTACGTCGTCGCCGGCCTGGTGTTCCTGGTCCTCGGCTTCCTGTTGCTGTCCACCATCGACGCGACCACGTCCCTGTACGTGGTGTCCCTGGGCATGCTGGGAGTCGGTGTGGGCGTGGGCATGTCCATGCAGAACCTCGTGCTGGTCGTGCAGAACTCGGTCCCGCTCCGCGAACTCGGGGCGGCCAGTGGCGCGATCACGTTCTTCCGGTCCCTCGGGGGCACCATCGGGGTGTCCGTGCTCGGGGCGATCCTCGCCAACCGGGTGAGCACGAACGTGACCGACGGTCTCGCGGCCTCGGGTGTGGAGGTCCCCGCCGGGGGCGCCGACGGCACCACCCTGGACCTGGCGGGCATGCCGCCGTTCCTGCGAGAGATCGTCGAGGGCGCGTACGGCTCCTCCACCGGCGACATCTTCCTGGTCGCCACCGGTATCGCCGTGGTCGGTCTTGTCGTGGCGCTCTTCCTGCCCAGGGTCCAGCTGCGCGACACCGTGGACATGAAGCGGCCCGAGGAGGAGGACCGCGCCGTGTCCGAGGAACGGGCGACACTGTCCTCCTGAGCCGCGAACCCCTGTGGCGCAGGGGTTCGCGGCTTGCGCGCGGGTGGTGCGGGGAAGGAGACTGCGGGGGCGGTTCCCCCCGAGACCCCCGAGACCCACAGGAGTGCGAGACCCCATGCCGGACACCCCGATCGACAGCACCGTCGCCCACACCGCGCGCGTGTGGAACTACTGGCTGGGCGGGAAGGACAACTACCCCGTCGACAGGGAGGTCGGTGACCGCGTTCGGGCTCTGTTCCCCCAGGTCGCGGAGGCGGCCCAGGGAGACCGGCTCTTCCTGCGCCGCGCCGTCGGCCACCTGGTCACGGAGGAGGGCATCACCCAGTTCCTCGACGTCGGCACCGGCCTGCCCACCGCCGACAACACCCACGAGGTGGCCCAGGCGCTCGACCCCTCGGCCCGGGTGGTCTACGTGGACAACGACCCCCTCGTCCTGGCCCACGCCCGCGCCCTCCTCGTCGGCACCGACACGGGCCGGACCCAGTACGTGGACCAGGACCTGCGCGACGTGGAGAAGGTCCTCGAAGCGGCGGGGCGGACTCTGGACCTGGAGCGGCCCGTCGGGCTGACCCTGATGGGCACCATGGGCCACTTCGAGATCGAGGAGGCGGTCCGTCTGGTGCGCGCCTACGTAGACGGTCTGGCCCCCGGCAGCTTCGTCGCGGTGTGCGACGGCGTGCTGGCCCACATGGAGGTCGAGGACACCGAACGCGCCGCCGAGGGCATGCGTGTCTGGGAGCAGCACGTGGCCCAGAAGTACCACATGCGCACCGTGGAGGAGTTCCGGAGCTTCTTCGACGGCTACGAACTGGTGGAACCTGGCGTGGTCCCGGTCTTCCACTGGCGCCCCGAACCCACCGAGGTGGGCACCGTCCGCGCCGTCCCCCAGTACGCGGGCCTGGCCCGGAAGGTCTGAGCGGCCCGGGCCCGATCGGGGGCGCCCCGAGACAGATCCGGGCAAAGGCTTCCTGGATCGGACCTCCCGGACGCACCTGAGCTGGCACTCTGGGAGGAGGCGGCCGTCCGCAGACGGGACGGTCGCACTCCACCGGGAGGGGTCCCGTTGAGCTCAGTGTCCGAGAACCCGCCGCCCGCCTTCGACCCGGGCTGGTTGGCCCTGCGGGAGGGTGCCGACTCCGAGGCCCGTGCCACGGCGACGCTCGCACCGCTCCGGGCCTTCCTCCGCGGGCGCGGCGGCGGAACCCGTGAGCGCCCGGTACGGATCGCGGACCTCGGGTGCGGATCCGGTTCCCAGGGTCGCTGGCTGGCGCCCCGGCTGCCCGGGGCGCAGCGCTGGACGCTCTACGACGTGGACCCCGGCCTGCTGTCGCTCGCCGGGGCGTACCTGCCCGCCGCCTCGGAGGACGGCTCGCCGGTGAGTGCGCGGATGTGTCTCCGGGACGTGGGGACGATCACCGCGCGGGACCTCGCCGAGATCGACCTGGTCACCGGGTCGGCCCTGCTCGACCTGCTCACGTACGCGGAACTGGAGCGCATCGTGCGGGCGGTGACCGAAGCGGGTTGCGCGGCCCTGTTCACGCTGTCGGTGGCGGGCCGGGTGGAGCTCTTCCCGGGTGACCGGGACGACCTCGCGCTGACGGAGGCGTTCAACGCCCACCAGCGCCGGGGCGGGCGTCGCGGGCCGGAGGCCGCGGACACGGCCGAGTGGGAGTTCGCCGCGCACGGGTACCGGACCCTGAGCCGTCCGAGCCCCTGGCGCCTGGGCCCGGAGCGCGTGCCCCTCGTCCGTTCCTGGCTGCGGGGATGGGCGGAGGCCGCCCTGGAGCAGGACCCGGGGGCGGCCGTCGGCGGATACCTGGAACGCCGCTTCGGCCAGTGCGAACGGGGGGAACTGGGCGTGATCGTGCACCACACCGACCTGCTGGCGCTGCCCGGGGAGGAAGCACCACCCGAGGAGGGCGAGCCCCACCCGTGAACGACACCGGAGGACGTCGGTGGACCGGGTTCGTGCGCCCGCTGGTCGGGATCGCGTTCCTGGCCGGGGTGGTGTGGTGGTTCCCCCTGGACGCGTTCACCGACGCGTTCGGGGCGGTCGACCCTGCGACGGTGACGACGGCACTCGGAATCGGTCTGGTCACGACGCTGCTGTGCGCGACCCGCTGGGTTTTGGTCGCACGCGGAGTCGGTCTGCGACTGCCCTGGGTACGCGCGGTGTCCGACTACTACCGCGCACTGTTCCTGAACGCCGTGCTGCCCGCCGGGGTGCTCGGTGACGTGCACCGGGCGGTCAGCCACGGCCGCTACGCCGGTGACGTGGCCCGGGGTGTGCGCGCCGTGCTCCTGGAGCGCATGGCCGGGCAGGTGGTGCTCGCCGCGACCTGCGCGGTGCTGCTGTTCACCCTGCCCGCCGCGCTCCTGGGGCCGGGGCTGCTCGCGGTGGCCGCCTCCCTGGGCGTCTTCGCTGTGGTGGCGCTGGTGGTGGCCCTGGGCTGGGTCCTCGGGCGCAGGAGGGGATCGGCGTGGTGGCGGGCGCTGTCGGCGACGGTCGCGGACACCCGGGCCGGTCTGTTCACGGTGACGACCGGCCCGGGGGTGGTCCTGCTCTCGGCCGCGGCGCTGGCCGGGCACCTCGTGCTGTTCCTGGTCGCGGCCCGGGCGGTGGGGGTCACCCTGCCCGCCCCGGCCCTGCTCCCGCTGCTGGTGCTGGCCCTGGTGGCGATGAGCGTCCCGGCCAACCTCGGCGGGTGGGGGCCGCGTGAGGCGGTGACGGCGCTCGCCTTCGGCGCGGCGGGGCTGGGCGCGGACCTGGGCCTGACGGTGTCAGTGGCGTACGGGCTCCTGGCCCTGGTCGCCTCCCTTCCCGGCGGGCTGGTGCTGCTGTGGCGGCTGCTGCGGGTCGAGCACGTTGAGGTACCCCGCGAACAGCTTCACCAGGTGCGCCAGAAGATCGCGGCCCTCGGTGGCCGTCGCGCGTGAGGGCTGACCCACCACCCCGGAGCGGGTGTAGCGCGACAGACCCGTGGTGAGCATGTGATCACGCCGGTCCGCGAGGTGGTCGGCCTCCTGGTAGCCGGGGCGGACCAGGTCGGGGCGCACGTGGAGCAGGACCGAGGTCTCCAGCTCCCCGGCGTGCATGTCGCGGGCGTTGGTGGTGCTCATCCTCGCGGCCCGGCGGGCGGCCTCCCAGTCGTCCGGGCCGGGGAAGAGGGCCATGTCTCCGCGCGAGGCCTGGACGAGGTTGGCGAGCACGTGGTTGCCGCCGTGCCCGTTGACGAGGACCAGCTTGGGGGTGCCCGCCGCCCGCAGGGACGCGGCGACGTCGGAGGCCATGGCGTACAGGGTGGGCGCCGTGACACTGACGGTCCCGGGCCAGGCCTCGTGCTCGTGGGAGCAGCCGAAGCTGATCGGCGGCAGGAGCCGCACGCCGGGGTGGGCGTCGGCCAGGCTCCGCGCCAGGGCGCAGGCGATGACGGTGTCCGTGGTCAGCGGCAGGTGGGAACCGTGCTGTTCGAGGCTGCCGACGGGCAGGAGGGCGACACGGGCGCCGCGCGTGCGCTCGTCCTCGCTGGTGTCACTGGGCAGGGGGTCGGAGAAGTCCATGGGCCCATCCTCCCCTGCTCTGGGGACGGATCCCGCTCCCCCGGCCTCCGGGCGCGCCGGAGGCCGGGGGAGCGGGGAGCCCGTGGTCGGGGGTCGGGAGTGGAGCCGCCGGGGCGGGGGCTGGAGCGGGGCCGCCGGGCGCGGGGAGCGGCCCGGTGGTCAGTGGCCCAGGCGTCCCCGCCAGGCGGTGAGTTCGTGGGAGGTGCGCACGGCCCGGTCCGGGTGGACGGTGGCCACCGCCTGCACGAGGGCGTCGGAGACGATGATCCCGGTCAGGGCCTCGGCGGTCATGCCCGTGGGGGTGTGGGGGGCGGACAGCACGATGTCGACGCTGTCACGCAGCTCCTCGGCGAGCTCGTCGGTCACCAGCACGGAGTGGGCGCCCACCGCGCGGGCGCGTTCGAGCAGTACCTCCACCTCCGGCAGCACGCGCCCGGGGGCGAAGACCACGACGGCGTCGCCCCGGTGGATGCCCAGGAGGTCGTCGGCCAGCCGGAAGCCGTCCGTGTCGACGGAGCGCGCCCGGGCGCCGATGCGGTTGAGCTTGAGGGCCAGGTGTTCGGCGGCGATGTTGGAGGAGCCGACGCCGTACGTCACGGTCCGTCCCGCCTCGGCCAGGACCTCCACGGCGCGGGTGAGGTCGTCCGGCGAGGTGGCCGTGCGGACGTGTTCGACACGGTCGCGGGCCTCGTCCACGACCCGGCCCCAGAGCGCGGTGAAGTCCCGTCCCATGCGGTCGATGCGCTCGCGCAGACGTACGTCCGGCGCCACCTCGGAGGTGAACGGGGCGGCGATCTCCTGTTTGAGGGCGGGCAGTCCGGAGTAGCCGAGGCGGCGCAGGGTCCGGATGACGCTGGCGTTGCTGGTGCCGCTGGCGGTACCGAGCTCCTGGGCGTTGGAGTAGAGGATCTGTTCCACCGGCGAGGCCGTGAGCAGGCGGCACACCGATCGCTCCGCCGGGGAGAGGCTTTCCCAGTGAGTGCGCACCAGGGTGTGGAGGCGTTCCAGCCCCGGATTCGAAGAACTATTCATTACAGCCCTTGACTGTGGCGTAGCACTCATTACACTCCTGAGGAAACAGTCGTTTCAACTATGCGCGTCTTCGTAATGAATGTTACATGACGTGTTCGGGGGACCACCATCATGACCACCACCGCACCGCGAACGCCCTCGGGCCTGCCGCTCATCGAGATCAGCGGCGGTCCACGTGAGCGCGGTGTCGCCTACGGAGAGGCCGCTCGGGACCAGATCGCCGCAGCGATGGGCTTCTACGAGCGCGCCTTCACCCAGCAGACCGGCCTGAGCTGGGGCGGCGTCCTCGACCGTGCCCGAGGCTGGCTCGACACCTGCCGCTCCTTCGACACGGACATGGTCACCGAGATGGAGGGCATCGCCGAGGGCGCCGGGGTCGACCTCCTCGACGTCCTCGCCCTCAACGTGCGCGGGGAGATCATCTACGACTCCTCCTTCCGCTCCATGCCCGCCGCCACCGAGTCCGACGAGCGCGAGGCCTCGGACGGCTGCACCTCGTTCGCCCTGGCCGAGGGCGCGACCGGCGACGGCCGCGTCTACGCCGGACAGAACTGGGACTGGCGGCACGGCACGGCCGACACCGTCCTCATGCTCCGCGTGGTACAGCCGCCCCGCCCCACGCTCATCATGCAGGTCGAGGCGGGCCAGGTCGGGCGGCACGGCGCCAACTCCGCCGGGATCGCGCTCAACGCCAACGGCCTCGGGGGGCGCTTCGGGTCGGCCGTCGGCGTCCCGCAGACCCTCGTCCGACGCCGGGTCCTGGACTCCTCCAGGCTCTCCGACGCCCTGAACGCGCTGGTCAAGACGCGTGCGCACATCGCCAGCAACGCGCTGCTGACCCACCGCTCCGGGTTCGCCATCGACGTCGAGACCACCCCGGGCCCGTGCCAGTGGATGTATCCCGACGACGAGGGCGTGCTCGTCCACGGCAACCACTACCAGGCCGGTGTCCCGCCGCAGCTGGCCGAGTCCTACCGCCCGCTCGCCACGGACTCACTCATCCGCGTGCCCCGCGCCCGGCGCGGACTGGCCGCCGTCCGGACCAGCGACACCCCCGAGCGGGTGCGCGCCGCCGTCCACGAGGCCATGTCCGACCACCTCGGCCACCCCGAGTCCCTGTGCACGCACCCCGACCCCGCCGCACCCGAGGTGCGCCGCTGGTCCACGCTGCTCTCCAGCCTCGTCGACCTCACCAGCGGCGAGTACCGCGTCGCCGCCGGAAACCCCTGTGAGCACGACTACGAGCTCATGCCCTGGAACCTCTACGACGGCCCGGGCGCCTGAAGCCGAACCACTGTCCACATCCCCCTTCTTCCCTGGAGTAGACCGTTGTGAAGGACAGACCACCACGCCGCGCCGGAGCGGTGATCCCCGCCGCCGTCCTGGCCCTCGTCGTGACCGCGTGCTCGGCCCCCGCCCCGGGGCCCGAACTCGAACTGACCGCCACCACCGCCCCGGCCACGGGTGAGCTGGACTCGGTGACCTGGATGCTGCCGTCCGAGCCCACCTCACTCGACCTGGACGCCAACGGCGGAACCGCGCAGAACACCGTCCTCGCCAACGTCTGTGAACGGCTGATGCGGGTCGCTCCCGACCTCAGCGTCGGCCCCGGGCTGGCCGAGTACGCCGAGTGGGAGGACGACTCCACCGTCGTCTTCCACCTCACTCCCGGGGCCGCCTTCCGCGACGGCACCCCGATCACCGCCGACGACGTCGTGTGGAGCATGGAGCGGCACGCGGCCGAGGGCGCCGAGGAGTCCGACGAGTACGCGAACGTGGAACGGATCGAGGCCACCGGAGACCGCGAGGTCACCGTCCGCATGAGCCAGCGCGACGCCGTGTTCGTGCCCGCCATGGCCGGGAACGGCGGCATCGTCTACGACCGCCGCGTCCTGGAGGCCGACGGCGACGCCTACGGGACGCCGCAGGGCTCGGACGCCTGCACGGGCCCCTACCAGCTCACCGAGTGGAGCTCCGGGAGCCGGGTCGTGCTGGAGCGCGACGACGCCTACTGGAACACCGACCGCGCCGCGCACGTGCGCCGGGTGGAGTTCCGCTGGGCCGTCGAGAACGCCGTGGTCAACACCCTGAACACCGGTGAGTCCGACGGCGCCTACCTCGACACCGCCTCGGCCGCCGTCCCACTGCTGCGCGACGAGACCGTCCAGGTGTACCAGGGGCCCTCCACCAACGTGTGGTCCCTCATCACCACCGAACGCGGCGGGCTGGCCGACCCCCGCCTGCGCCGGGCCCTGTCCCTGGCGCTGGAGCGGGACGGCATCTCCCGGTCGGCCTTCGGCGGGCTGGCCGAACCGTGGTCCGCTCCCCTGGGCCCGGGCGGCTGGGGGTACGAGCGCGCACGCTTCGAGGAGGCGTACGCGGCGATCGACGCCGCCCCCGCCGACCCGGGGGAACCGGAGCTGGAGCTGGCCCGCGCCCTGGTCGAGGAGGCCGGGGCCCCCGAGGAACCGCTCGTCATCGCCAACGACGGGGAGCCCGCCCGCACCATCATCGCCAACGCGGTCGTGGACGCGGCCGCGAAGATCGGGCTGGAGGCGCGGATCGCCACCGTGCCCCGGCAGCAGTTCGGCAGCTACTACGTGGACCCCGAGCTGCGCTCGCAGGTCGACCTCTTCTCCGACGAGTACTGGATCTCGAAGAACGACCCCGTGGGCTTCTACAAGAACGGCGCCTCCGACGCCGGGGTGAACTACTCCGGCTTCGCCGACGAGGAGTACGACGCCCTCGTCAGGCAGGCCCAGGCCGCGACCGACGACGCCGAACGGGCCGAGCTCGCCGTGGAGCTCCAGGACCGCTGGACCGAGGCCATGCCGTGGATCCCCGTCGTCCAGGTCCCCACGACCCTCGCCATGGGACCCGGAGTCACGGGGGCGCCCGCCTCCTCCGCGTTCCTCTTCTACCCGTGGGCCGCCGACCTCGGCGCCCGAGAGGACGAAGGACGATGACCACGCACGTGCTGCGCCGCCTCGGCGGCATGCTGCTCACCCTGGCCGTCAGCTCGGCGCTGATCTTCGGGGCCATGTACGCCGCGCCGGGCGACCCGGTGTCGTTCCTGGTGGGCGACCCCGAGAACGTCACCCCGGAGCGGATCGCCGCCGTCCGCGCCGAGTACCACCTGGACCAGCCGCTGCTGGTGCAGTACTGGCTGTGGCTGGGCGGCGCCGTCACCGGCGACCTCGGAACCTCGTTCCAGTACAACGCGGCGGTGGGCGACCTGATCCTCACCCGCCTGCCCACCACCGTGTCCCTGGTGGCCTACGCGGCGGTGCTCTTCACCGTCCTGGGCATCGCTCTGGGCGCCCTGTCCGCCGTGCGTCGCGGGCGCCGGACCGACGCCGCCGTCACCGCGGGCACCACGCTGGCCGCCTCGGTACCGTCGTTCGTCCTGGCCATCGCGCTGATCTCCCTGTTCGGCGTGCGGCTGGGCTGGTTCCCGGTGACCGGCCTGGGCGAGGGCTTCCTCAGCCGTGTCCACCACCTCACGCTGCCCGCGATCGCGCTGGCGACCGGAGCCCTGGCCATCATCTCCCGGGTCACCCGGCAGACGATGGTGGAACAGTTCGACCTGGAGCACGTCGCGGCGTCGCGGGCGTCGGGGATCGCGGAACGGCACGTGGTCCGCCGCCACGTGCTGCGCAACTCCCTGGGCCCCGTCGTGACGATGTGCGGCCTGGTCACCGCCAGCATGCTCAGCGGAACCGTGGTGATCGAGTCGGCGTTCGGCCTCAGCGGGATCGGCGCGCTGCTGGTGGACGCGATCAACAACCTCGACTTCCCGGTCGTGCAGGCCGTCCTGCTGTGCATGGTGGTCGCCTACATGGGGGTCACGACCCTGATCGACCTCGTCCACCCGCTCCTGGACCCGCGGGTCCGCATCGAAGGGAACAGGGTATGACCGCCCAGACGCCCACCTCGGCCGTCACCGCGAACACCACCCGCGCGGGAGCGCGCGGGTCCGGCGGGGTGGTCCTCTGGACCAGCGCGGGATTCCTCGTCACGGTGGTCCTGGCCGCCGTGTTCGCCCCGCTGGTCGCCCCCGCCGACCCGAACGCCATCGACTTCGGCGACATCTGGGCGCCACCCGGCGCCGACCACTGGCTGGGCACCGACCAGATGGGGCGCGACCTGCTGTCCCGGGTCGTCCACGGCGCGCGGGAGAGCCTGCTGGGCCCGCTGCTCCTGCTCCTGCTCGCCTCCGTGCTGGGCGTGGCCATGGGAACCCTGGCCGCCTGGCGGCGCGGCTGGGTGGACGTCCTCCTCGCCCGTGTCACCGACGTCATGTACGCCTTCCCCGGGCTGCTGTTCGTGGTCCTCGTGATCGCGGTGTTCGGCAGCGGCATGACCACGGCCGTCGTGGCCCTGGGGCTGGCGTTCACCCCGATCATCGCGAAGTTCACCCGCAGCGTCGCGCTGGCGGAGTGCGCCAAGCCCTACATCGACGCCTACCGGGTGCAGGGGGTGAGCGGCCCGGTCATCTGCCTGCGCTACCTCATCCCCAACATGGCACCCGCCCTGCTCGGGTACCTGGTGGTGCTCTTCGGAGAGGGCCTGATGAGCCTGGCCACGCTCAGCTTCCTCGGCTTCGGCGCGCAGCCGCCCAGCTCCGAGTGGGGCCTGATGGTCCAGGAGGGGCAGTCCGCGCTGATCCAGGGCGTCCTGTGGCCCGCGCTGGTCCCCGGAGCGGCCATCGCCCTGGTCGTGGTCGCGTTCAACATCGTCGGGGTGCGTGTCGCCGACCGGCTGAACTCACGGAGGTAGGCCCATGCTGCTCGACATCGACAACCTCACCGTCACCCTGCCGGGTGCCGAGACGCGCCGCCCGGTCCTGGACGAGGTCAGTCTCACCGTGGGACCCGGCGAGGTCGTCGGCCTGGTCGGTGAGTCCGGATCAGGGAAGTCCACCACGGCCCGCGCCGTGCTCAGGCTCCTTCCCGAGGGCTCCGCCGTCAGCGGCCGGGCCAGCGTCGGCGGGACCGACGTGCTCGGCGCGGCACCGGCGGAGCTCACCGCACTCCGTTCCCGACGGGTGTCCATGGTCTTCCAGGACCCGCGCTCGGTGCTCAACCCGGTCCGACGCGTGGGGGACTTCCTCACCGAACGCCTGGTCCTGGCGCTGGGCACGCCCAGGGCCGAGGCCCGTGCCCGGGCGCTGGACCTCATGGCGGAGGTCGGCCTGAACCGGCCCGAGGAGCGCTTCCACCAGTTCCCGCACGAGATGTCCGGGGGCATGCTGCAACGGGTCGTGCTCGCCGCGGCCCTGGCCACCGAGCCCGAGCTCCTGCTCGCGGACGAGGCCACCAGCGCCCTGGACGCCACCACCCAGGCGGAGGTGCTCTCGGTCCTGCGCGACCTGCGCGAACGCCGGGGCATGGGTGTCCTGTTCATCACGCACGACCTGCACCTGGCCGCCGCCTACTGTCACCGGGTCCACGTCATGTACGCGGGCCGTGTGGTGGAGTCGCGCGAGGCGTCGGCGCTGTTCGCGGACCCGCTCCACCCCTACACGCGTGGTCTGATCGCGTGCAACCCGGGGCTGGACTCCGATCTGGCCCCCGAACCCATCCCCGGCGCCCCGCCCTCGCTGTCCACCGCGTTCACCGGCTGCCCCTTCGCGCCCCGGTGCGCCGACGCGACGGAGGCCTGTACGACCTGGCGGCCGGAGACGTTCCCGCTCGACGACGGCGGAGTCGCCTGCGTGCGGGCGGAGACGGTGAACGACGGAGCGCGCGCGTCGCGTCCGGAGGAGGAGAACCGATGACCCCGAACGAACCGGCGCTGTCCGTGAGCGGACTGCGCAGGGCCTTCCCCATGGGCCGGGGCCTACCGGAGCTGGTGGCCGTGGACGACGTCTCCTTCGAACTCGCGCCCGGTGGCTCCCTGGGAGTGGTCGGTGAGTCCGGGTCCGGCAAGAGCACCGTGGCCCGGATGCTGGTGGGGCTGGAACGGGCCGACGCCGGGGAGATCCGGGTGGCGGGCCGCGCCCGTGGCGTCCGGGAACGGGGGCGCGCCGCGCGCCTGCGCCGGGCACGCGAGGTGCAGCTGGTCTTCCAGAACCCGCTGGAGTCCCTCGACCGCCGTCTCACCGCGGCCCAGTGCCTGTGCCACGTCCTGCGTCTGCACGGCGCGGACCGGGCCGGGGCGGACCGGCGCGCCCTGGAACTCCTCGAACAGGTGGGACTCGGAGCGCGGGAGGCGGAGGCCAGGCCGCACCGGCTCAGCGGGGGTCAGCGGCAGCGCCTGGCGATCGCCCGCGCGTTGGCGGCGGATCCGTCCGTGCTGGTGCTCGACGAGGCGGTCTCCGCCCTGGACGTGTCCGTGCAGGCGCAGATCCTGCGGTTGCTCTCGCGGATCCGCGAGGAGTCGGGGGTGTCCCTGGTGTTCGTCTCGCACGACCTGGCCGTGGTCGGACAGGTCACCGACGAGGTCCTGGTCATGTACCGGGGCCGGGCCGTGGAGCACGGCCCCACCCGGCGCGTGCTGCGTGAGCCCGAGCACCCGTACACGCGCATGCTGGCCTCCAGCGTGCCGGGGCCGGGCTGGGACCCGGCCGAGGTGGTCCGGCTGCGCGCCGAGTTCGCCGCCGCCTCGGAGGTGTGACGAACCGCTCCCGAGGCGCGAGGGAGCCCGGTCCCGTGTGAACGGGGGCCGGGCTCCCCGGTGTCGCGGCGGGGTCAGCCGGTGGTGCCCGCGAGGATCTCCTCGGCGGCGCGGCGGCCCTGGCGCAGCGCTCCGTCCACGTGCTGGTAGCCCTCGGCTGCCAGGTCCGAGCAGGCCCACCCGATGGGGCCCACGGGGGTGCGCTGGTCGGCCCCGTAGCGGTGCAGTCCGCCGAGGTCGTAGCTGGCCGCGTAGGCGCCCCGGGTCCACTCCTCGGAGGCGAAGTCCGACTCGAAGTAGACGACGGGCTCCAGGGCCTCCTCCCCGAGGTAGTGGGAGAGGGAACGCAGGACCGCGCCCCGGCGCTCCTCGGCGGAGCGGCGCAGGAGGTCGTCCGCGAGCTCGTCGGAGACGAAGGCCACCAGGGTGCCGCGCTCGTCCCCGTGGTTGGTGTTGTCGTAGACCTCCTGGCAGAGCTCCCTGGCCCCGAAACCGGTGCCGGAGAGCCCCCGGTCCCGCCAGAACGGACGCTCGTAGACCGCGTGGACCTTGATGACCAGGCCCATCGACGTGTGCTGGTGCATCTGCTGCTGGAGCCAGGGCAGGGCCGGCTCGAAGGAGATGCGCGAGTAGAGGGTGGGCGGCACGGCCACGATCACGCGACCGGCGCGCACGGTGACGCGTTCGGAGACGACCGTGGCGCCCTCCTCGCTCCAGCGGATCGTCCGGACCGGGCTCGCCAGGTGGACGGTGCCCTCCTCCAGCGCGTCCGCCATGGCCCGCGAGACCGCCTGCATGCCGCCGACCACCCGGCGGTCGAGGATGAAGTCCTCGTCCACGAGGTGGGAGAAGGACCCGGCGGAGGCCGCCATGAGGACGGCCTGGAGCGCGGAGAAGGCGTGGGCGGGCTTGGTGAGCATGCCCCCGGCCATGAAGATGCCGATGTTCTCGCGTGCGGCCTCGTCGTCGGTCTGCCGCCGCAGCCACTCGGTGAAGGTGACGGTGTCCAGCTCGCGGGCGAGCGGGTGCTCCCAGGGACGCTCGACGCCGATCTCCTCGACCAGGCCGTCCAGGACCGCGATCACCCGAGCCATCTCCGCCTCGGTCCGCTCCCCCGCCGGGAACATGTCGCCGGTGTACTCGTGCCGGGAACCGTCGGGCGCGAGGTAGACGTTGGCGCCCTCGCGGTGGCGCGGGTAGGTGCTCATCCCGAGCTCGTCCAGGAGGCCGAGCAGCACGGTCTGGTCGGGCGAGACCCACTGGCCGCCCAGCTCCAGGAAGGCGCCGTCGACCTCCCGGGACCAGGTGCGCCCGCCCACGCGGTCGCGCGCCTCCAGGACGGCGACGGTGCGTCCGGCGGCCTGGAGGGCGCGTGCGGCCATCAGCCCGGCCGGGCCCGCGCCCACCACGGCGACGTCTCGATAGGGGACCTCGTCGCTGCCGATGACGTGTGTGCCTCGCATGGGTGCGCTCCTTCGAACCATTAAATGAATATCATTCATTAACGGGCACGAGATCCCCGGGTGTCAAGCCGGACACTCTCACGGGCGGCGCCGACACGGGGCGCGGGCACGCCGCTCCTAGACTGGTGGGGACCGTGTCCGGGCCTCGACAGGAAGCAGGCGCCAGTGAGCCAGGGAACCCGCAGCGGACGGGGCCGGGGCAGACCCTCCTCGCCGGTCCTCTCACGGGAGCGCGTCACCCTGGCCGCGATCCGGATCGTCACCGAGCAGGGCTACCGGCACCTGACCATGGCCGCCCTGGCCCGGGAGCTCGGGGTGGCGGCCTCCGCCCTGTACAACCACGTCGCCTCCAAGCGGGACGTGCTCATCCTGTTGCAGGAGCGCGTGAACGAACGGATCGACGTCTCCGGGTTCGGCACCGAGCCGTGGGATCGGGCGCTGCGGCGGTGGGCGCACTCCTACCGGCGGTGCTTCATGGAGCACACGGCGCTCATCCCGGTCATGGCCGTGCTGCCCGTCGCGGACTCCCCGAGGACGCTGCGGATGTACGAGCGCGTCACACGCGCCATGGAGGAGGCCGGGATCGTCGGCGCGGACGCGGTGGACATCATCGTGGGCGTCGAGGCGCTGGTCTTCGGCGCCGCCTACGACGCCTCCGCCCCCGAGGGGATCTTCGACCCGGGCGGCCTGGAGGACGTGGCCCCCACCTTCACCCGGTTCGCGGCGCAGAGGTCGGCGGACCCCCGCGAGGCCGCCGACCGGGCCTTCGAGCTCGCACTCGACGCCCTGGTCAGCGGCCTGCGCCAGAAATACACGGGCTGAGCCCCCGGCTCCGGTCAGCCCAGCGCGTGCATCACGTGCTTGACGCGGGTGTACTCCTCGACCGAGTACAGCGACAGGTCCTTGCCGTAGCCCGAGGACTTGAAGCCGCCGTGCGGCATCTCCGCCGTGAGCAGGACATGGGTGTTCACCCAGACGCAGCCGAAGTCCAGGTCCCGGGTGAGGCGCATCGCGACGCCGTGGTCGGCGGTCCAGACACTGGAGGCCAGCGCGTAGTCGACGTCGTTGGCGAGCTCCACGGCCTCCGCCTCTGAGGTGAAGGTCTGGACGGTGAGGACCGGGCCGAAGGTCTCCTCCTGGACCAGCTCGTCGTCCTGGCGGACGCCGGTGATCACGGTCGGCTCCACGAAGTAGCCGTCGCCCTCGACCGCCCGGCCGCCGGTGACCACCGTGGCGTGCTCCGGCAGGCGCCCGAGCTTGTCGGTGACCGACGCGAAGTGCCGGGCGTTGTTGAGCGGCCCGTAGTCGTTGCGGGACTCGTCGGCGTCACCGGTGCGGGTTCCGCGGGCCGCCCCGGCCAGCAGCTCCACGAAGCGGTCGTGGGCGCTCTCCTCGACCAGGACCCGCGTGACGGCGGTGCAGTCCTGGCCCGCGTTGAACGTGCCGAACTCGACCAGGGCCCGGGCCGTCGCGGGCAGGTCGGCGTCGGCGAAGACCACCGCCGGCGCCTTGCCGCCCAGCTCCAGGTGGCCGCGCTTGAGCCCCCGGGCCGCCGAGGCGGCGACCTGTCGGCCCGCGCGGACCGAACCGGTGATGGAGACCATGGCCGGTTCGGGGTGCTCCACCAGGAGACGACCGGTCCCGGCGTCGCCCAGGATGACGTTGAACACGCCGGCCGGGAGGATCTCGCCCATCAGCCGGGCCAGGACCAGGGTGGACTCGGGCGTGGTGTCCGAAGGCTTGAGCACGACGCAGTTACCCGCGGCCAGGGCGGGGCCGATCTTCCACACCGCCATGAGCAGCGGGTAGTTCCACGGGGTGACCTGGGCGACGACCCCGACCGGCTCGCGGCGGACGTAGGAGGTGTGCCCGTCCGTGTACTCGGCCGCCGCGCGGCCCTCCAGCGTGCGGGCGGCACCGGCGAAGAAGCGCAGGTGGTCCACGCCCATGGCGACCTCCTCCTGGGAGATCATCCACCGGGGCTGGCCGGTGTCGCGGTGCTGGGCCTCCACAATCTCGTCCGCGTGGGCCTCGACCGCGTCCGCGATCCTGAGCAGCAGCCGCTGCCGCTCGCCCGGGGTGACGTGCCTCCAGGTGGCGAAGGCGGCCCGCGCCGCGTCGAAGGCGGCGTCGACGTCGACCTGGTCGGAGACGGGCGAGACCGCCACCGTGGTCGCGTTCGTGGGGTTGACGACGTCGATCCGGCCCTGACCATGGGCGTCGACGAAGGCGCCGTTGACGAAGTTCTGGAGGGGACTGCTCATGGGGTCTCCTGGGGCGCCGGTTTAATGATCAGCATTCATTTTAGGGGCGCGGAACGTGAGCGGCAACACCCTCCCCCGGCGTCTCCGACGAACGCGCCCCTCCCCGACGCGGTCGGTCCCGCCACGGCGGCGTGGAGCGGCCCGCGCTCCTTCCCGGAACTGTCACCGGCGGTCCGTAGAGTGCGCGTATGGAGACCTCCGACGTCAAGGGACTGCTCGCCGCCGAGCACGCGGCACTGGTGAACGACCTGCGGGAACTCACCGACGAACAGTGGGGCCGGACCTCGCTGTGCACCGAGTGGTCCGTGCACGAGGTGACGGCGCACCTGGGCGCGGGTATGACCACGGGCCAACTCGCGTGGATCGTCTCGATCCTCCGTGCGGGATTTCGCCCCGCGGTCCACAACCGTCGGCAGATCGCGCGCTTCGCCCGGTCCGAACCGGCCGCGACACTCGCCAGGTTCGCCGCGCTGGGCACCGAGGGCGGCGAACCGGTTCGGCTGCCCACCGGAGACCCCTCGCCCTGGCTGGGGGAACTGGTCGTGCACGGCCAGGACGTCCGCCGCCCGCTGGGAATCGACCGGGAGCCCGCCCCCGAGGCGGTGGCCGAGGTGGCCCGGTTCTACGCCTCCCGTGACTTCGCGGTCAACAGCAGGTCCCAGGTCAAGGGGCTGCACCTGCGGGCCACGGACGCGGACTTCACCATGAACGACCCCGGCCTCCCCACGGTGGAGGGCCCCCTGCTCGCGCTGGTCATGCTCATGGCCGGTCGCTCCGCCTACCTGGACCAGGTGCGCGGCGCCGGCGCGGCCGAACTGCGCGGCAGACTGGAGGGCTGACGCGCGGGGCTCAGCCGTCGTGCTCCGCCCAGTACGCGGGAAGCTCCGCGCCCAGCTCGTCGGCGGCCTGCATGGGCAGGGAGTGCGTGGTCTCCGGCCAGACGGTGACGGGGCCCAAGCCGAGCTCCCGGGCCCGCTCCGACGCCTCCTCACCACCGGCCAGGGACGCGTCGTCGGCCAGGTCGATCCGGACCGGCATCGCCATGGACCGCCACTCCTCGTCCGAGAGGGTGCGCGGCACCAGGGAGACCGCGTCGTAGTGCCGCGAGCCCTCGTCGATCATCACCGACATCGGGGTGCGCTCGCGCACCTCCTCGACCGAGACGCCGCCGATCTCCGCCATGCCCCGGTCCTTCCACGACTGCGGCACCGGGAGCAGCAGCAGGGAGGACCACAGGTAGGTGGAGGCGGGGAGCCCCCGCAGGACCATCACCGGTTCGAGCAGGGTCAACGAGGCGACCCGGCCGGGGTGTTCGAGGGCGTGGGCGGTGGCGACGGCCCCGCCGAAGGAGTGCCCCACCAGGTGGACGCGCTCCAGGCCCAGCCCCGCGAGCACCTGTTCCACCCAGTCGGCCTGGTCGTCGAAGGAGGAGAGGGGCGTGGACTGCGTCGACATCCCGGCGTCACCGATCGCGTCCATCGCGAGGAGCGTGCGCTGGCCGACCCAGTGGTGGATGTTGTCACCCCACATCGGCGCTCCGGACCGGATGCCCGGCAACAGCACCACCGGCGGGGCGTCCCCCTCCCCCGCGTCGGCCGTCCACTCGTACACGCGCACGGACCCGTACTCGGTGGCGACGTCGTGGACCCGGGTCGGTTCGGGCAGGGTCGCCATCACGTCGTCGTAGGCCTGGCGGTAGGCGGCGTACCCCTCCGCGCTGCGCCAGTGCCCCACGGAGGGCTCGGGCGCGACGATCGCCACCGCCTTGTCGACGACCAACCAGGCCACCGCCAGCACGGCCAGGACCTGGAGTGCTCGACGCAGTCGGGGACGGCGCTTCTTCCGGTCGGACATGACCCCTCCTGGAAAATACGATCGTATTGAACGTCCTCCGAGCGTACACCCATCTCAATACGATCGTATTGACCCGGGGTACGATGGGCGGCATGAGCAACCCGGAGCCCGACCAGAGACGGACCGAGATCTTTTACGCCGTGTGGCGGGTGATCGCCGAGAACGGCATGGGGGCGGTGTCCATGCGCAACGTCGCCACGGCCGCCGGGGTCTCGGTCGGACGCATCCAGTACTGGTTCCGGAGCAAGGACGAACTCCTCCAGGCCAGCCTGGAGGCGATGCTGTCGAGCGCCGAACGGCTCCACGACGACTCCACCCGCGGGGCCGACGACCGCGCGGTCCTCTGGGAACTGGTCGCGCACCCCATCCCCCGGGCCGAGACGGCCCGCGCCGGCGTGTCCGTGTTCCACCAGTACGTGGCCGCCGGGGTCCACCACCCGGCTCTCGCCCGCCTGCTGGCCGAGGCCAAGGACGGCGAGGAGGCCGAGGCCGCCCGTCTCCTCGCCGGGATCGCGCCCGACCTCCCCGATCCCCACTCCTCGGCACGGGGACTCATGGCCACCGCCGACGGCTTGTCCATGCGCGTGCTGATCGGCGGCCTGAGCGCGGCGGAGGCCGAACGCACACTGCGCGAACACCTGGACCGGCTCCTGACCTGACATCCTGCCGGGAGCCGAGAATCCCCCACGGAAGGAGAACGGAGCACATGGGCTGGCAGGCACCGAACATGGACGGACGCACGATCGCGGTGACGGGGGCGAGCTCGGGGATCGGACTGTGGATCACCCTGCTCCTCGCCCGGGCCGGAGCCGACGTCGTACTGCTCTGCCGCGACACCCGACGCGGCGAGCGGGTCGCGACCGCCCTGCGTGACGAGGTCCGGGGAACCAGCGCACGGGTGGTGCGGATCGACACCTCCGACCTGACCAGCGCCAGGGAGGCCGGGGCCGCGCTCGCCCGACTCCCACGGCTGGACGCCCTGGTCAACAACGCCGGACTCGTGGGCGGACCGGCCCGGCGCGAGGTCAGCGCGGACGGGCACGAACTGACCCTGGCCACCAACGCGCTCGGCCACCTCGCGCTCACCCACGAGGTGCTGGAGTCGCTGGAGCGGTCCTCCGGTCGCGTCGTCTGGATGGGATCGATGAGCGCCAAACTGGTGCGCCCCGCCCCCGACGACCTCGAACTGGAGCACGGGTACTCGCCGTGGCGGGCCTACGCGCAGTCCAAACTCGTCACCCACGCGCTCGGGTTCGAACTGCACCGACGACTGGCCGCACGCGGGTCGACGGTACGGAGCCTGGTCGCGCACCCCGGCTACTCCCTGCCGGCGCTCGCACCGAGCGCCGGAACGCTCTTCACCCCGCCCCGGCCCACGGCCCTGGACCGGCTCCAGTACCCGTGGGCCCAGGGGATCGACCGCGGCGCGCTGCCCGCCGTGTACGCGGCCACCGCCCCCGAGGCCCTGAGCGGCCAGTTCCACGGCCCCCGCGGTGGACTGCGCGGTGAACCGGCCCTGTCCGGCGGGGTCGCCGGAGTGGAGGGCGCGGGGTCGCACGGCACCGGCGGCCCGGGCCGCAGGAGCGTCGACCCGGTGGTGGGCGCGGCCGTGTGGTCGTTCGCGACGCGGGCCTGCGGACTGACCTGACCGCTGTGGGGAAGGGCACACCGCCGAGTCGGCCCCGCGGTTGCACAGCGCGCAAAAATGGGGCGAGACGGGACGTTCCGTCGCCTAACCTGGAAGCCACAGTGGCGTTCGCGGCGGAATATCCCCTCTCCACCGGAATACTCCCGTGACCAGCGGGGTTGACCGTTCGACGGAACAGCCCGCACCCCCGCTCATCCCCCGGATCCAGGCCATCCCAAGCGCGCAAGGAAGTACGTGACCAGGCAACCCGACGTGACACACTCCGACGAGGTCGCGGACCAGCGCGCGACCCGACTCGTCATCCCGCTCCTCCTGGTCTCGGCGTTCGTCGTCATCCTCAACGAGACGATCATGGGCGTGGCCCTGCCCGCGCTCAACCGCGACCTCGGCATCTCGGTCTCCACCGGGCAGTGGCTGACCTCGGCCTTCATGCTCGTGATGGCCGTGATCATCCCCGTGACCGGGTTCCTGCTGCAGAGGTTCCACCTGCGGCAGGTGTTCATCGCCGCGATGACCCTGTTCAGCCTCGGCACCCTGATCTGCTTCCTCGCACCGAACTTCACGGTCCTCCTGCTCGGCCGGATCGTGCAGGCCAGCGGAACCGCGATCATGATGCCCCTGCTCATGACGACCATCCTCAACACGGTCCCGTCCGACCGCCGGGGACGCGTGATGGGCAACATCTCCATCGTCATGGCGGTGGCCCCCGCCGTCGGCCCGACCCTGTCCGGCCTCATCCTGAGCGTGCTGGACTGGCGCTGGCTGTTCGGTCTCGTGCTGCCGATCGCCCTTCTCGCGCTCGGCCTGGGCGCGGCCTTCATCCGCAACGTCACCGAGCCGCGCGCCGCCCGGATCGACGTGCTCTCGGTGATCGTCTCCGCGTTCGCCTTCGGCGGTCTGGTCTACGGCTTCTCCAGCCTGGGCAAGGCCGCCGACGCCGACGCGGCCGTCCCGCCGTGGGCGGCGCTCCTCGTGGGCTCCGTGGCGCTCGTGCTGTTCGTGTGGCGCCAGATCGGGCTCCAGAGGGAGGAGCGGGCCCTGCTCGACCTGCGGGTGTTCCAGTCCCGCCAGTTCTCGATCTCCATCGCGCTGGTCCTCGTCAGCTTCATGGCGCTGTTCGGCACGATCATCCTGCTGCCGCTCTACATGCAGAACGTGCTCGGCCACGACACGCTCGCGACCGGTCTCACCCTGCTGCCCGGCGGCCTGGTGATGGGTCTGCTGGCCCCGTTCGTGGGTCGCCTCTACGACCGCTTCGGGCCGCGCCCCCTGGTCACCCCGGGCGCGGGCGTGGTCGCCCTGGTGATGTGGAGCATGACCCTCTTCGGCACGGAGACCCCGCTCGGCTACGTCGTCGCCGCGCACATGGCGCTCAGCGTCGGGCTCGGACTCATGTTCACCCCGCTGCTCACCGGTGCGCTCGGCTCCCTGCGGCCCTCGCTGTACTCGTACGGCAGCGCCGTGGTGGGCACCGTGCAGCAGGTGGCGGGCGCTGCGGGCACCGCGACGTTCATCGCCGTGATGTCCGCCGTCGCCGCCAGCCAGCTGGGCGACGGGGCGGACGCCGTCGTCGCCGAGGCGGGCGGGATCCACACGGCGTTCATGCTGGGCGCGGTCATCGCCACCCTGGCGTTCTTCGCGACCTTCCTGGTGCGCCGGTCCGAGGCCGGTGTGGAGCCCGGGGCCGTCCCCGTCCACTGATGTCCGGGGGGGCGGCGGCAGCCGCCCCCTACAGTGGTCCCGAGGAGGTCCACCGTGGACGAGAAGGCACTCGTGCGAACCCTGCTCGAAGAGCAGCACCCGGATCTCTCTGGGCTCGCCCTGCGCGAGGTGGAGGGCGGTTGGGACAACCGGATGTGGCGCCTGGGAGAGGACCTCGCGGTCCGGATGCCCCGCTCGCCGCGCGCGCCCGAGCTCCTGCGCGCGGAACACCGGTGGTTGCCCGACCTGGCCCCGCGCCTGCCGCTGCCCGTGCCCGTTCCGATGCGCCTCGGCGCCCCCTCCGCGCGCTTCCCGCACCTCTGGTCGGTCACCACCTGGGTGAGCGGACACCCGGCCGACCTCGCCCCCGTCACCCGAGGGACCCGGGCCCTGGCCGCGTTCCTGACCGAGCTCCACCGGACCGCCCCGGAGGAGGTCCCGCTCAACCCCTTGCGCGGGGGGCACCCGCGCGAGGCCGTCGAGGACCTCGAGGAGTACGCGCGGGGGATCGCGGATCCCGCGCACATGGACGGGATTCTGGAGGTCTGGCAGGCGGTGGCGGACGCACCGGCCTGGCACCTGCCCCCGGTGTGGCTGCACGCGGACCTGCACCCGGCCAACGTCGTCAGCAGGGAGGGGGACCTCGCCGGGGTCCTGGACTTCGGTGAGCTCTGTGCGGGAGACCCGGCCACCGACCTCGCCGCCGCGTGGGTCCTGCTCCCCGACGGCTCGGCCGACGCGTTCTTCGCGGAGTATCCCGCCGACGAGGCCACCGTGCTCCGCGCCCGGGGCTGGGCCCTCCTCCGGAGTCTCGTCCTCATCCAGATCGGCCGCGCCGGGGACCAGGGCCTCCCCGGCGGCAAACCCACCTGGAAACCCGCAGGCGAGAAGGCCCTATCCCGAGTAATTGCGCCATTCCCCTGACCAATCCACTATCCGTGCGCGGAGAGCAGCGCTCAGGTATTCGGGTCAGGGCCTGCTCTGGCGGGTCCATCCCCGCGTGCGCGGGGAGCAGACTTTTTGACCTGCGAACTTACCGGCGGCAAGTGCTCATTTTTCCAACTTGTCGAGAAACAGACAAATCCGGCACCACTCATTACGGTAGCTGTCACGTGTGAGCCTAATGCGAGTGCGATGCGTTCCTCCACGCCTGTGCCTGCCGGGATTCGTGTCGCGGCTGGTCACGCGTGCCATCGGAACTACGGCGGCGAGGGCGGGTTGGGTACTGGGTAGGTGGTCTCCGCGGGGTGGGTGGGAATGGAGGCCGACCCGTTCCGGCGGCAGCGATGGCAGGGCCAGCGAGAGCTTCTGCGGCGGTGGGGAAGGGTGATTCATGGTCGGCCTTCTTCTCTGTGGTGTGGGTGTGTGACTGGTGGAGCGAGAGGGGGGCAGGGCATACGGGTGTCTTGGTGCTGGGGTCTGGGCGTGCGGGAGTAGGGCCTTGGTCCTTCATTCGCGTGGGGGTGGTTCTGGTTTCGGTGGCGGGTCTGGTGGCTGGTGGGCCGGGCGGCCCTTCCAGGTGGCTCGGTGGGGGTTGTTCTCCCGGCGCCATTTGAGCCGGTTGTGGGTCGAGCACAGCGGCTGGATGTTCCCGGCGCTGGTTTGACCGCCCCGGGAGTAGCTGGTGATGTGATCGGCCTCAGTAGCGCTGATCGGGACGTCGCACCCCTGGGGCCAGGCGCAGGTGGTGCGCCCATGGTGGGCGACGGCGCGGATCTGCTCGGGAGCGTTGCGCATCCCCCGTCCCACGTCCAGGGGCTTGCCGGTGGCGGGGTCAGTGATCACTCGCCGCAGCACACTGCCCGGGGCCATGGTGTGCACGGCTTCCATGGCCAGCACCATCCCGTCCTGCGTCGAGGCGCCACCCGTGTTACCGGTGGGCTGGCCAGGAGCGAGGTTGGTGCGTCGGCCGGTGTAGACGTCCAAGGGCACGGTGACGTTGATCATCGCGAGCGGCCCCGGAGGCTTGGTGCAGTTCTGGTGACCCAGCGCGGACCTGACCATGCGCATGAACGCGTCGTAGGAACGTTCGGCCCTGGACTGCTCCGGGTGCCCGGGATTGTGGGGTGTGGTGAACGCCCCCACCGCTTTCTCCAGCAGTTCGGCGTCCACCTCGGGGCCCCAGGCCTGGAGGTAGAAGGAACCCTCGAAGCTACGCACCACGTCCAGGCGGCGGGCATCGTAGGCCTTCTTGTACTCATCCTCCGCCAAGGCGGGGTGAAGTCGGATGGAGACGCGCTTGCCGAGTTGGGTGAGTTGGGCAGCGGACAGGGCGGGGTTGTCGGCTTTGGCGGCCATGAGCCCGGCATCCATCAACGCCCGGAATTCGTCCGCATCGGGGAACTCGGTTGTGTTCCGGGTGGCGGTGGACGCTTCCACGACCTTGGCGATCGCAGCCGCTTCCCCCAGGGAAAGCACACCCTCGTCCAGGGCTTTACGGGTTTCGGGAAGCTGTTCGTTGAACAGGGCCTCGGCCACTCGGGCCAGGGAACGAGCTTCGGCTGGATTGGTGCCCAGGGCTTGGGTGATCCATCCGGCCAGGGTGCGCTGTCCGCCGACTTCGAGGAGGTTGCCGGTGGCCTGGATCTGGGCCAGGCGCAGCAGCATCGCGAGTTTGGCCTGGTCCATGTCCTGCCAGAGGTGACAGATGTCGTCCAACACTCCAGCGACCGCACCGGCCGGAGGGGTGTCGGCCAGGGTGCGGGTGAGCTCTTCCCTCGCGTGGCGCATCGCGACCACGGCGGGAGAGCGTCCCGCCGTGACCGCGCCGCACAAAGGAGAGAAAGTCATGCTTCCATTGTATGCGTGAATTGGAGAGAGGGGAATGGAAGGGAAGGGAGAATGCGACCTGGAATGCCAGGTTTCTTTTCCAGAAAAGGGGCTGTGGATAACCCTCAAAATCCGCGTGGGTGTGTTATGTAATGTGCGTTCGGGTGATTGACCGGCCGCGACACGGGTCCCGATGAGCGCGGGCCTGGGGTGCTGTTTCCCTCGCCGCCGCATTTCGTTCGTGGCATTGAACAGCCGCGACACGCAAGACGATCGACGCAGAGCCCGGCGAGTGCGGCCCAGCTGACCACCCCGCCCTCATCCCAGGGGAGAGAACCCAGCTTCTCTCCTCTGCTGACTACAACGAAGAGAACCAGCCAGCGCCCTCACTTCGAGAGCCGGAGCAGCCCGGCGCGGGTACGACGGAAACCGCAGGCCTCGTAGAAGCCCTCAAGATGGGGTTCGTAGTCGACGTGCAGCCACTCGATGCCCGACTCTCGCAGGTCACTGATGAGCGCCCCGACGACGCGACCACCAACTCCGCGACGCTGGTGGGCGGGAACGACGGCGGTGTCCAGGAGAAAGGCGTGCGCTCCCCCGTCCCACACCGCGTGGACGAAGCCCACCAGTAGCCCGTCGTCGAAGGCTCCGACCCAGGAGCGGCTGTGCCGTTCGAGCCGTGCGGACCAGGGCATCAGGGAGAACTCCTGCCCGAACGCCTCGGCGTGCAGGTGGGAGAGCCGTTCGTCGTCCACGGGGCAACGCACCTGGATACGCACGGGTTCGACCTTACTCGTCGTCCTCGTGGCGGTCGAGGTGGGAGGTGCCGCGACGCCAGGAGCCGTCGCTCGTCGCGCACGAGGCCGCGCTCCTTCAGGAGCCCCCGACGGGCCTGAGGGTGCCCGCCTCCCCCGCCGCGTGGACGAAGCCGTCCCCCTCGGGGAGGTCCAGGGGGCACGAAACAGCAGATCGGTGCTGCCGGGCTCGGCCCCGCCCCGGTGGAGCCAGGTGATCTCCGGTGTCCTCGTCAGCCCGAGCCGGTCGCCCTTCTCCGCGTTGATCGCCCCGCGGGCCCGTAGCGGGTGCGCCCTGCGGAGCAAGAACAAGGCTAGCCGAGGCGTCGACGGTGGGGGGCGAAACCGGGTTCCGCCAGGGGTGACCTAGCCTGGTTGCGGCCCGGGGCACCCCGGGACCCTCCCCGCACAGCGACGAGCCCGAGGAACCCCGTTGAGCATCACGACCCTGACCGCCCGAACCTTCCGCGTGGTGGCCGTCTTCGAGGCCTTCACCTGGGCCGGACTCCTCGTCGGCATGTACGTCAAGTACCTCGGCAACGGCAGCGAACTGGGCGTGCAGATCTTCGGCCCCGTGCACGGCGGCGCGTTCATGGTCTACGTGGCGGTGACCCTGTTCGCCGCGTACCGCCTGCACTGGGGCGTGTGGCCGACCCTGGTCGCGCTGGCCGCGTCCATCCCTCCCCTGGGCACGCTTCCCGCCGACTGGTGGCTGCACCGGACCGGCCGACTGACCGGTCCCGCCGAGCGCGCGGACGGGGCGCGGGGGACCGGCGCCGAGGAGCCCGCGAAGGTCGCCTGACCACCTCCTGGGACCCACGAATCACACCAGCGTCCAGGCTCACCCCTTATCCCGGAGTTCTCTTTCTGAACAGAGGGGTAAGGGGTTTACATTTTGTCCGAAATCGGACAGCGATTTCTCTGATGTGCCCCCTTGGCGCACGGCGAGCCGTCCATGTTCAGTTGTGAACTGGCAAGTAACCGGCTCCCACGCAGAAGGGTTTCCCCCATGCCACAGCGACACGGACCCGACCGGCGCGCGGTCCTTCGAGGCGTGGCCGTCGCCTCCGGCGCGGCGTTGGCCGGAGGCGCGTTCGGCGTCTCCACCGCACACGCCGACACCTCCTCGGCCGCGGCCGAACCGGCGATGTACTTCCGGGCCGACTGGGGCGCCCGGCCCCCGTCGAGCCCGATCCAGGTCCTGGCCGAACCGCCCAGCTTCGTGGTCGTGCACCACACCGCGACCCCCAACAGCGCCGACCACTCGGAGGCGCACGCGCTGGCCCTGTCCCGGTCCATCCAGAACTTCCACATGGACAGCAACGGCTGGTCCGACGCGGGCCAGCAGTTCACCATCAGCCGCGGCGGCCACATCATGGAGGGTCGCGACCGCGCCGTCCCGGCCGTGCGCGAGGGTCAGCACTGTGTGGGCGCGCACGTGGCCAACAACAACAGCACGTGCGTCGGTATCGAGAACGAGGGCACCTACATGGACGAGGGCCCCACCCAAGCCCTGACCGACTCCCTGGTGGCCACCCTGGCCTGGCTGTGCGGCGCCTACGGCCTCAACCCGCAGGAGGCGATCCTCGGGCACCGGGACTTCAACGCGACCGCGTGCCCCGGTGACGTGCTGTACGCGATGCTCCCCGACCTGCGCAACGCGGTCACGGGAGTGATGCTGTCCCGGGGCCTGGAGATCGGCACGCGCACGGTGCCCGTCCAGGACCGCCCCACCTACCCGCCGGTGCCCGCGGACGAGCCCTCGCGCGAGTTCGACCACGGTCCCGGGCGCGGCGCGGACGACTTCACCCGCTGACCGAGCCGCGAGGACGTCTCCCCGTTCGGCGTCACTCAGGAGCGGTCAGCGAGGGGGGGGGGG
>NZ_CBDRIY010000028.1:0-81072 GCF_965344335.1 Nocardiopsis eucommiae
CAGCGGGAGGACTCGCGCGGCCCGTACTCGGCGAAGGGCGAGAACTCGCCCCATCCGGCGGGGCCGCGCACCAGCATCCCCTCACGGACCGTGATGCCCCGGAATCGGTTGCGCAGGCCGATGGCGAAGGCCCGGCCCCCGGCGGCGGTCACCGCCGGGGCAGGCTCCGAGGCGCCGGTCACGGGCGGCGCGGGAACTTGTCGAACTCCGGACGACGCTTCTCCTTGAAGGCGTCCCGGCCCTCCTGGGCCTCCTCGCTCATGTAGTAGAGCATCGTGGCGTCACCGGCGAACTGCTGCATCCCGGCGGCGCCGTCGCTCACGGCGTTGATGGCGCCCTTGAGCATGCGCAGCGCGAGCGGGGACTTCTCCAGCATCTCGCGGGCCCAGGAGACGGTCTCCTTCTCCAGGTCCGCCAGCGGCACGACGGTGTTGACCATGCCCATGTCCAGCGCCTCCTGGGCGCTGTACTGGCGGCACAGGTACCAGATCTCGCGCGCCTTCTTCAGGCCCACGGTCTCCGCCAGCAGCCAGGCGCCGTAACCGCCGTCGAAGGAACCGACCTTGGGGCCGGTCTGGCCGAACTTGGCGTTGTCGGCGGCGATGGTGAGGTCGCAGCAGACCTGGAGGACGTTGCCGCCGCCGATGGACCACCCGGCGACCATGCAGATCACGGGCTTGGGCAGACGGCGGATCTGCACCTGGAGGTCGAGCACGTTGAGGCGGCCGATCCCCTGCTGGGCCACGGCGTCGTCACCGATGTAGCCGTCGTCGCCACGGATCTTCTGGTCTCCGCCGGAGCAGAACGCCTGGTCACCGGCGCCGGTGAAGATGATCACGCCGACGCTGGAGTCGTCCCGGGCGATGCTGAACGCCGTCTGGAGCTCGAAGAGCGTCTGGGGGCGGAACGCGTTGTGCCGCTCGGGGCGGTTGATCGTGATCTTGGCGATGCCCTCCGCGGTCTCGTAGATGATGTCGGAATACTCGCCCGACCGCTGCCAGTCGATCACGCTGCTCACGGCTTCTGCTTCTCCTCACGGGGATGGGGACGGTGTGGGCGCGGCCGGGGTGGCCGTCGCGCCCAGACGTCAACCCTACGCATTGTGCCAGGCGAGCCGGGACGGACGGGCACGCACCCGGCGCCCGGCCCCACGGGACGTCTCCTCCCCCGGTCGGGCGTACGCTGGGGCACCGTGGCACAAGCAAGCGAAGTCCGGTCCCAGGTCCCCGGCCGCGAGGGCGAACGCGCCCTCCAGGCGGTGCGCGGTCTGTCCCCCGCCCTCATGCACGAGCTGCTCGCCCACGCGTTGGACGGCACCGGACCCGCGCTGCTGCCCATCCCCGACGGCACCCCCGAGCCGCGCGCCGAGGCCCTGCTGGCCGCCATGCGGCCCTCGTCGCTGCGCACTCGCGACGGCGTGGCCGATCTGCCCGACGGTCTCCCCGTGGGCCCCGACGGGGCGCTGCTGGTGACCACCTCGGGTTCGACGGGTGAGCCCAAGGGCGTGGAGCTGTCCGCGTCCGCCCTGCGCGCCTCGGCGCGCGCCTCCGTGGCCCGGATCGGCGCGGTGCCGGGCGACCGCTGGCTGTGCGTGCTGCCCGCGGGACACATCTCCGGCATCCAGGTCATGATCCGCGCCCTGGTCACCGGGGGCGAGGTGGTGCACGCCCCGTTCGACACCGACACGGTGGCGGAGCTGGCGCGCACGTCGCGTCCGCACGTGTCGCTGGTCCCCACCCAGCTGCGTCGCCTGCTCGCGGCCGGGGCCGACCTGTCGGCGTTCGGCACGATCCTGCTCGGCGGCGCGGCGGCCGAGCCGTCCCTGCTGGACGCGGCCCGCGTGGCGGGCGGCCGGGTCGTGACCACCTACGGCATGAGCGAGACCTGCGGCGGATGCGTGTACGACGGTGTTCCGCTGGACGGGGTCGAGGTCGGGATCGTCGGCGCGGAGCCGGGCGAGCCCGGCCGGGTCGTGCTGGGCGGACCGACCCTGCTCACCGGGTACCGGATGCCCCCGGGGTCGGAACAGCGGGGGTGGGTCCGAGGAGAGGACGAGGCGGGGATGGTCCTCGACGACGCCGGGAAACCGTGGCTGCGCACCAACGACCTGGGACGTCTGGACTCCGAGGGACGCCTGCACGTGTTGGGCCGGATGGACGAGGTGGTCAACACCGGCGGTCACAAGGTGGTGCCCGGCCAGGTGAACGCCATCCTGGCCGCTCGCCCCGAGGTCGCGGAGTCGGTGGTCGTGGGCCGTCCCGACCCCGAGTGGGGCGAGCGGGTCAGCGCCGTCGTCGTGCCCGCCGATCCCAGCGACCCGCCCACGCTGGAGCAGCTGCGGGAGTGGGTCCGCGAACGGCTGCCCGCCTACGCCGCCCCCCGTGAACTGGACCTGCGGTCCGCCCTGCCGATGCTCGCCTCCGGCAAGCCCGACCTCGTCGCCCTGCGCCGCACCGCCCCCTGATCCGCCGGGCCGTCCCCGCCCACCCGAGCCGCCGTCCGGGGCCGCCCCGGCTCACGGATTCCTCCGGCTCCGCTGGTCGGAGCCGGAACGCGCTCCACCGGGGGTCGAGGACGCGTGTACCGGTGTGGTCCCCACACGTGGGACCCTGGCCCGGGAGACCTTGTCCGGTTGGCGGGGAACTTCCGAAAGCTCCCTGGCGTCTACCTGAGTATCCGGTCTCTTCGGCCCCTCTTCCAAGGAGGTCCGCGGTTGGCGGCAGCCATCGACCCCACCGTCCGCTCCCCTGCGCCCTCCCCCGCGCCCGGAACGCCTGTCGCGCGGCGGTTCTCGCACTCGGACCGAGCGGGCGCCATTACCCGCATGGGTCGGTACTCCGCCACTCATGGGACAGTGATCCATACCACCCTCTTCGATATCCAATCGAGACAGGGAACATTTGACTCGCCGACACGTTGGACATATTGGCGCGACCAGTCGGCGGGAACCCTCCGCCGCGTGCCACACGTCCTGGAAGGGAGGGAGGTGCCCACATGACGAGCACTGCCCTAGACGCTTCGGGCCCCGAGGCCGAAGTCCCCGACGGCAACGCTCCGACCGAGGGCCGTGCCGCCCACGAGGCTCTGACCGACCTGATCACCCAGGGGCGCGCCCAGGGACACCTGTCCCTCTCAGAACTACGTACCGCTTTCTCCGCGGCCGGAGTCACCTCCAGTGACGGCCGCTCCATCCTGCGTGAACTCACCGAGAACGGGGTCCGACTCGCCAACGGGGGCGACGACTCCGCGATGGTGGCCGACCCTGACGCCGAGGACGACGTGCTGGAAAACACTCTCATCGCGACGGTACCCGACACCGACGAGGCACCCAAGGCCGCGACCGGCAAGGCCGCCTCGCGCAAGGGCCCCTCCACCCGGAGGAAGGCCCGCACCACGCGGCGCGCCAAGAAGACCGAGACCAACCAGAACACCACCGACCCGGAGACCGGCGAGGCCGACCTCGACGACCAGTCACCCGCCATGGGCGACTCGGTCCACACCTACCTCAAGGCGATCGGGCGGCGTCAGCTGCTCACCGCCGAGCAGGAGGTGGACCTGGCCAAGCGCGTTGAGGCCGGACTCTACGCCGAGTACCGGCTCGGACTGCACGGCGAGGTCGACGGGGCGGTCCCCATGGCCGACGCCGAGCGCGACGAACTGGAGTGGGTGGCCGAGGACGGCCGCAAGGCCAAGTCCCACATGCTGGAGGCCAACCTCCGCCTGGTCGTCTCCGTGGCCAAGAAGTACAGCGACCGGGGCATGTCCCTGCTGGACGTGGTGCAGGAGGGCAACCTCGGCCTCATCCGCGCCGTGGAGAAGTTCGACTACACCAAGGGCTTCAAGTTCTCCACCTACGCCATGTGGTGGATCCGCCAGGCCATCCAGCGCGGGTTCGCGGACTCCGCGCGCACCATCCGCCTGCCCGTGCACGTCCTGGAGCTGCTCAGCAAGGTGAGCCGCCTGGAGCGCGACATGCACCAGGCGCTGGGCCGCGAGCCCACCCCCGAGGAGCTGGGCCTGGAGCTGGACAAGACCCCGGCCCAGATCGAGGAGCTGCTGCGCGTCACCCGCCAGCCGATCAGCCTCGACTCCACCATCGGTGAGGACGGCGAGACCCGCATCGGTGACCTGATCGAGGACGTGGACGCCTCGGAGGCCTCCGAGGTGGTCGACCGCCAGCTCATGGCCGACCAGCTGCGCAACGCCCTGTCGGACCTGGAGCCGCGCGAGGCGACCATCATGTCGCTGCGGTTCGGGCTGATGGACGGCCGACCGCGCACCCTCGACGAGATCGGCAAACACCTGGGGCTCACCCGGGAGCGCATCCGGCAGCTGGAGAAGCAGTCGCTGTCCAAGCTGCGCCACCCGAGCCGGGCCCAGCAGCTGCTGGACTTCGCCAGCTGAGCCTACCCCTCGTGTGACGTACGGGGCCGTTCCCCCCTCGGGAGAGCGGCCCCTTCGGCTGTCCGGGCTCAGGGACAACCCCGAACTTCCCCTGGTATCCGGAGACGGGAGCGCACGGCGCCGCGGCCCGGTGGGACGATGGGCGCATGACCGACAACCCTCAGCGGCACAAGGACGAGATCGCCGCCGCGCTGCGCGCCAGCCGTGAGCTGGGCCCCGAGTACGACGACGCGGTGGCCGCCTCCCTGGTCGAGCGGGTCGACGACACCATCGAGGAACGCGTCCGGCACCACGTGGCCCGCCAGGCCGGAAGGGACGAGGCTCGCGTCGGCGTGGCCTCCAACACCGTGCGCATGGTCCTGGCCCTGGTGTGCCTGGGCGTCAGCATCCCGGTGACGGGTATCGTCGCCGCCCTGGTCGGGAGCGCCATGTCCGTCTTCATGGTGTGGGCGGGTCTGATCGGCTTCTACCTGATCGCGGTCCTGGGCCTGCGTCGCTGAGCGCGCCGCCCAGCCGGGAGGGCTCACCCGCCCGGGCCGGGTCCTCCCGGCACAGGGACGGGGGCGGACCGCTCCGCCCGCCCCCGTCTCCCCGTTCTCGAGTCCCCGTGGCGCGGAGGCCTAGTAGCCGCAGGCCGCCAGGATCATGTCGTGCGTCTCGGCGGTCCAGTCGAGGGCGTCGGCCAGTCCGTTGGCGTCGCCGAAGTCCAGCTCCTCCAGGACCGCGTTGACGGCGTCGGCGCGCTCGGTGGCGTCCTCCCGGAGGCCTCCGCGCGCCGCGTTCTCCAGGCGTTCGACGTCCAGCACGTGGGCGTCCAGCACCGCGTAGTGGTCGTCCTGGAACGGGACTCCGTCGTCGAGGACGTCGGTCCCGATGCTCTCGGCCGCCAGGTCGACGGCGTTGATGTTGCTCTGGATGTCGGCACAGGCGGCGTCGATCTCCGCCTTGTTGCCCGAACAGGCGGTCAGCGCCAGGGGGACGGCCAGGGCGAGGGTCAGGGACAGGGCACGGGTGAGGATCGGGGGATGGGACACGGATACTGCTTCCTTCTCGGGTTCCTGCTGGGGGGACATGGTCGCGCGGGACGGGATCAGATCATCAGTGCGAAGACGACCACCAGGACGACCAGCAGGCCGACGACGGCCCCCAGGCATCCCAGCACCGCTCCCAGGCCGCCGCCGCGCGGGGCGAAGCCGGGGCCGTCGCTGTAGTAGTGGCGGTTGCGTCCGTAGTGCCAGCGGTTCCGGGGGCGGTCGCTGTGCGCGGAACCCACCACGTGGGTGTGCCGGCTCGGTCGCGAGGCACGTGACGACCTCCGGGAACGTGCGGCGCCCGAACGCGAGGCGAACCCGCCGCCGGGACGCGCGGCGCCACCGGAGCCGAAGCCGCCGGAGCGCCCGGCCCCGCCACCGCTGCCGCGCGAGTTGAAACCACCGCCACGGCGGGCGGCGCCGCCGCGGGAACTGCCGCCGCCGGAGCGGCCTCCTCCGGAACGTCCGCCGCCGGAGCGACCTCCTCCGGAGCGGCCTCCGCCCGAACGTCCGCCTGATGACCGTCCGCCGCCGGATCTCCTGCTCATCGGGCGCCTCCTTGGGGGTTGTCGTTCACCGCCACCGGGGGAGGGCGGCGCACCACGACAGTACCGCTGAACGCCCCAGTTCAGGGGGTTCGGGACGGGTTCGGTCCGATTGCGGTCACCACAGCGAACAGAGGGAACCCCACGGGTCCCGTGTGCGTCGTCAGTGGCTGACGCCCGGTGCCCCCTCCAGGGCGGCGCGCAGGATCTCGACGGCTTCCTCGCGCTCCAGGCCCACCCGGGTGATGACCTCGGCGTAGGCACGCGCCGCGGCCAGGGCCTCGGCTCGTTGGTCGTCCCCCGCGGCGGCGACGAAGGTCCCGGAGCGGCCCCGGGTCTCGACGACCCCGGCCTGTTCGAGTTCCCGGTAGGCGCGGGCGACGGTGTTCACCGCGACCGAGAGCTCTCCGGCCAGGGCGCGGACGGTGGGCAGCCGGTACCCGACCGGGAGTTCACCGTTGGCCGCGGCGATCGCGACGAGGGCTCTGATCTGTTCGTAGGGCGGAACCTTCGACGTTGGATCAATGCGGATGAAATCCGCCATGTCCTTCTGCGCTCCCCACGTGAATCGCCGACCACTCAACCGGCACGGACCGGGTGTTCGTCCAACCTATGCCCACTCGCGACCCTCCACCAACCTCGCTGGGGTCACGCTCCGCGCACAGTTCGTCCCACTGGTCACCCTGGGTCAGATCCTCCCCAGTCGTCGGAGGTCGGGGCACCGACGACGCGGCCCCACGGGGTGAGCCGTGAGGCCGCCGACGCCGGTTCCCGGGTCAGACGACCGACCGGGGGGCCTGCTGGATACCGTGCAGTCGGTGCGCCTCCCGGACGGTGAGCAGGTGCTCCGCGACCTGCGTGGCCTGCTTGATCTCGGGCCGGGCCAGACGCTTGCGACGCCTGATGCGGTCCGTGTAGCCGCCGACCCCGACCAGCACGCGCTCCCGCGCGTAGGCGGCGCGCATCGCCTCAGTGAGGGCGGTGTCGAGCCGCACGCCCTGCTCGTGGACCTCCTCGACCGGGGCGCCCCGCTCACGCGCCTCGTCCAGGGCCCGCTCCGCCTCGGCCACCGACCTCAGGAGCTCGGGGAGCCGCTCGGCCCGCTCCTGGTCGTGGGCGAGTTCCTCGCGCGCCTTCGTCCTGTCCTGCTTGCCAAGTCCCATGTCCGCTCTCCGTGGGGAGTACCGTCAGCCGTGTCGAGGCAACTCTATGGGTGACGAAGATCATCGGGCGAGCCGGACCGTGCGTCGGTGGTGGCGTCTCGGCGGCGGACCTGCCAGCTTGACTCCGTCGACCCCCACGTCCCCCGAAAGGCACCAGAGTGAGCAGGAACTACGCGGGTCTGAGCCGTGAGCGCATCATCGTCGAGGCGCTCCACATCATCGCCGGTCGGGGCCTGGGCGGGCTGTCCATGCGGCGGCTGGGCGACGCGCTGGACGTGGAGGCGATGGCGATCTACCACCACTTCCCCAAGGGCAAGGAGCAGCTGTTCAACGCGATCGCCGCGTACGTCACCACGGCGCGGGTGGTCAGCGGGCTGACGGAGGGCCAGGGCCCGCCCGGGGACGGCGACGGCGAGGAGGCGACCGGTGCCCACCCCGTGGCGGTGGCCGGGGCGGACGACCTCCCCTGGGACCGGCGCCTGACGCTCTGGGCCGAGGCCTACCGGGAGCGGTTGCTGGCCTACTCCGGTGCGCTGTCCCTGCTCATGCACCGCGCCCCGCACACCGTGGGCGAGGAGGACACGCGGGCGCTGCTCCACGCGGCCTTCACCGAGGCGGGCCTCTCCGAGGACGACGTGCCCCGGGCGTGCGACACGCTGAACGCCTACTGCCTGGGTTCGGTCGCCCACCAGGTCCGGCACGAGGGCCGTGAGGACGCGGTCGACGCGGCAGAAGCCCTGGCCGGGTTCCGGTTCGGGCTGCGGGCCCTGCTCACGGGCCTCTCGGGCTGAGCGGTCAGGCGCCCCGCAGCCGCACCCGTTCGCTGCGCAGTTCGCGGGCCTCGTCGGGGTCCAGGACCGGGGCGGCGGTGAGCAGCTGCCTCGTGTAGTCGCTCTGGGGGCTCTCGTAGATGGTGTCGCTGTCCCCCAGTTCCACGATCTCGCCCCTGCGCATGACCGCGACGCGGTCGCTGACCTGGCGTACCACCGCGAGGTCGTGCGCGACGAAGACGTACGTGAGCCCGAAGTCGTCCTGGAGCTCGGAGAGCAGGCGCAGCACCTGGTCCTGCGTGGACACGTCCAGCGCCGAGACGGGCTCGTCGCACACGATCAGCCTCGGTTTGAGGATCAGCGCGCGGGCGATGGCGATGCGCTGGCGCTGGCCGCCGGAGAACGCGTGCGGGAACCGGTTGTAGTGGTCGGGTTCGAGCCCGACCCGCTCCAGCAGTTCCTGGACCCGTGACCGGATCCTCCGACCGTCGTTCTCGCCCTGCACGCGGAGCGCGGTGCCGATGCTCTGTCCGATGGTCAGTCGCGGGTTCAACGAGGAGTAGG
This sequence comes from Nocardiopsis eucommiae, assembly GCF_965344335.1. Taxonomy (NCBI): domain Bacteria; kingdom Bacillati; phylum Actinomycetota; class Actinomycetes; order Streptosporangiales; family Nocardiopsidaceae; genus Nocardiopsis; species Nocardiopsis eucommiae. Next base: position 8,478 of record NZ_CBDRIY010000028.1, read on the forward strand.
GGTTCTGGAACACCATCTGCACGTCGCGACGGAGCGGACGCAGTCGCCGCTCCGGCAGATGGGTGATGTCCTGGCCCTCGAACTCCACCGTGCCCTCGGTCGGCTCCAGCAGCCGCATGACCATCCTGGAGAGCGTGCTCTTGCCCGATCCGGACTCCCCCACGATGCCGAGCGTCTCGCCCTTGTACAGGTCGAAGCTGACACCCTTGACCGCCCAGAAGTCCGTGGAACGCCCCCACAGCCCACCGCGCACCCTGAAGCTCTGCGCGACGTCGCGGACGCGCAGCAGCGGCGCTCCCCGGTCCTCCGTGGCGGGGGGCCGGGAGGCGGAGGGGGGCGCGGACTCGGCCGCCTCGGTGTCGGAGCTCTCCGGGGCGCGACGCGGATCCCGTTCCGTCTCGGCGCGTTCGGCGCGGTCCCGCGCGCGCCGCTCGGCCCGGGAGACCTCCACGCGCGGCACCGCGGCCAGCAGCGCCTGCGTGTAGGGGTGCTCCGGCTCCGCGAGGACCGCGCGCACCGGGCCGCGTTCCACCGCTTCGCCCTTGCGCATGACCACGACCTCGTCCACCGAACCCGCCACCACGGCGAGGTCGTGGGAGACCAGGATCAGTGCCATGTCGAGTTCGCGGCGCAGCTCGTCCATCAGGTCGAGGATCTGGGCCTGCACGGTGACGTCCAGCGCGGTGGTCGGCTCGTCGGCGAGCAGCACCTTGGGGTCGCACATGAGTCCCATGGCGATCAGGACGCGCTGGCGCATGCCGCCGGAGAACTCGTGGGGATAGGAGTTGATCCGCTTGGCGGGTTCGGGGATACCGACCTTCTCCAGGGACTCGACCGCCCTGGAACGGGCCTGGGTCCGGGACACCTGCGGCCGGTGCACGCGCAACGCCTCGACGAGCTGGTTACCGATCGTGTACTGCGGGTGCAGCGACTGCATCGGGTCCTGGAAGACCATCGCGATGTCGTTGCCGCGCATCGAACGCAGCTTCCTGTCGCTCGCGGCGACCACGTCGGTGCCCACGACCTCGATCCCGCCGGTGATCCGGGCGCGACTGCCCCGGTGCAGGCCCATCAGCGCCAAGGAGGTCACGCTCTTGCCGGAACCCGACTCACCCACGATCCCGAGCGCGCCACCGGCGGGCACCTCGAAGGACAGGCCGTCCACCGCCCGGACGTCGCCGTCCAGGGTCGGGAAGGTGACGTGCAGGTCGTCCACGCGTACGACCGGGGCGGCGGAGGAACCGGCCGGGGACCCTGACGGGGTTGCGGTCATCGGAAGGCCTCTCTCAGTTGTGGATGCGCACGCGCGGGTCGATGAGCGGGTAGACCAGATCGACCAGCAGGTTGCAGATGACGATGAAGAAGGCCCCGAACAGCGTCACTCCGAGGATGACCGGCAGGTCGCTCTGGGTGATGGCCTGGACCGCGTACCGGCCGATCCCGTTGAGGGAGAAGACCTGCTCGGTGAGGACGGCGCCGCCCAGGACCAGCCCCAGGTCGAGGCCGAAGATGGTGACGATGGGGGTGAGGGTCGGCCGCAGCGCGTGCTTGAGCACGACCCTGCGCTCGCTCAGGCCCTTGGCCCGAGCGGTGCGGATGTAGTCCTCGTTGAGCGTCTCCAGCATGCCCGCGCGCGTCTGGCGGGCGTACATGGCCGCGTGCAGGAACGCCAGGGTCAGCCACGGCAGGAGCATGCCCTGGGCCCAGGCGAGGGGGTCCTCCGTGAGGGGGACGTAGCGCGGGGTGGCGAACAGGCCCCAGGAGTGGACCAGGAAGGCCAGGGCCAGCAGACCGGTGAAGAAGATCGGCAGGGAGACGCCGGCCAGCGCGACGCCCATGGCCAGGCGGTCGAAGAGGCTGCCCTTCCAGACGGCCGAGATCACGCCGACGGCGACGCCGCCCACCAACCAGATGACGCCCGCGCCGAGGGCCAGGGAGGCGGTCACCGGGAGGCGGGAGAGGATCTCGGGGAACACCTCCTGGTAGGTCTGGAACGAGTAGCCGAAGCAGGGGGCCGCGCACTCGATGGTGTCCCGGCCGAACTGGTACTGGGCGCCGAGGAAGATACCCCGGACGAACTCCCCGAACTGCACCACGATCGGCTTGTCGAGGCCCAGGCGTTCGATGGTGGCCTGGATCGCCTCGGGGGTGGGGGCCCGGCCGACGTACATCGTGGCCAGCTGCTCGGTGGTCCGTCCCGCCCATCGGGGCACCACGTAGAAGATGGCGAAGGTGACCATGGTGACCACGGCCAGGAGCAGCAGACCGGCGCCCAGACGGCGCAGGATGTAGGTCAGCAAGGCGCGTGCCTTCTCTCGTCAGGGGACAGGGCCGCGGGGCCCGTGTTCGGGGCGGAGACGATTCCACCCCGAAGCCAAACCGTAACCCATCGCAATCGGACGATCACGCGACGAAGTCGGCGTGTACAGGGCCATCCGCGCTCGGAGCACGCGGGTGTCCTGCGCACGGGGAGACGGCGGCCCCTCCCCCGGAGGAACCGCCGCCGTGCCGCCCCGGGTCCGCTAGTTGTTGCTGGTGCCCAGGGGCATGTAGTCGTACATCGAGTAACCCGCGTGGTAGTACACGTTGGTCAGGTTCGCGGGACGGTAGAGCACCGTCCGCTCGAACACGGCGGGCAGGATCGGGGCCTGCTCCATCGCCCGCTCGTCGATCCTCGTGTAGATCTCCGCGCGCTCGTCCGGGTCGGCGACCGCGACGACCTCGTCGAACCAGTCGTTGATCTGCGCGTCGTCGATCTCGGAGATGTTCGCGTTACCCGCCTGCTGGATGGCGTCCCCGTCCAGGATCTTGCTCATGAACCCGTAGCCGCTGGCCCAGTCCGGTGCCCAGCCGTACACGGTCAGTCCGAGGTCGTTGTCGGCCACGAAGGACGGCGAACCCGCCTGGGTGTTCGTGTAGGTGTCGGACGGGTACTGCTTGATCTCGGTGTCGATGCCCACCCGGGCCAGGGCCTGCTGGAGCGCCTCGGCGGTGCTGACGTCCGAGGGCCGGTCGGCGCGGGCGCCGATGGCCGTCGAGAAGCCGTCCGGCTGGCCGCACTCCTCCAGCTTCTGCCGGGCCTTGTCCAGGTCGCCCTTGTTCTCGTCGGACGGGTAGGGGTCGAAGCTCGGGTCGGACCCGGGCAGGGCACCGGGCATGATCTGCGTGGCGACGTCACCGCCGGTGTCGCCGCCCCAGGCGCGCTGGAGGGCGTCCCGGTCGGCCGCGTACATGATCGCCTGACGGCAGGCCAGGTTGTCCAGCGGTTCCATGACGGTGTTGATGTTGACGTAGCGCAGGGTGTTGGTCTGCGGGTTGTCGACGTTGTGGCGCTGGCCCTCGTCGGTGATGACGGTGCCCTTCATCGCCGGTCCGACGCCGGCCCCGGCGAGGTCGACGTCGAGTTCGCCGTTGACCAGCCGCTGGTCGATCTCGTTCTGGTCGACACCCAGTTCCACCTCGACGCGGTCGGGCAACGCCTTGCGGGTGGGGTCGGTGGAGGCGTCCCACTGGTCGTTGCGCTCCAGGTTCAGGGAGACGCCCGGCCGGTAGTCCCCGTCGAACTTGTAGGGCCCCGAGGACAGCACGTGGCTCTGGTACTGCTCGCCGCGGTCGGCGTCGGCGGGCACCGGCGCGGTCTGAGGCTGGAGGAGCAGGTAGGGGAACTCGGAGAAGCTCTCCTTGAGGCGGAAGACCAGGGTGTGCTCGTCCGGGGTCTCGATCCCGTCGAACCCGGCCAGCGGGTCGGCCTCGTCCGCGTAGGGGCCCTGGTAGTCGTCACTGTCGGCCAGCAGCCCCTGGAAGTACTTGGGGCCGTTGGGCAGCGCCTGGTCGCCGAAGTTGCTGCGCGCGACGGCGTACTTGACGTCCTCGGCGGTGATCTCCGAACCGTCCTCGTACTTCAGGCCCGGTTTGATGCGCACGGTCCACTCGGTGGAGTCCTCGTTGCCCTCGGGCATCGCCTCGGCCAGGTCGGGCTGGAGTTCGATGCCCTCCTCTCCGGGGGCCTCGGTGTAGGTGAGCAGGGTGCGCGCGTAGTAGCGGGAGAAGTTCCAGCTGAACGCGTAGTAGGTGTTGCCCGGGTCGGGTGAGTCGAAGTCGGAGGAGATGGCGTAGCGCAGGGTGCCGCCGGACTGGTCGGAGGGGTTGACGATGGTGGTCTCGCCCTCGTTGAACTCGGCGTCGGACTGACCGCCGCCCCCGCCCCCGCCGCCCCCGCAGGCGGCCAGGAGCACCGCCACGGCGGTCCCCATGGCCACGGGCGCGGCGGCTCGTCGGAACGCGCCGCGCCGCCGGGGCGGTACCTGGCGCGTGAAGTGATGGGTGGTCACCTGGGCCTCCTGGTCGGTTCGCTGGTGGGGCCGTGCGGCGCACGGCCCCGGCCGAGGGGTCTCGGCTGGACTGTGGGGCCGGGTGGCCCGTGGACGTCAGTCGGAGGAGCGCGGGTCGAAGGCGTCGCGCAGTCCGTCGCCGAAGAGGTTGAAGGCGAGGACGGTCACGAAGATGGCCAGACCCGGGATGATCACGAAGTGCGGCGAGGTGGTGTAGAAGCGCAGGGCGTTCTCCAACATGCCGCCCCAGGTGGCCATGGGCGGGTTGATGCCCACGCCCAGGAAGCTCAGGGCCGCCTCGAAGAGGATGTTCGTGGGGATGAGCAGGGTGGAGTAGACGAGGATCGGCGTGACCAGGTTGGGCAGGATCTCCCGGAAGACGATGTGCGTGCTGCCCGCTCCGAGGCTGCGCGCGGCCTCGACGAACTCGCGTTCCTTGAGGGTGAGGGTCTGTCCGCGCACGATGCGGCCGATGTAGGGCCAGTTGAAGAAGCCGATGATGAACACCAGGACGCCGATGCGCAGGTTGTTGCCGGACAGGCCGAAGGCTCCGTCGGGGATGACCCCGACCAGGGCGATGGCGAAGAGCAGCAGCGGGAAGGCGAGGAAGATGTCCATGGTGCGGCTGATGACCACGTCCACCCAGCCGCCGAAGTACCCGGCCAGGATGCCCAGGACGGTGCCGATGACCACGCACACCACGGTGGCGACGGTGGCGACCAGCAGGGAGGTGCGGGCCCCGTAGACGATACGGCTGAACAGGTCGCGGCCGTTGACCGGCTCCACGCCCAGGAGGTGCTGGGGACTGATCCCGCCCCAGGGGTCGAGGCCCTGGTCGGGGTCGTCCGGGTCGCGCAGGACCCCTCCGGTGAGCGGGTCGACCAGGCCCTGGTCGAACTGGTTGGGCGGCTGGCCGAACCAGGCGGTGAGCAGGGGCGCGAAGATCGCGACCAGGATGAGCAGGACGACCACGACCCCGCCGGTCATGCCGACTCGGTCCTTGCGAAAGCGCTGCCAGGCGATCTGGCGCAGAGAGCGGCTGGCGGTGTTCCTGGCCCCCGCGACGACCGCCTCTGGCTCGGCGTGCTGGGACGACTCGGGCACGTCCATCGGCGCGGTCATGTACCCCTGCCTCCCGCTGTCTCTGCGTGTGACCACACACCGGCGTCTGTGTGTGGCCACGTGACTACGCAGAGTTTGCCCTAGTGGAGTGGGGCGTTTCCACCCTCCGCGCCGACGAGGGCACCGTCACGGGCGACGACCCTCCCGGACCTGATCACGAGGTCCCTTCCCGGCACCCTGGCGACGGCCTCGGCCGCCGACCGGGCGTCGACGACCACGAGGTCGGCGGGACCGCCCGCCGTCAGACCGTGGTCCTCGATCCCGAGCACGCGGGCGGCGTTGGTCGTCACCGCGTCCAGCGCGAGCATCAGCTCGTCGTCGCTTCGGCTGGAGTTGCGGTAGGCGATGAGCATGGCCCGGCGCAGCATGTCGCCGTCGCCGAAGGGACCCCACAGGTCGTTGATGCCGTCCGTTCCGCCCGCCAGGAGCACGCCGTGCTCCGCGCAGGCCCGGAGCGGGGGCACCGGCGCGTCGTACACCGCCGCGCTCACCAGGGCCACGCCCGCCTCGGCGAACCGTTCGAGGAGGGCGGCCTGGGTCGGCGGGTGCGCGATCCCGAAGGCGTGGGAGACCGCCACGCGACCGCCCAGGTCGTACTCCCGGGTCATGCGGGCGATGAGGCCCATCTCCCAGGCCCCGAGCGACCCGCCGTCGTGCAGGTGGATGTCGATGCCGGTGCCCGTGGAGGCGGCGAGGTCGAAGACGGCCTCCAGATGGGCGTTGGGGGCGTCGTCGAACCCGGCGGGGTCGAGTCCGCCGATCACCGAGGCCCCGGCCTCCACGGCGTCGCGCAGGAGCGGCAGTGTGCCCGGGTTGGTGATGAGCCCGCCCTGGGGGAAGGCCACCTGCTGGATGTCGATCACGCCCTCGTAGCGGCGGGCGACCTCCGCGACGGCCGTGATCCCCCGGAGGCCGACTCCGGGGTCGACGTCCGTGTGCGTGCGCAGGTGCGTGGTGCCCGCCACGACCATCGCCTCCACCAGCGAGGCGACGTACTCCCGCGAGGGCAGGCCGTGGGTGTCCCGGTGGCGCCGCTCGTGCGCGACGCGTTCGGCCACGGTCTCCACCTGCGGGGCGGAGACCCACGGACCGCCGTGGAGGGTCTTGTCGATGTGGGCGTGCGCGTTGACCAGTCCGGGCAGGACGGTCCGGCCCGCCGCGTCGATGACCTCCTCGCCCGGGGCGCCGACGCCGGGTGACTCCTCGATCGCTGTGATCCGCCCGCCCTCGGTGACGATGGTGACCGGCTCGGACCGGCCGGGCAGGACGGCGTTGGTGACGCGCATGCGGGGTTCCCTTCGGTGTCCGCTCGGTTCGGGGATCAGAGGTGGATGAACAGCTCGGCCAGCGTGGCGGACGCGACGATGGTGGTCGTGAAGGTCAGCGCCGCGGCGACGACGATCTTCCAGCTCAGCTGGGAGAACGCCTCGCGGTCCCGGCCCATCGTCATACCGACCAGGGCCAGCTGCGGCAACCCGATCAGCAGCACGTTCAGGTTCTGCACGAGGTCCGCGATCACTCCGGCGACCGGGGAGATCGGCGTCGTCACGATCGTGGCGATCGCCAGCACCCAGACCGTGGCCGGGATGGCCCTCACCTTGCGGGACAGGAGGATGGCGACCCCCGTCATCGCCAGCAGCACCACGATGCCGGCGACGTCACGCGGGTGGAACGCTCCGGTGCCCAGCCAGTTGAGCAGCAGCCCCGCCACACCGGCGAAGACGTAGCCCGCGACGCCCGGTCGCCAGCCCCGGGGGATGTCCGGATCGCGCGGACGCTCGACCGGGGTCGGCCCGCCGTCCGGGGACTCCTTCGACCGCACGGAGGCGTCACCCTCGGGGATCCGCCCGCGAGCGACCAGCTTCGCCTCCTCGATCTCCGGGGCGGGGCGGCGGAAGACGCGGCACCAGAAACCGTAGAGGCGGCGGGCGGCGGGCAGACCGATGAACACACCCGCGTAGAAGCCGACGATGTTGGTGACCAGGTTGGACAGGGCCGCCAGGGCGGCGATCTCGGCGGCCTGGTCGGGGTAGAGCAGCGCCAGGGCGCCCACTCCGCCGAGCATCATCGACGTGGAGCCGACGCCGAGAGCCAGGGCCAGCGAGAGCGGGTTGTACAGGCCCGTCCCGCCCAGGAGCCCGGTGATCAGGGAGATGAAGACGGCGCCGAACATGGAACCGATGATCCAGACGCCGAACACGCCCCGGTACTCGGGCGAGGAGGTCCCGAACCGGTCGATGGCGTAGGCGAGGTAGGACTCCCGGTCGATCGCCCAGGTGGCGCCGATCGCCGCGCGTCCCATGCCGAGCAGGACCGCGATGGGCAGCGCGAGGATGATCGTCCCGAAGAGCTGGCCCACCTCCTGCATGAGCAGCGCCGGTCCGACCTGTTCGACCATGCCGATCGACGGGCCGATGCCGGTGCCGAGCAGCGCGAGGAAGAGGACCATGCCGACCGGGATCAGGGCCTCACCGGCGGACCGGGTGCCACCGCGCAGGGGCCACCATCGCTGGAGGCCGATGACCGCGCCCATCAGCACCACCCAGACCAGGGGGAACAGCACGATCGCGGCGGGCCCGACCCGGAACTTGTGCTCTCCGACCAGGACGGCCAGAACACTGATCAGCACGCTCACGCCAAGGGCGGTCACCCAGTCACCGCGACCGACCGAACCACGGTTCGCCACGTCCTCGCGCGACTCCGCTTGCTGCCTTCTTGCCCTCATCTGGGATACCAATCAGTGAGCCGCTGAATTTTCGAGGAGCTTATGGTTGGGGCAAAACCGCTGTCAAGAGCGGTATGGACCCAATTTCTGCACCCCCTACATCTACGCCGATCCAGTTCTCAAAAGTGCGTGGTATACAAGTTTCATGGATCAGGTAATCAGAGCACGGTACGTGCTGGCGCATTCCGAGGGCTCCCACGTCTGGCTGCGGGACGGCTACGTCGCCCATTCCGACGGCGTCGTCACCGAGGTGGGGACCGGCACTTCGGATTCCGCCGCTCCCGTCCTGGACCTGGGCGACACGATCCTCACTCCCGGGCTGATCGACCTGGACGCCCTGGTGGACATCGACCACCTCATCCTCGACGCGCACCACGACCCGGCCCACACCCGCTCCCTGGTCGGATCCGTCGAGCACTGGCGGGACCGTCCCCGCGACGTCCTGACCCCCGAGCAGCGCGACACCCTCCGCCGGTTCGGGCTCGCGCAGCTCGCGCTGCACGGCGTCACCACCTACATGCCGATCGCCTCCGAGATCCACCTGGAGTGGAACGAGTCCGCCGACGAACTGCGCCGCCTGGCGGACCTCACCCGCGCCTGGGGCCTGCGCGGCTACCTGGGCCCCTCGTACCGGTCCGCGGTGGGCGCCGTCGCCGACGGGGAGCGCACCTTCGTCGAGAACCCCGAACGCGGCGAGTCCGGCCTGGACGAGGCGCTGCGCTTCGCGGACGAGCTCACCGGGCGCGACGACGACCTGGTCCGACCGGTCCTCCTCCCCTGCCGCATCGAGACGCTCACCCCCGAACTGCTGGAGCGCACGGCGCGGGAGGCCACCGAACGCGGCCTGCTCGTACGCCTGCACTCCCTCCAACAACCGTGGGAGCGCGAGGTGATCATCGAGCGCCACGGTCTCACCCCGCTGGACCTCATCGAGCGCACCGGTCTCCTCAACGACCGACTGCTCATCCCCCACGCCCTGTGGACCGACCGGAACTCGGCGCTGACCGGCCCCAACGGCGTCGACCTCACCCGCCTGGCCAGCGCGGGCGTCAGCGTGATCCACTGCCCCCTGACCACCTTCCGGTACGGGGACATGCTGGAGACCTTCAACGACTTCGTGGACGCCGGAGTCACGATGGCGCTCGGCACCGACTCCTTCCCGCCCGACCTCGTGCGCGGCATGGACGTGGGCCTCCACGCCTCCCGCCTGCTGCACGGCCACGGCGCCGTCAGCCTGAGCGGATACATGGAGGCGGCGACCCTGGGCGGCGCGGCCGCGCTCAAGCGTCCCGACCTGGGGCGCCTGGAGGTCGGGGCGAGCGCCGACATGACCGCGTTCTCCCTGGACGACTTCCGCGACGGTGTCGTGGAGGACCCTCTGCGCACCCTCGTGCTCAACGGCACCGCCCGCAACGCCACCCACACCTTCGTGGCCGGTCGGCCCGTGGTGCGGGACGGACGCATCGCGGGGGTGGACCTGGACGAGCTCAGGAACCAGGCGCAGGAGGTGTTCGAGCGACTCCGGCGCGGCTACAGTGAGCGGGACGGCCTCCACCGCCCGGTCGAGGCCCTCTTCCCCCCGTCGTTCCCGGTTCGCGGGTCCGAGTCCCGGGACGCCGGTTCCGGCAGGGGGTGATCCAGGCGCACACGGCGGGAACGGGTCTCATGACACGGACATCAGGCGGGTCGGCCCCTCTGACCGAGGCGGCCGAGGTCGCCATCCGTGAGGGGATCATCTCCGGCCGGTACGCACCGGGGGCACGGCTGCGCGAACGCGAGCTCTCGGAGGAGCTGGGCGTCTCCCGGCTCCCGGTGCGCGAGGCGCTGCGCAATCTCAGGCACGACGGGTTCATCATGACCAGCGCCCACCGGGGCGCGACCGTGCGGACGATGTCCCCCTCAGGGGTGGACGAGCTCTTCGACCTGCGGATCAGGCTCGAACCCTTCGCCGCCGAGCGGGCCGCCCGCCAGCACTCCGAGGGGCACGTGCACGCCGGGCTGGCCGCGGCCATGGAGGCGACCGCCGAGGCCACGGAGACGGGCTCGCTGGACCACATCATGACCGCCAACGCGGACTTCCACGCGCAGGTGGTGGAGGCCGCCGGTCACGAGCTGCTGTCCGAGCTCATGGCACCGATCCTGTCGCGCTCCCGCTGGCTGTTCGCCCTGACCGCCTTCCGCGACCCCCACCTGGAGTTCCAGGCGCACCACGAGATCTACGCGGCGGTCAGCACCGGCAACGCCCGGCTCGCCAGGCTGACCATGGCCGCGCACATCGAGGCCGGGCGCGGTCCCTCGCTGCTGGCCGTCGGCAGCGACACCGCCGAGGAGTAGCCGAACCCGGGAACTCCGCCGCGAGGGTTCCCGGGAAGGCCCCTTCCCCAAGAAGGACACCCCGAAGCCGGACCGTTCCACGGACGGAACGGACCACGTGCGGTCACGCGCACGCGCCACGCGCCACGCGCCACGCGCCACGCGCCGAGCGGACCGGAGTGCGTCCGAGAGGGAACGACCCCTCCGGCTACGCGGAGTCGCGCCCGCGCAGGCCCCGGTAGCGCCGCACCAGGGCTTCGGTGGAGGCGTCCAGACCGCGCACCCCGGCGCCCTCGGTCAGGGCCGGCTGCACCCTCTTCGCCAGGACCTTGCCCAGCTGTACGCCCCACTGGTCGAACGAGTTGATGTTCCACACCGCGCCCTGGACGAACACCTTGTGCTCGTAGAGGGCGACCAGCTGCCCCAGCACCGACGGGTCGAGCCGGTCGGCCAGGATCGTCGTGGTGGGCCGGTTGCCGGGGAACGTGCGGTGCGGGACCAGATCGGCGGGCACCCCCTCCGCGGCGACCTCGGCCGACGTGCGGCCGAACGCCAGCGCCTGGCCCTGCGCGAACAGGTTGGCCATCAGCAGGTCGTGCTGGGGCACCAGCCCCTCGGGCAGGTCCGGGGCGGGGCGCGCGAAGCCGATCAGGTCGGCGGGGACGAACCGGGTGCCCTGGTGCAGCAGCTGGAAGTAGGCGTGCTGCCCGTTGGTCCCGGGTGTCCCCCACACCACCGGGCCGGTCTGCCACTCGACCGGGCGGCCGTCGCGCTGGACCGACTTGCCGTTGGACTCCATGTCCAGCTGCTGGAGGTAGGCGGTGAACATCGACATGTGGTGGCTGTAGGGCAGCACCGCGTGGCTCTGGGCGCCGAAGAAGCCGCCGTACCAGACGCCGAGCATTCCCAGCAGGAACGGCAGGTTGCGCTCGGGCGGCGCCTCGCGGAAGTGCGTGTCCATCGCGTGGAACCCGGCGAGCATCTCGCGGAACCGCTCCGGCCCCAGCGCCACCATGAGGGACAGGCCGATCGCGGAGTCGTAGGAGTAGCGCCCGCCCACCCAGTCCCAGAACTCGAACATGTTCGCGGTGTCGATCCCGAAGCGCGCGACCTCGTCCGCGTTGGTCGAGACCGCCACGAAGTGCCGGGCGATCGCGTCGGAGTCCGCCCCCAGCCCGGCCAGGAGCCAGTCCCGGGCCGCCGTGGCGTTGGTGACCGTCTCCAGGGTGGTGAAGGTCTTCGAGGCGACCACGAACAGGGTGCGCTCGGGGTCGGCGTCGACCAGTGCCTCGTGCAGGTCCGTGCCGTCCACGTTGGAGACGAAGCGGAATCCCAGCCCCCGGTCCGTGTACGGACGCAGCGCCTCGTAGGCCATGGCCGGGCCCAGGTCGGAGCCGCCGATGCCGATGTTGACCACCCGGGTCACCGGCTTGCCGGTGTGGCCCAGCCACTTCCGGGCGCGCACGCGGTCGGCGAAGTCCGCCATCCGTTCCAGGACCGCGTGCACCTCGGGCACCACGTCGCGCCCGTCCTCGCGGAACACCGCGTCGCTCGGGGCGCGCAACGCGGGGTGCAGGACGGCTCGGTCCTCGGTGACGTTGATGTGCTCGCCGCGGAACATGGCGTCGCGCAGGGAGGCGACGCCGGTGCCCCTCGCGAGGTCCGTGAGCAGGTCCAGGGTCTCCGGTGTGAGGAGGTTCTTGGACAGGTCCGCGTGGAGGTTCCCGACGTCGAGGGTGAACCGGTCGACCCGCCCGGCGTCCTCGGCGAAGAGGGACCGCAGGTGGGTGTCGCCGAACCGCTCGCGGTGCTCGGCGAGCGCGGTCCACTCCGCCCGACGGTTCAGGGGGACGGGTGCGTCGCCCCCGACGTCCTCGGTCCGAGGAAGGGGTGTACTCGCAGACATCCGGTCGCTCCTCGTCGTCCATGGTCGGCTTGCGGCGGCCTTCCGGGACACCGCGTGCGGCTGTCCCCCTACCCTCCCACGAAAGCCGCCAACCACGGGCCCTTCCACGCACGTCAGAGGGCCAGCGAACGCGGTGCGCGCCCGCCCCGGCCCGCCCACACCAGCGGGGGCGGACCGGGCCCCGTCAGTGGAGCGTCGCTAGATGCGCTCGTGCTCGCCCCGGAGCAGTTCGCGTTCGTCGCGCAGCGAGGCCACCTCGGCGCGCAGCGCCCGCAGTTCGTCGAGGATCTGCCGCTGTCCCTCGTCCGGCGCGCGGGCGGCGCCGCCGTCCGGTGAGTCCCCGGGATCCTCGTCGGGCCCGCCGCTCCCCTTGGATCCCGGGGCGCCTCCCGGACCGGGCCTGCCGTACTGCTCCTCGTGCCCGGCCTTGTCCAGCGCCTCGACGGCGACCGCGATGAACAGGTTCAGGGCGATCAGCGTGGACACCATGACGAAGACGACGAAGAAGACCCAGGCGTAGGGCTGGTGCTTCATCACCTCCGACGCGATGGTGCTCCAGCCGTCGGCGGTGAAGATCTGGAAGAGGGTGAACAGCGAGGTCCCCAGGTCTCCGAAGTACTGCGGGGCGTCGGTGGAGAAGAGCCGGGTGGCCATCACCGCCGAGACGTACAGCAGCAGGACCACCAGGACCATGATCGAGGCCATGCCGGGCATCGCGCGGAACAGTCCGGTCACCACGTGGCGCAGCGACGGGATCACCGACAACAGTCGCAGGACACGCAGGACGCGGAGCACCCTCAGCACCGCGAACGGGCCGGAGGCGGGGAGCAGGGCGATCCCGATGATCACCATGTCGAACCAGCTCCAGGGGTCCCGGAAGAAGTCCCGGCGATGGGCGAACATCCTCAGACCCATCTCGACGACGAACAGGGTCAGGATCACCCGGTCGATGCTCTTGAGGAGGTCACCGTGGTTGTCCATCATCCGCTTGGAGGTCTCGAAACCGAGGATCACCGCGTTGACGAGGATGAGGGTGATGACGCTGGCCTGGAACCAGGGGGCCTCGACGAGGGCACGGGCGCGTTCACGCGTGGTCACTGGGAGGAAGACTCCGTCTCTGTCATCGGGCGACGGCGCAAAAGCCTACCGTCGGCGGGGGCGGCCCGTTTCGTCCTCGTCTCCCTCGGTACGTCCCGCACTGGCGTCCGCAGCCGTGACCAGGCATCATCGAAGACAGGGAACCGAGGCGAGGGGGCCGCCGGTGACGGAATCCGCCGAATTCGACAGGGACGCCGCGGACATCGACGACGTGGACGCCGAGATGGACGTGGGTGCCCCGGACCAGGACTCCGCCGTGGCGGAGTACCTGGAGGACCACCCCGAGGACTACCGCATAGAGGAGATCGAGGACCACGAGGCACTCGGTATAGACGCCGGAGTCGGCCAGGAGGTTCCGGACGGGGAGTCGGAGACCGACCCGGAGGACCCGCCCCGGGTACCCGGGCCCGAGAGCCTGTCACGGGTGCTCCGGGCGGAACGGTACGCCGACCGGGTCAACCGTCGGCTCGAAGGCTGAGCCAGCGCTCCACCCGCAGCACGTGCGCGGCGGCGGCCGCCCGGGCCGCCTCGGGGTCGCGGGCGGTCAGTGCCTCATGGATCCGCCGGTGGTCCTGGAAGAGGGTGTCGGTGAGCCCCTCACGACCGAGTCCGGCCCAGACCCGTTCGTTGAAGGTGCGCGAGGACAGCCCGGCGTGGACTGCGGAGAGCGTGGCGTTGCCCGCGCAGGCCACGACGGCGCGGTGGAAGTCGAGGTCTTCGGCGGGCGCGCGGTCGGCGTCGGCCTCCATGCGGTCCAGGAGGTCACCGATCCGGGCCAGGTCCTCGGGGGTGGCCCGGGCGGCGGCGACGGCGGTGGCGGCCGGTTCGATCATGCGGCGGACCTGGAGGACCTCCAGCAGGGTCTCGTCGCGTGAGACCTCGGCCAGGACGGAGAAGGCCTCCAGCAGGTCGGCGGGGCGCAGCGCGGTGACGTAGACGCCCGCGCCGTGGCGGACGGACAGCACGCCCAACGTGGTGAGGGAGCTGATCGCCTCGCGCACCGAGCCCCGGGAGACGCCCAGTCGGGCGGAGAGCTCGCGTTCGGTGGGCAGCCGTTCCCCCGGGCCCACCTCGCCGTCGGCGATCATCGCCTTGATCCGCTCGACCGCCCGTTGGGCCACCGGGGTCCGTACGCCCTCGACCACGTCACTCCCCCGTCTCCACCACGAACACGGAGATTCTACTCTCGGTGCCCGTGTTCGTGTCCCAGCGCTCTCGGACATTGGTCGGACCACCGCAAGGGTGCCGTGGGACCAGCGCTGCGCATCGGCGCACATTCCGCCGATCGTCACAAGGTTCTTGATCCGTCTCGCGCCGCTGTGCAAAAGTGGTCGGACCACTCGCCTCGGTTGCCGTCCGTCGGACCGGACGCTCCCCCGCCGGGGCGGGGGTGCGAAGGAGGCCCATGCGCGTCGCGCTGTTCGTCACCTGTGTCAACGACACGCTCTTCCCCGACACCGGACGCGCGGTGGTACGGCTCCTGGAGCGGCTGGGCCACGAGGTGGTCTTCCCCGAGGACCAGACCTGCTGCGGCCAGATGCACTACAACACCGGGTACCGGCGCCCCGCGGCCCGACTCGCCGTGCGCTTCGCCCGGACCTTCGGCGGGGCCGACGCGGTGGTGGTCCCCTCGGCCTCGTGCGCGGCGATGGTGCGTGACAACTATCCGAAGCTCGGCGCCCAGGGCAGCAGGCTCTCCCGCAGGATGGCCCACCTGGGACCCCGCGTGTACGACCTCACCGAGTTCCTCGTGGACGTGCTCGGGGTGACCGACGTGGGCGCCTACTTCCCGCACAGGGTGGTCTACCACCCCACCTGCCACGGACTGCGCTTCCTCGGCTTGGGAGACCGCCCCTACCAGCTGCTGCGCGCCGTGCGCGGCCTGGAACTGCTCGCACTGCCGGGAGCCGCCGAGTGCTGCGGGTTCGGGGGCACGTTCTCCGTCAAGAACGGCGACGTCTCCGCCGCCATGGGGTTCGACAAGGCCCGCCACGTGGCCGAGACGGGCGCCGAGGTCCTGTGCGCGGTGGACAACTCCTGTCTCATGCACATCGGCGGCACCCTGTCCCGTCAGCGTTCCGGAGTCCGGATCGCCCACATCGCGGAGATCCTGGCCAGTACCGAGAAGGAGTACGCGCACGCATGAGCGCCACGTTCCTGGGCCTTCCGCCCTTTCCCGAGGCCGCCCGTTCGGCGGTCGGAGACTCCCGCACCAGGCACAACCTGCACAAGGCCACCCACACCATCCGGGGCAAGCGCGACGCGGTCGTCGGTGAGCTGGGTGAGGACTGGCAGCGCCTGCGCGCCGAGGGCGAGCGGATCAAGACGCACACCCTGCGCCACCTGGACCACCACCTCGAACGCCTGGAGGAGGCGGTCCACCGGGCGGGCGGCACGGTCCACTGGGCCGCCGACGCGGCCGAGGCCAACGAGATCGTCACCCGGCTGGTGCGTCGGACGGGTGAGACCGAGGTGGTCAAGGTGAAGTCCATGGCCACCCAGGAGATCGAGCTCAACGGCGCGCTGGAGGCCGCCGGGATCACGGCCTACGAGACCGACCTGGCCGAACTGATCGTGCAGCTCGGTGACGACCTCCCCTCCCACATCCTTGTGCCCGCGATCCACCTGGCCCGTTCCCAGATCCGGGAGATCTTCCTCGACCGGATGGCGGAGTGGGGGGTGCCCGCACCGCCCGGGCTCACCGACGATCCCCGCGCGCTGGCCGAGGCCGCCCGCGTGCACCTGCGGGAGCTGTTCCTGCGCGCCAGGGTGGCGGTCTCGGGGGCCAACTTCGCCGTGGCCGACTCCGGGACGCTCGTGGTGCTGGAGTCCGAGGGCAACGGGCGGATGTGCCTGACCCTGCCGGAGACGCTGATCTCCGTGGTGGGGATCGAGAAGGTCGTGCCCACGTGGTCCGACCTCGAGGTGTTCCTGCAACTGCTGCCCCGGTCCTCCACCGGGGAACGGATGAACCCCTACACCTCCACCTGGACCGGGGTGACCCCGGGCGACGGTCCGCGCGACTTCCACCTGGTCCTGTTGGACAACGGACGCACCGACGTGCTCGCCGACACCGTGGGACGGCAGGCGCTGCGCTGCATCCGCTGCTCGGCCTGTCTGAACATCTGTCCCGTCTACGAGCGCACCGGCGGTCACGCCTACGGATCGGTCTACCCGGGGCCGATCGGCGCGATCCTCACTCCCCAACTGCGGGGGATGTCCTCGGAGGTGGACCGGGCTCTGCCGTACGCGTCGTCGCTGTGCGGGGCGTGCTACGACGTCTGCCCGGTGGCCATCGACATCCCGGAGGTCCTGGTGCACCTGCGTGAACAGGTCGCGGAGGGTCCGGGGCACCTCGGTGAGAAGGCCGTCATGGCCGGTGCCGAGGCGGTTCTCGGTTCGGCCCGGGCGTTGGACGCGGTGCAGCGCGCGGCGGGGCTGGTGGGCGGGGACCTGCCCCGGCACCTGCCGGGGACGGCGGGGACGTGGACCGACACCCGGGACGTGCCGGACGTGCCCGGCGAGTCCTTCCGACAGTGGTGGAAGCAGAGGGGGCGGCGATGAGCGGCACCGGAGGCGTGCGCGGTGGGGGCGCCGAGGGCCGGGGCTCCCGTGAACGCGTCCTGGCACGGGTGCGGGCGGCGCTGTCGGACGTGCCCGGCGAGGAGCCGGTGGCGCGTCCGCCCGGAGGCGGGTACGCCGACCACCACTTCGCCGGGGACGCCCTGGAGGTGCTGGTGGACCGGTTGCGGGACTACCGGGCCCTGGTGGAGAGGGTGCCGGAGGCCGCTCTGCCCGAGCGGATCGCCGCCGTCCTGGAGCGACGCGGCGCGACCCGGGTCGCGACCCCCTCGGGCGCACCGCCGGAGTGGTTCTCGGAGGTGACGGCGCCACGGCTCACCGACACCCCCGGGGAGCCGCTGTCCGTGGCCGACCTCGACGCCTGCGACGGTGTGGTGACCGGGTGCGCGGTGGCGGTGGCCGAGACCGGAACCCTCGTGCTCGACGCCGGGCCCGACCAGGGCCGTCGGGCCCTCACCCTGGTCCCCGACTACCACCTGTGCGTGGTCCGGGCCGACCAGGTGGTGGGCGGGGTACCCGAGGCCGTCCGGCTCCTGGACCCGGCGCGGCCGCTCACGTGGATCAGCGGCCCCTCGGCCACCAGCGACATCGAACTCAACCGTGTGGAGGGCGTGCACGGTCCCCGCACCCTGGAGGTGCTGCTGGTGGAGACCGTCGGCTGAAACTCCGGGGGCGCGGGCCCGGTGGGAGGCCGTGAGGTCGTGCCCGCCCCACCCCGTGACCGCGTGCCCGCCCCCGGCGGAGTCGATGGCCTGCACCCTCGTGCCGGTCGGGCCCCGCTTCCTAGGGTTCAGGGGATGGCAGACCGACCACGACGGAAGGCTCCCCTATGCCGCACCCCTCCACGTCCTCCCGCACCCCCGCTCCCCCGGCGCGGACCGCTCGCCGCCGGTCCGCGCCCCTGGCCCTGGCCTGCGCCCTGGCCATGGGCGGCACCCTCGCCTCCGGTCCGGCTTCCGCCGCGACCGACGGGGACCGCCCACCCACCGCCGCCCTGCCCGCACCCACCGGCCCCGCGCCCGTGGGCACCACCGACCTGCACCTGGTGGACACCGACCGCGAGGACCCGTGGTTCGGCGGTGACCGGGAGATCATGGTGACGCTCTGGTACCCGGCCCGCACCGACACCGGGCGTCCCGCCCCCTACCTGACCGAGGCCGAGTCCGCGGCGATCCTCGCCCAGAGCGGGTTCGACCACCTTCCGGCGGACACCCTGACCCGGGTGCGCACCCACTCCGTGGCGGACGCACCGCCGGCCCGCACCGACGACGGCCTGCCCCTCGTGGTGCTCTCCCCCGGAGCCGGGGTCTCCCGGACCTGGATGTCCTCGCTCGGTGAGGACCTGGCCAGCCACGGTTTCGCGGTGGCCGGGATCGACCACCGGCACGAGGCGGCCCCGGTGGAGTTCCCCGACGGGCTCGTGGAGCGGTGCGGGGCCTGCGCCACCGAGCGGTGGGAGGACGGCGCGGTCAACCGGGTCGACGACGTCACCCTCCTCCTGGACGCACTGGAGGACGGCGGGGCCTGGCGCTGGTCCGCGCTGGTCGCGACCGACCGGACCGGAATGGTGGGCCACTCCTGGGGCGGGGCGGCCACCGCCCAGACGCTGGTGACCGAGGAGCGCGTGGACGCCGGGCTCAACCTGGACGGCCCCTACTACCCCGCGCAGCTGGAGGAGGAGATCGACAAGCCGCTGGCGCTGCTCGCCAACGGCCAGGGGCAGTCCTGGGAGGGCTGGGAGGAGCGCTGGGCGGGCCTGACCGGCTGGCGCCAGTGGATCCGCGTCACCGACTCCGGGCACTCCACCGCCCTGGACCGGGGTGTGCTCATGGAACGACTCGGGCTGCGGGACACGCTGACCCCCGAGCAGTGGCGGGCGCAGTTCGGCGACCTCCCGGTGGAACACGGGGTGAACCTGGTGCGGACCTACGCCGCCGCCTACTTCGACCACCACCTGCGCGGTGGTGAGCAGCCCCTCCTGGACGATCCGGGAAGCGTCCACCCGGAGCTCGTCGTGGTGGACCCCGAAGCGGGCTGAGCCCACGGCGGGATCGGCTCCCGGGGCTCAGCTCCGGGGGGTCCACGTCTCCAGGAGCCGTTCGAGGGGGTCGGGCTCGTGCGGTTTCTCCGCGAAGGGCGCCTGGTAGCGGGCGCCCCGGGCGGCGGGACGGCGTTTGCGGCGCCGGGAGGCGCCTCTGACATCCGGTTCGGCTGCCGCGACCGGCTCGCTCTCCCCGGTGGGGGTGAACCGCACGGGCAGCTCCTCGAGCCCGTGCGCGCCGGGGGACGCCCGTCGTCGCGGACCGGCGGGCCCGACCACCGCGACCATGTCCCTCATCCGGTCCAACGCCGTGTCGACGGCGGTGCGGACCAGCTCCTGGGTGAGGGACGTGGCCGGGCAGCGATGGGCTCCGGCGCCCCAGGACAGATGGGCGCGGTTCCCGGCCAGCTGGTCCATGGCGGTTCCGGAGTCTCCGGCGACGGACGGGTCAGTGTGCGCGGCCCCGAACGCGAAGAGCAGCGGATCGCCCCGCCGGATCCGGGTCCCCGAGAACCGGAGGTCCGTTCTCGCGTAGCGTCCCGCCAGCACGCGGACCGGAGGGTCGGTCCACATGACGTAGTCGAGGAGGTCCTCCGGTGTGAGCGTCCCGCCGAGGTAGGCGGTCCACACCCGACGGTCCTCGACGAGCAGGCGCAGGGCGTTGCCGATGAGGTGGGTGGTGGGTTCGAGGCCCGTCGCCCAGAGCAGGCGCAGCGCCTCGACCGCCTCGTCGTCGGTCAGCCCGTGCGGGTGCTCCAGGAGCGCGGAGGTGACGTCCCGCCCGGGTGCGGCGCGTTTGCGGGCGACCAGCCCCAGGAAGTAGGCGCGCACGGCCGGTGCGGCCGTCGCGGCCCGCCGGGCGTCGTCGCCGCGCAGGCGGTCGGTGAGGTCCGCGAGCAGGTGGCCGTAGGAGTCCGGGAGCCCGAGGAGTTCGTTGAGGACGAGCGCGGGCAGGGGTGCGGCGTACTGCCCGACGAGGTCGGCCGCGCCCTCCGCTCCGACCCGGCCGATCAGCCGCACGGCGACGCGCTCGACCACCGGGACCAGGTGTGGGGTGCCCACGGAGGCCAGCGCCTCCACGATCGGCAGGCGCAGGCGCTGGTGGTCGTCACCGTCGCGAGCGAGGGCCGCGCCTCGAACGGGCGCGGCGTCGTCGCCCCAGGGGCGCGGGTCGGCGGAGAAGTGGGTCTGGTCGCGCAGGACCCGCAGGTTCTCCTTGTAGCCGAGCAGGAGCCAGCCGGGGACTCCGGGGGTGACCTCCACGGGGATCAGGCCACCGTGCCGGGACCGCAGCCGGTCCCAGGAGGGTTCCGCTCCGAGTGCCGGGCTCCGGTCGAGGGAGTGGGCGGCCCCTCCGGTGTACGGGCATCGCGATGGGCCCGCCGTTCCGCCCCCCGCCGCCTCGTCGCCCGTGGGCCCGGTTCCCTGACGCATGGAGACTCCTCGGTGGCTGCGGTGGGGACGACGCTAGGCCGCCGGTGTTTCCGGGATGATTCCGGGAGGAAAGGGGCGTCTTTCGGCGTCGGGCACCGATCCCCTTCACCAGACAGGAGCGGAGGAATCGGACCGGCCCCGACGCAGGGCGCGGCGAGCGGAGCCGGGCGCGACGAGTCGGGTAGGTCCGGGGCGGTGGCGACGGGCATGGCTCCGAACCCGGGCAGCCGGAATCCGCCCCACCATGGGGCCACCCCTCCGGTCACCCTGCGGGAAACGGCAGGGCGCGGGGGTGTGATCCCCCACTCCGCCACCGAAGTCGCAGGCCGGTAGGATGTCCAGTCGGCCCGAAGGGGGCCGCAACGGCCGCAGGGCCCGACAGTCTCTCGAACGGGGAGTACCACCGTGGGCAGGAAGGGCCGCAGAGGCGGCGACGCGCGGGCCGGGGCCGAGTGGTCCGGGCCAGGTCCCACGGACACCCCCGTGGAGGTGGTCACCGGCGCCGTCGACGCGCTCGTGCGAGGACAGGAGGGCGGCGGGGTGGACCTCGCGTCGGCCCGACTTGCCGACGCCGAGGACCCGGCCTGGGCGGGGGCGGCGGGGCGCGCGCTCCTCGACACCCTGCTCTTCGCGATCGCCGACGCCTGGGCGCGCGGCTGGCAGCCCACGGAGACGGTCCGGCACGTGTCCCGCGAGTCCGGGCCACTTGCCGCCACCGTGTGCGCGGAGGCCGTCACCGCCGACCTCGAACGCCACTCCGCCGCCACGGTGGACCCCCGCTGGACCGAGCAGGTACGCGCCCTGGGCGCGACCGCCCCGGCCTCGGGCGACCAGCACCTGGCCCGACTGGGCTCCGAGCACGGCCTGCTGAGGTTCGAGGCGGTGGAGGTGGTGCTCCGGCTCCTGGCCCTGTTGCGCGTGCTGCCTCCGATGCGTCGGCTGGGCCCGCCGCCGGGAACCTTCCGACCGGGCGTGAACTCCTCCGCCCCGGTGGACCGGGGGCGGCTCCAACGCGTCCGCGCGCTGCTGGCCAAGGCGGAGTCCACCGAGTTCCCGCAGGAGGCGGAGGCGCTGACCGCGCGGGCCCAGGAGATGATGGCGCGACACAGCATCGACCTCGCCCTGGTGGAGCGGGACCCCGAGGAGCCCGAGGCCGCCTCGGCCCGCAGGCTCCCGGTGGACTCGCCCTATGACGAGCACCGGGCCGTGCTGCTGAACGAGGTCGCGGAGGCCAACCACTGCCGTGCCGTGTGGCACCGCGATCTGGGGCTCAGCACGGTGATGGGTTTCCCCGGCGACGTCGAGGCCGTGGATCTGCTGTACACGTCGCTGCTGGTGCAGGCCGAGTCCGCGATGCGGGTGAGCGGCGCGAAGCGGGACCGGTCCGGGCGCGGGGCGCGCAGGGACTTCAGGGCCTCCTTCATGTCCGCGTTCGCGGTACGGGTGGGTGAGCGGCTGACCGAGTCGGCGCGCGCCGCCGAGGAGGCGGTCACCGCCGAGACCGGCACCGACCTCGTCCCGGTGTTCGCGGCCCGGGAGAAGGCCGTGGAGGCCGCCGTCGACGAGGCCTTCGGCGCGCTCACCTCGTCCCGGGTCCGGGGCCCCTCCAGTGCCGAGGGCTGGTACGAGGGCCGGGCCGCCGCCGACGCCGCCTCCCTGGGGACCCGCGCCAGGCTGGCCTGAGGGCTCGGAAAACCGCTGGCCCCCGGCCCTGAAGGGTGTGTACAACCGTCACATGCTTCGCAAGTACCCCCGCACCCGGCACATCCGCGGGTCGCGGCTCCAACACGGTGACCACGACCTGTCGGCCGCGCCGTTCGCCGCCCTGGCCGGACGGCACCTGGTCGTGGAGGAGAAGCTGGACGGGGCCAACGCGGGGATCAGCTTCGGGCCCGACGGGCGGCCGCGGCTCCAGAGCCGGGGCCACTACCTGACCGGCGGTCCCCGGGAACGACAGTTCGGCCCGTTCAAGGCCTGGGCGGCGGCGGTGGCGCCCGCTCTGTGGCCCCGGTTGGGCGACCGGTACGTGCTCTACGGCGAGTGGCTGTACGCGCGGCACACCGTGTTCTACGACGCGCTGCCGCACTACTTCTGCGCGTTCGACGTGCTGGACACCCGCGCCGGGACGTTCCTGTCCACACCACGCTGGCGTGCGCTCCTGGCCGGTACGCCCGTGGTGTCGGTGCCGGTGCTGCACGAGGGCCCCCTGTCCTCCCTCGGAGAGCTGACCTCCCTGGTGGGGACCTCCACCTGCCGGACCCCCGCGTGGCGCGAGGCCCTGGCCGACGCCGCCAGGGCCGGGGGCGCCGACCCCGGACGGGTGCTCGCGGAGACGGACGGCTCCGACCTGATGGAGGGGCTGTACGTCAAGGTCGAGGAGGGCGACCACACCGTCGACCGGTACAAGTGGGTGCGGTCGGAGTTCACCTCCGCGATCCTGGACGCGGGCACGCACTGGCTGGACCGGCCGCTGATCGCCAACGCGCTGGCCGACCCGGAGGTGCTGTATGCGGCCGTTCGATGAACTCTGTCCCGCCCCGCCGCACTGGGGGCTGGACTGGAGCCGGGTGCGGGAGGCCTTCGCGTGGGTGCGGGACCTCTCCGGGGTCGAGCAGGACCCGGTGCACCACGCCGAGGGGGACGTGGAGGTGCACACCCGTATGGCGTGCGAGGCCCTCGCCGAACTGCCCGGGTGGCGCGCGCGGCCCGCCGAGGAGCGGGTCCGGCTCTTCGCGGCGGTGCTCCTGCACGACGTGGCCAAACCCCTGTGCACCCGGCGCGACGAGGAGGGCCGGGTGACCGCCCACGGGCACTCCCGGGCCGGTGACCTGCTGACCCGCAGGTTCCTCTGGGAGTCGGGAGCTCCGGTCGAGTGGCGTGAGCACGTGGCGGCGCTGGTCCGCCACCACCAGGTTCCGTTCTGGGCTCTGGAGCGCCCGGACCTGCGCCGGATCGCCTTCCGCGCCAGTCTGCTGGCCCGCAACGACGACCTGGTGCTGCTGGCGACCGCCGACATCCTCGGACGTCACTGCGGGGACGCCTCGGAGGTCCTGGACAACGTGGGACTGTACGCGGAGTACTGTGCCGAGCAGCGCTGCCTGGACGTGCCGCGCGCGTTTCCGTCCGACCACGCGCGGTTCTGGTTCTTCCGCAGGCCCGACCGCGACCCGGACCACGCCGCCCACGACGACACGCGAATGACCGTGACGGTGATGTCCGGCCTGCCCGGCTCGGGCAAGGACCACTGGATCCGGGAGAACCGTCCGGACGTGCCGGTGGTGAGCCTGGACGCGCTCCGCAGGGAACTGGGGGTCCGGCCCGCCGCCGACCAGCGTCGGGTGGTCGCTGCCGCAGCTGAGCGCGCCCGCGAGCACCTGCGCGCCGGGCGGTCGTTCGTGTGGAACGCCACCAACGTCTCGCGTGACCTGCGCGGAAGGTCGGTGTCCCTGGCCGCCGACTACCGGGCCCGGGTGGAGATCGTGGCGCTGGAGGCTCCGCCCCGGGTGCTGCGTGAACGGATGGGCCGCAGGTCCGCGCCGGTACCGGCGGCGGCGGTGGAACGGCTGATCCGGCGCTGGGAGTGCCCCGACCCCACCGAGGCCCACCGTGTGGCCCGACTGGTGACCGGCTAGCCCGCGGTCGGGGTGTCTCGGGACGCGGTACGGTCCTCCCGGATCCGGTTACCGAGCAGTGTGCGACCTCAACCAGAGTTGAGGTCAAACGGAGAAAACGGCATAAAACGACCAATCACCCTTTCCCCTGTTGACACTTGCGACCCAAACACTCATCTTGAACACCAACAGGCCTAGGTGACGCGCTTTTCCGGATAGCATGACCCGGGACCTTCAGAACCGCGTGGACCACGCCGATCGGGTCAGCACAAGCCCTACACCACAGGGCCTGCCGCATTCGGATTTGTCACCCCGGTACACCTTGCGGGGTTTTTCGGCACCCACGTTTTCCATCTGCATTGAGAACGATGTCAACAACGGAACCCCGCGTTGGGGAGACCTTTCCGACTCGAGACACCGGACGTTGGCGACGCCATTTCGCGTTGCTGTGGAGCAGTGTGGCGCTGGCCAGCCTCGGGACCATGACCTTCGGCCTGGCCATCCCCCTCCTGGCCCTGTTCCACACCGGGTCTCCCGTCCTGGCCGGTTGGATCGCCGCCGCCGGCATGGTGCCCCGTACCGTCCTGCACATACCCGTCGGCCTCGTGGTGGACCGCCACGACCCGCGCACCGTCATGGTCGTCGGTCTGGCCACCCGTGTGGCCTGCGTCGTGCTCTTCGTCGGTCCCGTCCTGGTGTTCGACGCGCCGGTCGTCCTGCTCGCCGTGGCCTCGGCCCTGCACGGCGTGTGCGGCACCCTGCACGCGACGGCGGGGGCGGCCGCGGTGCCCCTGCTCGTACCCCGGGACGAACTGGCCGGCGCGGCCGCCAAGAACGAGGCCCGCACCGACGCCACCCAGATGATCGGCCGCCCGCTCGGCGGTGCCCTGTACGGACTGGCACACGGGCTGCCCGCGCTCTTCGACACCGTCGTCTCCGCCCTGGGGCTGTGGGCGGCCTGGTTGCTGCCCCGGATCCCGAGGAGGGCGCGGCGCTCCGGTTCCCGGCACGGTGTCCTCAGGGAACTCTCCGGGGGCTTCCTGCTCCTGCGCTCGGACCGCTTCCTGCTGCGGTCCCTGGTCGTGTGCACCGTCACGAACGCGCTCTTCCAGTCGGTCTGGCTGATCATCATGATGACCGCCACCGACGAGGGGCTGTCGGCCTTCCTGCTGGGCGTGGTGTTGGCCGCCACCGGTGCCGGAGGGCTGCTCGGCGCCCTGCTCGCCCCGATCCTGGTCCGCAGGTTGACCCCCACCCGGATGGTGGTGCTCTGCCTGTGGTCGTGGCTGGCCCTGACCCTGCTGCTGGTGACGGCCGAGCGGGCCGGACCGACCTGGCTCCTGGCGACGCTGCCCGTGGTCTGGGGCGGCATCGGCTTCGTCGGCGCGCACATGAACGTCACCGTGGCGACGTACCACACCACCCACGTGCCCCCCGAGTACCTGGGACGGCTCACCGGTACCGTGCGCTTCCTCAGCGGGGGCGCCCTGCCCGTGGGCATGCTGTGCGGGGGCTACGCGCTGGAGTCACTGGGGGTGCACGGCACCGTCCTGCTGGTGTGCGCGGCCGTCGGAACGCTCACCCTCGCGTTCACTCTGGCTCTCGTTCTGCGCTCGGGTCAGCCTCGAACGGCACCGCGAAGGAGCCGGCCGCGCCCCCGGACCGTACGACGGGGGCCGCCACCGCCTCCAGGACCCACTCCGCCGGAACCACC
This sequence comes from Nocardiopsis eucommiae, assembly GCF_965344335.1. Lineage (NCBI taxonomy): Bacteria > Bacillati > Actinomycetota > Actinomycetes > Streptosporangiales > Nocardiopsidaceae > Nocardiopsis > Nocardiopsis eucommiae. The sequence goes on from NZ_CBDRIY010000028.1 coordinate 34,355, forward strand.
TCGGCCAGAGCCCGAAGACCCGAGGCCAAATCCCGGTGCACCTGCTCAGCGCTCCGGTCGGTACGCGCCTGGACGTGGTTGAGGGCCTCGTCCACCGCGTCGCGGAGGTCGTCGACCCGGTCCTGTCCGTCCGGCGAGAGGACGTCGCGCATGCGCTCCACCGCGATCACCGCCTCGAAGACGTCCGTCCGGGCCTGACGCACGAGCTCGGAGAGGTCGTCGCCGCCCTGCCGGGACGGTCCGTGCAACCGGATCTGCGCGATGCTGCGCATGCCGATGTCGAGCCGCAACACGCTGCCCCGCACCTCCTCCAACCGGGTGCGCACCTCCCGCTCCCGGGCCAGACCCCTCTCGTGGTCGCGCAGCTCCCGCTCCCGCTCCAGGGCGTGCTCGGCGCGCCATCGCTCCACCTGGGCGGCGCGGTGCCCCGACAGGGCCGTCGCCCCCAGAGTGCTGACGGCCGTGATGACGCCGGTGATCAGTGCGACCAGCACGGTGGAGTCGAACAGGCTCAACGCGTTCCCCCCTTGGCGGCTCCCCGCTGCTCGGCTCGGATCTCACCACGCGTGCGCCGCGCCTCGGTGATCCCGCCGCCGCCCACCATGGCGCCCTCCAGGACGTCCAGGGCGGAACTCCCCTGCCCCGCGAGCCAGAGCACCTGCCCGATCCCGGCCCGCAGGCTGGGGTCGGCGTGCACGCGCCCCTCGGCCGCCGCCAGCCCCGTCAGCCCCGCCGACCGCTCCCCGACCATCAGGCGGTTGCGCGCCTCGGCCACCAGCAGGCGCGAGACCGCCGCTCCGTCACCGACCGCCTCCCGCTGCCGTGCCGCGTCCGCGTAGTGTCCGGCCGCCGCGCGGTGGTCGCCCCGCTCGAAAGCGAGGTCTCCCAGGAGAGCCGTGAGCAGCGCGCGCTCCCTCGGACCCGGTGCCGGACGGGAGCTCAGGCCCCGACGCGCCTGTTCGGCGGCCAGCGCCGTCTCCCCCCGGGTGTGGGCGACGCGGGCGGCGTCCAGGAGGTTCGGCTCGCCCTGGCCGCGGGGAGCCGGAGGAAACGGGGACAGTGCCGCGAGGGGACGGGCCAGCCTCGGATGCCGTAACAGGTAGGCGGACCCGTCGCGGTTCGCGGTCACCAGATGGCGGTCCTCCAGGGCGTGGACCATTCCGGGTGTGAGCTCGCCGTCCGGATCCTCGCAGGCGGGACGGCCCACGCCCCGGGGCCCCGCCTCGGCCACGGCGCGCAGCCACGCGTGCGGGACCTCCGGGGACACCAGGTGTTCGTGGGCCACCTCCGCCAGGACCCTCGACAGGTGCACCGTGAGGACGCGGTCGACCTCGGCGTCGGAGTCCGGTACCAGGGCGGTTCCGGTCCCGTTGGCCTCCTCCCAGAGCGCCTGCCCCAGGATCTGGAGGAGGGCGGGCTCGACGGTGTCGTCGCCGGCGCGGAGACCGCTCCCCGTCTCGCCCACGGCGCGGATCTGGTCGACGAGCCGCCCGGAGTCCCGGACCGCGGTACGCGAGCCGGCCAGGGTCAGGGAGCGCGTCACCACCTCGGTCGCGGTGCCGGGGGTGAACGGGGCCAACCCCACCTCCGCGTGCTCCACCTCCCGTTTCTCCACCAGGCGCCGGAGCTCGTCGAGGTGCTGCGTGCGCACGGTCAGCAGCAGGTGCAGGTCGGGGCGGTGTTCCACAGCGGTGAACAGCTCGTCCAGGAAGTCCCGGCGCACCGGTTCGGGCGCGGCGGAACGCCGCAACAGGAGTTCGGTCTGGTCCAGAACGGCGAAGACCGGCCGGGGCAGGCCCTGCCGGTCGGTGCTCTCGTGGGTGCGCAGGTAGTCGGTGATCGAGGTGCCCGGCCCGTGTGTGGGAAAGTCCGAGGGGCTCCACAGCGCCAACAGGGCCCTGCTGTAGGGGTTCTGACCGGGGAGTATGGCGGCGGGGAAGCTCGGGTCGAAACGGAGTTCGCCCAGGGGGAGGACGGTGCTCCCGCGATCGGTGAGCGCGGGCAGCGCGCCGGCTCCGACCAGGGAGGTCTTTCCCACCCCGTTGTCCCCGTGAAGGACGGTGAGCCGGTGGCGGCTCCAGGAACGCACCACTTCCTCGGTCTCGGAACGGCGGCCGAGAAAGTGTCGCCGGTCCCGGGCGCGGAAGGGCCGCGCCCCGACGAACGGTCCGTGCGCGTGGACGATGGCGGCTCGTGTCATGAAGCAGCTCCCGGCCAGCGAGAATGGAGACAGCGTCTGCGTGATGAGCGCTGTCCATGGTGTCACGTCAGGGCCCGGTTTCGGGCCCTGGTGACATTCCTGTGTCCTTTTCGCCGCACCGACGACGTGTCGCCACCGAACGGTCCTACTCGGGGTCGTTGACGAACCCGGCCACCACCTCGGCGCCCGCCTCTCCGGGGTCGAGCACCGTACGCAGCGCCTCGGCTATCGCCGAACCGCCGATGCCCTCCAGGTCGCGCAACGACAGCTCACCCACGTCCACCAGCGCTGTTCCACCGGTGAACCCGTGTTCTCCCATGTGCTCGCCTCCGCGTGATAGCGGCCGCCGTTCCGCGGCCGACCGCGAACGGCCGGTGGGGTCCGCCCATTCGCACCGGCGTTCTTCGATTCGCCGTACAGAAGTTCCTACCACACACCTGTCCTTCCCTAACCTCTTCGCCTACTCTGATGAGGTTGACGAATCCCTCAGGCAACAAGTACCGACACGACACAACACCGGGACTTCTTATTGTGATGGGGAAAAGAATTCCTGGTGGGGCCTATGTGAAACCGGAGGACAACGCGTGACCGCTTCCAAAGGGACCCCCCTGGGCCAGAACCGGAACCGTTTCCCGGAAGGGCACGGCGGAAACAGATTCCCGGAAGTGTGGGGGCGTGTCCCGCCGCGCCACAAGAACTTCACCGGCCGCGACGAACAGATCAGCGCGCTCCGTGCCGGACTGCTCAATCAGGTCACCGCCGTGGTCCCCCAGCCCTCGGACCCGGTGGTCCCCCACACGCTCCAGGGGTACGGCGGGGTCGGCAAGACCCTCATGGCCGTGGAGTACGCCCACCGGTACCGGGGCGAGTACGACCTGGTCTGGTGGATCATGGCCGACCAGCCGGGCCTGGTGGACTCCGCGCTGGCCCACCTGGCGCCACACCTGGGCCTGCCCGGGCCGGGGGTGACCGGGGTCGAGGACGCCGCCGACGCGGTGCTGGAGGCCCTGCGCAAGGGCGAGCCGTACGCGCGCTGGCTGCTCATCTTCGACAACGCCGACGAGCCGGAGGAACTCACCGAGGTCATCCCGCAGGGGCCCGGGCACGTCCTGATCACCACCCGCAACCACCGGTGGGAGGGCGTGGCGGAGACGGTGCCGGTCAACGTGTTCAGCGAGCACGAGAGCGTGGAGTTCCTCAAGAAGCGCATCCCGCGCGGCATCACCACCGAGGAGGCCGTCGAGCTGTCCGAGGCCCTGGGGCACCTCCCGCTGGCACTGGAGCAGGCCGGAGCCCTCCAGTCCGAGACCGGCATGTCCACGCAGGAGTACCTGCGCCTGCTGTCCGAGCGCACCGGCCCGCTGCTGCGCGAGGGCAAGCCGCCGGAGTACCCCAAGCCGATGACCGCCGCGTGGCAGCTGTCCGTGGAGAAGCTCAAGGAGAACCTGCCCGAGGCGATGGAGCTGCTGCGCTGCTGCGCCTTCTTCGGCCCCGAGCCCATCCCCCGCGATCTCTTCTTCCCGGTGGACGAGGGGCCGATCCGTCCCGAGATGGCGGAGCTGATGGCCGACCCGATCCGCCTGAGCAAGGCCATCGGCCAGCTGGGCCGGTACGCCCTGGTCCGGCTCGACCAGGCCAACCGCACCATCCAGGTGCACCGGCTGATCCAGGCGCTGCTCCGCGAGGAGCTGGACGAGGACACCCAGGACTCGATCCGGGTCGAGGTGTGGTCCCTGCTGAGCGCGGCGGCGCCGAAGAGCTTCACGGACGCCTCGGCCCAGGCGCGCTACCTCGAACTGCTCTCCCACATGCGCCCGGCCGGGGTCGCGGAGTCGGACCGGCCCGAGGTGCGGCGCTTCGCGCTGAACATGCTGAACTTCCTCTACGTGTCCGGAAACTACGAGACCGCCAGCCGCTACGCGCGCAACTTCATCGAGAAGTGGACGGCCGACTCCGGCGAGGAGGACTCCTTCGTGCTGGAGGCCCAGGCCAAGTACGCCAACCGCCTGCGTGACCTGGGCAGGTACATCGCCTCGCACGACCTCAACCTGGCGATCCTCCCGAAGATGCGCCGCACCCTGGGCCACGCGCACCCGGAGACCCTCTCCGTGCTCTCCGGCCTGGGCGCGGACTACCGGGCGCGCGGCGACTTCTGGCAGGCCCGCGAGCACGACGAGGAGGTGCTCCGCCAGTACCAGGAGGCCTTCGGCCCCAACAACACCGCCACCCTGCGCGCCCTGTACAACCTGGCCCTGGACCACACGCTCACCAGCGACTTCGGGGGTGCGCAGAGCAAGCACGAGCGCGCCTACATGCTGTTCAAGCGCAGCGGACCGGCCGGGGGCTCGCCCACGCTGCTGGCCTTCTGGTCCGGGCTGGCCCAGGTGGTGCGGCTGTCCGGCGACTACACGGAGGCCTGCGACCTGGGTGAGGACGCGCTGGCCTACGGCCGGGAGCAGTTGGGTGTGGAGGACCCCCGCACGCTGCGCGCCCAGGTGGACCTGGCGATCGCCCGGCGGCTCTCGGGTGAGCTGGACGAGGCGCTCGAACTCGGGCAGGACGCGCACTCCCGCTACCTGCGGCTGCGCGGCATCAACCACCCGGACACCCTGGCGGCGGCGATGTGCCTGGCCAACCTGTGGCGGATGACCGGCGAGCTGGCCGGGGCCCTGGAGCTGGCCGAGGACACCGACATGCGCTACGCCCAGGCCTACGGCGCCGACCACCCGTACAAGCACGGCTGCACGAGCAACGTGGCGCTGCTGTACCGGCTGATGGGCGACCCGGCGCGTGCGCGTTCGATGAACGAGTCGGCGCTCAACGCCCTGGAGGCCAGGCTCGGCCGCAACCACCACTACACCCTGGCGGCAGCCACCAACCTGGCCAGCGACCTGGCCGCGCTGGGCGAGGCCAAGAACGCGACGCGGCTGGGCCGGGGCACCCTGCGCCGCTACCGGTCCCTGCTGGGCGAGGAGCACCCGAGCACGCTGGCCTGCGCCTCCAACCTGGTGCTGGACCTGCGCGCCGAGCACGAGACGGAGGACGCCGAGGAGCTGGCCGAGCACACGTTCACCGGCTACCTGCGTGCCCTGGGCCGTGAGCACTCCTACACCGGCGCCGCGGGTGAGGGCCGCCGACTGGTCGCGGACTTCGACCCCCCGCTGCTCTGAGATCGCACCCCGCCCGCCCCCGAACGGAAGGGACCTTTCCCGTTGGCCGTCGAGAACTCGGCCCGTGACGTCAGCGGCGGAAACCTGATCCAGGTCCGGCAACTGGACACCCTGACCGTGACCGCTCCCGTCACACGGGAGGCCGTCGCCGCACCCGACCCACGGAACACCCTGCCCGCGGACACCTCGTCCTTCACCGGTCGGGAACGGGAGCTCGACACCCTCCTGACCAGTCCCGACGGTGAGCCCAAGGGTGCTCTGACAGTTCGGTCGATCAGTGGGATGGCCGGGATCGGCAAGACCACCCTCGCCGTCCACGCGGCCCACCGGATCGCCGGGCGCTTTCCGGACGGGTGCCTGTTCCTGCGTCTGCACGGCCACAACGCGGACCGGCCGCCGACAGACCCGGGGGCCGCCCTCGCGTCTCTCCTCCTGGCCACCGGACTCGATTCCGGGAGGCTGCCCTCAGGGACCGAAGAGCGGGCGGCCCTCTGGCGGGACCGGACGTCCAACCGTCGCCTGCTGCTGCTCCTGGACGATGCCGCGAGCAGCGCGCAGATACGTCCACTCCTCCCCGGAGGCAGCCGCGCCCTGGTCCTCGTGACGAGCCGTCGAAGACTCACCGGCCTAGTCAACGCGCGCCCCTGCCCCCTGGAGGCTCTCGACCCCGCAGAGAGCGCCGACCTTTTCGTGCGGCTCAGCGGGCGCCCCGCCCCGGGCGTCCCGGACGGCGGCCTGCGGCGGCTGGTGGAACTGTGCGCCCGTCTCCCCCTGGCCCTGGGCATTCTGGCCGGACAGCTCAAACACCATCCCAGCTGGACGCTGGAGGACCTCGTCACTGATCTCACCCAGACCAGGGACCGCCTGGACCTGCTTCGGTCGGAGGACCTCTCTGTGACCGCTTCGCTCGACCTGTCCCTGCGCACGCTCCCGCAACGGACGCGTGACTTCCTGGTGTCCTTGGCTCGCCACCCGGGGACGGAGTTCGACGCCCCGGCGGCCTGTGCCCTGACCGGCGTCGGTCTCCCGACGGCCCGGAGGCTTCTCGGTGACCTGTACGAACACCACCTGCTGGCCGAGCCCACACGCGGCCGCTACCGGTTCCACGACCTCGTCCGTGAGTACCTGCGCGGACAGCGGTCGGGCGCCGCTCGGGAGGAGAGCGACGACGGCGGAGTCGGACACCTCCTCGACCACTACCTTCACACGGCCCGCGCGGCCGACCGCCTCCTTCTCGGCGACCGGTCTCCCGTGGGCGTTCCGGAAGTGATCGCGGAACCACGGGTCATGGAGCCCGAATTCACGGACGCGGCCGAGGCACGCGCCTGGCTGGAGACCGAGTGGGAGAACCTGGCCGTCGCCGCCCGCCACGCCGAGCGAGAGGGGTTCCACGGTCACGCGATGGCGCTTCCCGCGGCACTGCTGGAGTACCTGCGCACCAGTGGTGACAACACCCTGTCGTTGGAGCTCCAGACAGTGGCCGTACGCGTGGCCACCGCGCACGGCGAACCGGCGAACCTCGCCTGCGCGCTGACCGACCTCGGACACGTCCAGACGCTGGTCGGCCAGATCAGCCGGGCGCGCGAGAACCTGGAGCCGGCCCTGGAGCTGATCGGCGTCGAGGGGCATCCTCAAGCCAGGGCCAACAGCCTCCTCCGGCTGGGAATCGTCCTGCGGCTGGTCGGGGACTACGGAGGAGCCCGACCACTCCTCGTCGAGGCACTGGAGCTGCGTGAGCGTTCCAGGGAACCCCGGGGGATCGCCCAGGTACTCAACCAGCTCGGGGTACTCCGCACCCGGGAGAGTGACTACCGAGACGCTGTCGAACTCCAGACGCGTGCCCTCGAGCTCTTCCGTTCCGCCGGCGACCCGCTCGGGACCGCACTGTCCCTCAATCACAGGGGTTTCGCTCGTTGGGTCAACACCGACTACGCGGCCAGCCTCGCCGACTTCTCCGAGGCCCTTGAGATCCACGAGGCCAACGGCAACCGCGCCGGAGCGGCGAAGTCCCTCCTCGGGGCCTCCGTGGTGGCGTCACGGACCAGGGATATGCCCTATGCGGTCGACCATCTGAGCCGCGCCCTGGCTGAGTACCGGGCGTTGGGCGATCGCTTCGGCCAAGCGAACACGCTCAACCATCGCGGCCACGTCCGGGGCGACATCGGCGCCTTCTCAGCCGGGAAGGCTGACCTGAGGTTGGCGCGGCGGCTGTTCCGGCAGTTGGGCTCCCAGCCGGGAGAGGCCAGCGTCCTGTCCAATCTCGGAGCGCTCCATGGGAAATCCGGAGAGCACGGATCAGCCGTCGATATCGTTCGGCACGGCTTCACGGTGCCTTCGGCTCAGCGCAGCCCGTTCTGGGAGGCGTTCGCACGGTGCACGCTCGGCGGTGCGCTCACCGCACTGGGACGGCTGGAGGAGGCCGAGAGGAACCTGGATCGGGCACTGGAGCTGTTCCAGCAGATCGGCACCGCCCACGGGCTGGCTCAGGCGCTGCACCTTATCGGGGTCCTATGCCTGGCTCAGGGGAATCCGGCTGACGCACGCTCCCGCTTCGAGGAGGCCCTCGGGATCACCCGCACGGAGGTTCTCCCTCTGGAGGAAGGGCTGGCCCTCGAGGGGATCGGGTTGTGCCTGCTTGAGGAATCCCGCCCCGACGAGGCCCACGACCAGCTCCTCCAGGCACACCGAATTCTCAGCGGGCTCCGGGCCCACCAGGCGCACAGGATCGCCTCGGTGCTGTGATCCGGTCAGCCGTGGCGGGCGTGCCAGCGTTCCCAGTGGGTGCGGGCGGCGGCGTCGGCCGCCTCCTCGGCCGGGGCGGGGACCGGTTCGGCCAGCCACGCCCGCAGGGTGCGGTCGGTGGCGGCCAGGAACCGTTTGCCCTCGGTGGTGAGCCTGCCCGAGTCGGCCAGCGCACCGGCGGCGTCCGCCGTGGAGCGCCGCCAGTGCGCGAAGTCCGCGTGGGCCCGGGCGGACTCCCGTCCCGTGACGGCGTGCCGGTGCCTGCGCCAGAACCCGGCCACCCCCAGGTGGGCGTAGACCCCCTGGAACAGCCCCGAGGCGGGGCGCGGGTCGGGTCGCCAGGGCGCGTAGTAGCGGCTGCCGTCCTCGGGCAGGGTGAGGTCCACCAGGTCGAGCAGCGCGGAGAGTTTGGCGTGCTGCACCTCGTGGGCGAAGGTGAGGGCCAGCAGGGTCGCTCCCGGCGGGGTGGACAGCCCCAGGTTGCCGTAGGCGTGTCGGGCGGTGGCGCTGGTGTGGGCACGCCCGCCCGGCGAGGTGATGGGGGTCAGGGTGAGCACGGTGCCGGCGGTCTCGGCGGCCACCGTCCAGTGGTCGTCCACCAGCAGCCGCCAGGCCCCCTCCAGGGTGCTCCGCCAGTGGGCGAGTTCGGCGGCTCCGATCCGGTGGGCGACGAGGTCGGCCCCGGGCATGCGGTCGGGGTCCAGGTCGTCCAAGAGCAGCGTGAGGCGTCGGCCCCGGTGTTCGGCCGCCAGTCGGCGCAGGGCGTGCCAACCGGGCGCGTCCTCGTGGGGATCCTCGGGAACGGCCACCTCCGGACCGTGTCCGGTACTCAGGGTGGCCCGGCCTCCGGTGGTCTCGAACAGGGCCCGTTCGCCTCTGGTGTGGAGGACGGCCCGGCCCAGTGACGGCAGCGGGGCGGTGGGGCCGTCCAGGGGCACTTCCAGGCGCGCGTCCATCCGGCCGCGCAGGGCGGCGACGGCCGCGACCGCCGCCAGTCCGGTCACCCGGGGCCGTTCGGGTCGGTGTCCGGCCAGGGCCAACGCGGTCCGCCGGGCCCACACCCCCACGGTGGGGTGGCGCAGGACCGTCGCGACCTGCTCGGGTGCCTGTTCCTGGGCTCGGGCCAGCAGTTCGTAGGCGTTCCGGGCGCGGTCGGCGTCGGGGTGCCGCGCGGCCCGCGCCGCGTCCACGACGCGGCGCAACAGCAGGAGGTGCTTGCCGAACTGGGCGGCGCGCAGGTGGGCGGTGGCCCCGTCCCCGCCGCCGCCACGGGCGAGGGCCTCGAACACCGGTTCCGGAACCGGATCTGACATTCAGACCCCTTTCCTGATGCGGGCCACGTCCGCGGCCACGGTCTGGTGGATGTGGGTGATCAGGTGGAACAGGTCCGCGCAGTACACGGACGGGTTGAGGAAGCCGCTGCCCCCGCGGTAGCGGTGCGGGTAGAGGCCGCCGCCGCAGACCCGGGACAGGGGGCAGTCGGCGCACGTGGGGCTGAGCGCGCGGGCCCCGATCTGGCGGGCGGCCACGGCGGGCAGGTAGAGGGCGTCGTCGAAGGTGTGGGTGAAGGTGTGCAGGGGTGTGCTCGCGGCCCCCTCGAAGGCGGACTTGAGGCTGTCGACCTGTTCGACGCTGCCGTCGGTCTCCACCACCACGAGCGCGGCGGGCGAGAGTCCCACGCTCTCCGTGCGCGAGGGGCTGCCCAGGACGAGTCGGATGATCTCGTTGAACATGCGGATGTTGGTCTCGCGCTCGGTCGAGTGGTACCAGCGGTCGAACACGGACACGAGCCAGGCGCCGTAGCGCGGTTCGGTGGGCGACCACCCGGGCGGAGGTTCGTCCCAGTTGCCGTGCGGTAGGAGGAAGTCGACGCCGGGCGGGTCGTACTCCAGCAGGTGCTCGAAGGTCGTGACCGGGTCCGACTCCAGGTCGATGGTGGTGAGCAGGCCCGCCAGCAGGCGGCCGTCGCGGTCGTTGAGCCGTTGGATGCCCGCGCGCACCTCGGCGTGGGTGCCCCGCCCGTTGGCGCGGGTGCGGTGGCGGTCGTGGTCGGCCTCGGCTCCGTCGATGCTCACCCCCACGCGGATGCCGAGCTCCTCGAACAGATCGAGGAAGTGGGAGTCGATCAGCACACCGTTGGTCTGCATGCGCAGCGCCACGTGGACGTCGGGTTCACAGGCCTTGCGCAGGGACTGGACGGTGTGCCTCAGGTGGTCGAGGCCGACCAGGAGCGGTTCACCGCCGTGGAGGACGACGTCCACCCGCTCGCGTCCGTGGGCACGGGCGTGCTCCGCGATGCGTTCGGCGACGCGGTCCACGGTGGGCCGGGCCATGCGGCGGGGCTGCGACCGCCAGCTCTGGTCGGCCATCTCGTACATGTAGCAGTAGTCGCAGGCCAGATTGCAGCGGCTGTGGATCTTGAGGATGAACTCACGAAAGGGCGTGGGCCGCCACCCCTGACCGAGGAGCGCGTCGACGTCCATGCCATCGGGCCATTCGGGGCGTCTTTCCGGGTCGGTACTCCGTGCCACGCGGGCGACCTCCTGGGATGACGGAAAGTGCGTAACCCAGTTGGATTATCGCATTTGTCGTTCTGTGTACTCCCCGTGGGTATCCACGCGCCTCGTGCCTGGACAGTCCACTCCCACCCCGCGGTGCGGGTGCCCTGGCCCGGACCTCCCTCGCCCGACACCGGCCCCCTCCCGCCGCCTCCGGCGATTCTTCCCGACCCACGGACCCCAAACACCGCACGCCTTGAGAAAATGACCGATTCCGGCCAGCGAAACGGCGATTAGTTATTACCGACAGAGAGCACGACCAATCCCACCGATACACCCACCCGTTATGATTCCGTCGCTTTTGCCCACCCTTTTTCCCCCCGCTTCACCGCTCCCCCAGCAACACCAGGGAAAAACGCGTCCATTACCGCGTCCGAACACGATCGGGAAGGGTCTGGTTTTCGACGTTTTCCCATGCGAGGGCACCTGCCGGGGTTACCCTGATGCGGTTCGGCCATCCGCATAACGTTCGGTGACCATGACATGACCGAGAGACTCCTGCCCGCCATCTCCGCCTGCCTTGACTGGGCCAGCGAAGCCGATCCCCCACCCGCACTGGAGGAGCGGGACCTGGCCCTCCTCCTCAGCGTCCACCGCGACACCGGGGCGCACGAACCCGGCGACTGGACCGTGGACGACGTCCACGACGTCGCCGCCCACCTGCGGGACCGGGACACCCTGCCGGACAGCCTCCGGGACACCCTGCCGGACAGCCTCCGGGACAGATGGCTGGCCTGGTGCGACCACCTCGTCTCCTCCGGAGGGCTGCGGTCGGCGGAGAGTCCGCGCCGTCTGCGCGCCGCGATCGAGCGCATCGGTCTGACTCCGGGTTCCGCACGACCTCCCGGCCACGATCCCGTGGACGACGCCGCCTCTCCGCTGCTGGCTCGGCTGGGGTTCCTGGAGGGCACCGAACCCGCACCGGTGCTGCCCTACGTCCCGGAGTCCCGGGCCGAGCTCGACGCCCGGGCCCTGGCCTGTCCGCCCCTGCACCGAGCGGCCCGGCTGTCCGCGTGGGTGGCTCCGAGGCGTCTGCTGCGCCCCGGAACGGACCACGACGAACTCGGCGCGGAGGAGACCGCCCAGGCCGCGCGCGACCTGGACCGCACTCCGGCCGAGGTGCGGTTCCTGTTCTCGGTGGCGCGCTCGGCGGCCCTGGTGCGCACCACCTACCTGCACGTCCTGCCCGGCCCCGCGGCGACCGCCTGGGCCGAGGACCGGCCCGGCGCGGCCGCCGACGCGTGGGCGGACGCGCTGACCACCATGGTCGCGCTCCCCGGTGCCGCCCCGTTCCTGCTCCTGGCCGAACTGTTCCTGTCCGGGCGTGCGCACACCCCCGCCGAGCTGGTCGGGGCCTGCGGCCCCGGCGCCCTGCCCGGCTCCGAGGAGCCCGAACAGCACGTCCTGCGGGCGCTCGAAGCGCTGGCCGACCTCGGCGCCGTGGAGGGTGTCGGAACGGGGCGCTACCGGACCACCGGCCTGGGCGACCACTGCGCCGCCCGGCACCTGCGCGACTCCGGTGTCCGGGTCCCGGTCGTGCCGCCGCTGGACGGACTGGACGCGAAGGGACTCCTGGACCTGCTGGATCGGGTCCGACCGGTCGACGTGGAGGTGCTGCTGGACCGCTGGCTCGCGGACCGGCCGCCGAAGGAGGCCGCGCGTGACCTGGTGGAGGCCGGTCTGCCCACGGTCGACGACGACCCTGAGGCCTTCATCCTCGCCGTGGCCGCCGACCCCTCCGCCGAGAGCGTGCTGGCCCGCGTCGGGGCGTGCCCCCTGCGGAACACCGCCGTCCGGGCTCGGTAGGAACCGCGTCAGCCCTCGACGACCAGCTCGTAGGCGAGGAGGTCGACCCCGGGGACGGGGGTCCAGTCGCGTTCGGGCAGGCGGACGAAGCCCTGGGACTCGTACAGGCGCTGAGCCCCGGTCATCACCGTCCGGGTGCAGAGCACCAGACGGGCCACCCCCTCCGCGCGCGCCCGGTCCACGAGCGCGCGCACGAGGGCGGCCCCGACCCCGGACCGCCGGGCGGAGGGATCCACCGCGAGGGCGCGGACCTCGGCCTCGTCGGGGCCCCGGGCGATCTCACAGCGCGGCCCCCAGGGAACGAACACGACCGTGCCCACCACACGGCCCTCCGTCTCGGCCACCAGGACCTCGTCCCCGTCCTCCCACCCGAGCCCCCGCAGGGTGTGGGCGTACACGGGACTCGCGTCCAGGAGCCCCTGGTGTTCGTAGGCCAGGACACGGAGGGCGCCGACGGTCTCCCGTTCGGAGGGCGGCGCGGTACGGATCAGCATGAGCGCATTCAACCAACCCGGCGCGCACGTTCTCCACGGGTCCCCCGAACGTTCGTCCGCGGTTGTCCACAGGCCCTCAGCAGAGGAACCCGCGTTCTCCGATGATGGATGTGTGGCGGCGTCACCTCCCGGTGGTGCGGGGCGCGGCCACTCAGCCCCCGGGAGAGAAGCGAGGACGCCATGACCGTTTTGCCCACCGTCGACGACGCCGTCCGTTCCTGCCTCGACTGGGCCGACGGGGCCCGTCGTGTCGACCCCCGATTCCTCACCCGCCTCCTCACCGTCCACGGCCACGTCCGATCCGACCCGGGCGACTGGGACCGCGACGACGTGACCCGGGTCATGCTCACCCTGTCCGCGGGAGGCCCTCTGCCGGAGGACTTCCGCGCCACCTGGCTGACCTGGTGCGACCACCTCGTGGACCAGAACCTGCTGGGACCGGAGGAGAGCCCCCGCGCCCTGCGCGCGGCGGTGGAGGCCGTCCAGCCCCTCCCCCACGACCAGGCCCCCTGGTCGGTCACCGAGGACGGCGCACCGTGGTGGGGGCGGCTCTGGGAACCGGAGGACCTCCCCCGGGTGCACCTCCCCCCGGCCGGGCTCGCCGCTTCCGCCGCTCGGGCCTGCCCCGACCTGGAGCGGGCCCTGCGCCTGGCCGCGTGGGCGGACGGGGGCCTGCCCCTCAGCGCCGCTGGCGAGGATGAGGCGCTCACCGAGCACACCGTGGCCGAGGCCTCGGCGCACCTGGGGATGGCCCGGGAGGAGGTGGCCAGGCTGTTCGGGGTCGCGCTGCGCGCCGGGTTCCTGCGGGCCACCTACACCGAGGTCCGTCCCGTCGGCGACGCCCGGGACTGGGAGGACGACACCCGCGTCGCCCTCGCCTGGGTCCGGGCGCTGCCCGCGATGCTGGCGGAGCACGGCACGCTCGGTTCCCGGGTACTCGGAGAACTGTTCACCTCCGGAGGGGTGTGGACCGTCCCCGACCTGGTGGCGGCACTCGCACCGTGGCCGACCCCGGTTCCCTCCGTCCCGGCCCCGCGGGAACCGGGCCCGTGCCGGTCGGCGGCACCGCAGACCGCCGAGGAACGGGTCGCGGCCGTGGTGCGCTCGCTGGTCCGGGTCGGGGCGGTCGAGGCTCGGGCCGACGACGGACTTCGGATCAGCCCGCTGGGTGACCAGGCCATGGCGCATCGGTGGCGCCGCTGGGGGATCGCCCTGCCCGGATATCCGCCGACCTCGCACATGGACGCACGAGAGCTGCTGCTCCAGCTCTGGGAGGGCCGACCGGTGGACATCGAGGTCCTGGGGCGCGACTGGCTGGCCGAACGCGGGCCACGCGACGGTGCCCGAGAGCTCCTGGAGGTCTGCGCCGAACTCGGCTCCTGGCGCCAGCGGCTGGACGTCTTCCGGCTCCTCGCCGGGAGGGAGGAGGAGCTCCATGGGGTGTTCGAGGACTACCGCGACCACCCCGTGCTGGGCGGGTGGGTCGCGCACGCCAGCGACGAGCCCGGCCGGGTGCGGTTGGAACAGCTGGTGGTGGTCCTGCTCGACACCTACGCGCTGCGGGTGGAGCTGGGCGCTCCGCTGCCCTTCGACGCCCCGGTCTGGCGTGACCCGGAGACGGTCACGCGGCTCATGTGGCGCTCGGGCCATCCGGCGACCGACGGCGTGCTGACCGCGATCGCTCTGGGGGCCCTGGGCCCGGAGGCCGCGAGGGCCGCCCGCCGCGCCCGGTTCGGTACGGTCGGTGTGGGCCCCTGACCAGTGCCCGCGCCTCGGATCCCCCTCACGTCCCGCCCCGCCACCCCGCCGCGCGAGGCCGGTGACGCCCCACCGCCCGCCGCGCGAGGTGACGGTCCGGTGCCGCTGGCGGCGCCCTGGGGAAGGTGGGGCGGGTGGGGGCCGCCGTGTCCCGGAACGGTAGCCTCGGGACGCCGTGCCACCGTCGAAGGGTCACCACATGAGTCGCAACGTGCTGGTCACCGGCGCCGCCAGGGGGATCGGAAGGGCGGTGGCGACCGCCTTCGCGGAGGGCGGTGACCGTGTCGCCGTGCACTACGGTTCGCGTCGCGAGGAGGCCGAGGCCACCGTGGCGGGGTTGCCCGGGGAGGGGCACGTGCTGGTCGGGGCCGACCTGCGTGACCCCGGGGCCGCGGCGGCGGTGGTCGAGGAGGCGGTCGAGCTCCTGGGCGGCGTGGACGTGCTGGTCAACAACGCCGCCGTCAACCTGCCGCATCCGGTCGCCGACACCTCCTACGAGGAGTGGCGGCGGGTCTGGCGCGCGACCGTGGACGTCAACGTGTTCGGGGCCGCCGACCTCTCCTACCTGGTCGCGCGGCACATGATCGACCGGGGCCGCGGCGGGCACATCGTCAACGTCGGTTCGCGGGGCGCCTTCAAGGGCGAACCGGACCACGCGGCGTACGGGGCCAGCAAGGCCGCGCTGCACGCGCTCGGTCAGTCGCTGGCGGTGGCCCTGGCACCGCACGGCATCACGGTGGCCTCGGTGGCGCCCGGGTTTGTGGAGACGGAGCGGGTGTCCGCACGGCTCACGGACGGGGTCCGGGCGCAGAGCCCGTTCGGTCGGGTGGCCGCGCCGGAGGAGATCGCGTCGGCCGTGCGCTACCTCGCCTCGCCTGAGGCGGTCTGGTCCTCGGGGGCGGTCCTGGACGTCAACGGCGCCTCGCACCTGCGTTGAACCACGAATCCACACTACGGTTTCCGGAATTCCAGCGCCTGTACTCTCGGACAGGTCGTTAACGGAACCAGAAGCTGGGTTTTTCTGCCGAAATTTCCGTTATGCCCTGCGCCCGGCCACCCCGATCGGCCGCGTTCTCCCCACGATGTCCTCGAAAGCGCTCCACCGCCCCCGGTCCCGCTGTAAAAGTGAGAGAAACTCAGAGCGAGGAGAAGTCGGGGGCACAGATGTCAACCCACCATCCGGAGGCGCCGTCCCAGCGCAGGTTCGCGGCCCGTCCGGTGTCCCTCCTCCCCATCGAGGCACTCGCCGACAGGGCCCTGTCCAGCGACCTGCTGCGCTCCGCCGTCGACCTCGCCCGCTGGTGCGGCCCGGTCACCCCCGTGGACGTGGACGGCGTACCGGACCCGCAGGACGTGCGTACGGCGATCGAGAGGTGCGGCCTGTGGCCGCGTGCCCTCGACCGCACCCCGGAACGACGTGCGGCCTGGGCCGACGGGATCACTTCGGCGACCCAGGCCGAGGACTTCCTGGCCGCCTGGCGCACGGCCCAGCACCTGGGCATGATCGAGTGCGAGACCGGCCAGGCCCGCCCCACCCCGGACCTGGAGCGCTGGCTCGACTCCCCGGGCCGGGTGCTGCGGTGGTGGACGCTCGCCTTCCACTCGTGCGTCGAACAGTCCCTGCGCGGTATCGCGGGGCTCGAACCCCAGACCACGCTGGCACGCCTGTACGAGTCACCCAACGGTGCGCGTGTACCCCTGCGCCTGGTCACCCAGGAGATCCTGCCCGCCCGGGAGGCGCACTACCTTCCGGCACGCTGCCCCGCCTGGAACAGCGTCCGGCTGACCCGGGCACTGTGGCGGCTCAGCGACACCGGAGCGATCTCCCTGGGCTGGTACGGTCCCCGTTCCGACGGCGCCGGAGCGCGCACACCCCGCGCCGCGCCGTCCTGGGTCCAGCTCACCGACCTCGGTCGCTTCGGGATCCGGCAGATCCTCCTGGCCGAGGAGCAGTCCGCTCCCCTGACCGAGGAGTTCGTCCGACTCGACGCGGACGAGTTCCTGGACGCCCTGGCCGACTTCTCACCCGACGGCCAGCTCGTCGCCCTCACGGCCTGGCTGGACGCCCGTTCCCCCGAACAGGCCCTCCGGGAGATCGTCACCGTCTCCTCCGGGCCCGGGCTGGCCCTGCGCCGGTGGAACGCCACCATGGCGCTGGGCACCATCAGCTCTCGGGTGGAACCCCAGTTGTACGCCCTGCTCCGCAGCGGGGACCCGACCCTGGCCGGTCTGGCGTCAGTGGTCCTGCTGGCCTCGCGTATGCTCTCCGAGCCCGAGCGGGCGAGGCTGACCGCCCAGTTCGGCCACTGGACCGCCATCGACATGTTCGCGGCGGCCACCTGCCTGGGTGAGACCGGCCTGAAGTCGTTCCTGGTCTCCGAGGCGGCCGAGGGCATCGACCGCTTCCTGCTCGACGACGTCGCCCGGCTGTGGCGGCCCGAGCACCCCGACACACGCTCGGTCCTGCGGCTGCTGGGGCAGCACCACCCGGACCCGTCGATCGCGGCCAGGGCACGGGCCGCCTCCGCCCACGCCCCGCCCCGCGCCGAGGGCTCCTGAGCCAGTCCTAGGCGACCGGGACCTGCTCCTGGCCGTTCTGTTCCGCCCGCTGCTCCTCCCTGCGGCGCCTGCGCCGCAGCACGACCAGGCCGAAGAAGAGCGAGGCGACCATCGTCGCGGCCATGATGGCCAGGAATCCCCACGGCCCGACCAGCGGACTCACGATCAGCGGGATCGCGGCGGCGGTGACCAGACCACCGCCGAAGAACGGCTCGAACACCAGCTGCTTGTACCCGAACGCCGGGTAGGCGGGGGTCCTCACCTCGGGGTCGACCACGCGCATGAGCACCATGCCGGTGGCGGTGACGCCCAGGGACTGGCCGAACTCACCGATGCCGCGCTCGAACCAGTAGTTCGGCATGATCCTCGGCGCGAGGAACAGGAAGGCGAACAGGCACCAGAGGATGCCCGCGACGGACAGGATCGCGAACGTGGCGATGTTGTCCGCGATGGCCTGGAGGGACAGGGTCGCCATGGCGGCGATGACCAGCACGTCGAGCGACAGGCCCTGGATCCGCTCCACGGACTGCTCGTCCACGATGTCGTTGCGGTCGAACCGGTCGATGAACAGCTGCACGATGATGCCGCCGATCATCGCCAGCGGGAACAGCGGGACGTAGGCCATGATCTCGATGCTGTCGGCCCACACGACCTGCTCGACCCACTGGAGGCCCGACAGGATGAGCTGGCCGATGATCACCGCGAGGGCCACCAGGCCGAAGTGCAGCGTCAGCGGGTCCATGGAGGAGGGGTGGACCGTCATCATCGAACCGGGGGTGCGCTTCTCGGGCTCGACCAGGCCGGCCTGCTCACGGTCCGTGCCCTTGCTGTCGGAGCTGATCACGCTGGTCTTGCCGCGACGGGCACCCCAGTTGATCAGGATGATGCCGATGACGACGCCGGAGAGCAGACCGACGGTGGCCATGCCCAGCGCCAGGTCCTGGCCCTCGGCCCAGCCGACCTGTTGGAAGGTGTCGCCGAGCCCCGCGGCGGTGCCGTGTCCGCCGAGGAAGCCGATCTCGATCAGCGCGCCGGAGATCACCGGGACGCCGAAGAACGGCGCCAGGACCAGCAGGGCGAGCAGCAGACCGATGACGTACTGACCGCTGGCCACGGTGATGCCGAAGGAGAGGTTCGGTCCGGCCAGGTCGATCGCCTCACGCATCTTCGGCATGCGTTTGCCCAGGAAGAGGCTGGCGAAGACCACCGAGATCAGGAGGCCGGGCAGTGAGGACCACACGGACATGATGTCGACGCCGAAGAGCCCGCCCTCGGCCGCGCGCTCCGCGAACCCGACGGCGATGCCCTGGTCGGCCAGCAGCCCCATGGCCCTGCCGAAGAGGTCGGGGCCGAGCAGGAGCGCGATCCCCCCACCGATGATCGAACTGGGCAGGTACAGCTTCTGGGTCAGCTTCCACCTGACGCGGACGAGCTTGGAGACCAGAAGCAGCACCCCCAGAAGGAGCAGTGCCAGACCAACGGTGTTAGGGGACATGTCTACCTCTCAGTACGGTCCCGTGGCGTGCGGGGGCACGACAGACGTGCCTCAGCGCGCACGGAACCCGAAGAGGGCACACGGACGCACGGGGGCTGTGGCTGGGTGGTGGATCGCGACCGACAGTGACCGAGTGACGCGAACGCAGGGGGAATCCTACACACGGTCACGCGGGCTCCAGGACCACCCTCGACCAGCCGGACCAGTGCTGTTACCCAGCAGTAATCTTCGCCCCGGAACGCTTCATTCCCTACAGGAATCGGGGGGAAATCGGGAAACACCGTGGTTGGCGCGTTCACGCACCGTCAACCTCCTCGCACCCCGCGCCGGGGTCGCCGTGCACTACCCGATACGCACGTGCTCCACACACAGTGACCACCCGCTGTCGCGGTGAGGATGATCATGCTCCGTCCGTACGCGCGTCCCCTCCGTACCACCCCGGTCCGAAGAGCTCCCCGGCCGCCTCGCACAGCTCCCGGTGACGCTCCTCCTCCGGTCCGACCAGACCACCAGGCTCCTCGCTACGGTCCCCGGGCACCCGGCTGCCCCGTTCCTCCGACCCCACGGTGACGCCACCCCCTCCTTCCAACGGGGCCAGTCCCAGAGCCCGACGGACGGCCTCCACCGTCCCCGGGCTCCCGTGCGGCCAGGTCTCCCACCGGCCCCGGCAGCGCCGCGACAGCGCCCGGCCGACCTCGGTGGTCGCGCCGCCGAAGACCGCCCCGAGCACCTCCGCCTCCCGCAGCGCACGCAGCACCCGGCCCGCCGTGTCGGGTTCCCCCTCCACGGAAGGCTGGTGCCAGGTGACCGCCGAGACCAGCCACCGCGCGCCCGTCGGCGGTTCGCGTCCCTCGGCGCGATCCGCGAGCAGCCGTCGACCCTCCACTCCGGTGCTGGTCCCCCAGGGGAGGTCGTTGAGCACGCACGCCAGGGCCCACCGCGTCCGGGCCCGTCCTGACCGCACCCGGACGAGGGACGCGCTCTCCGGGGTCGGCCACCACAGCGCGGCGTCCTCCGTTCCCGCCCAGGCCTCCGCCAGCGCGGCGAGTCTGGTCTCCGTGTCGAGGCCACGCCAGACCCCCACTTGGTCGGACGGCGCGACCCGGCCCTGGTGAACGGTGAGGAGCCCCAGGACGGCTCCGGCCTCCAGCCAGACCCTGGCGAGGTCCTCGTCGCCTCCGGCGACCCGGGTGAGGCGCTGTCTCCCCTGCTTCATGAGGAACCCGTCCCGGCGCAACCTGGGCGGGCGTTCGGTGACCGCGTCCAGGAGCCGCGCGTCGGCTCCGGCCAGGGCGGTGAGGGCGCGTCGCGCGCCCTCGGCCACGTCGGCGCCGCCGCCGGGCGTCATCCGGTCCACGGGAACGCCCACCACCGGCCGCGGCGCGGGTTCGAACGGCCAGGGATGGGCGCCGCGGACCGCCAGCGCCACCTCCTTCGGCATCACGAGCCCGTCGCCGGGACGATCCGGGGGCAGCAACAGGCCGTGCTCGAACATCCAGTCCAGGTCCGGGTCTCCGGTCCCCTCCGCCGGGACGTGGAGCGGTTCTCCCTCCGCCCTCGTGAGGAACGCCCGCGCCTCCGTCCCGAGGAAGGCGTGGTCCAGCAGCAGGTGGGCGACGTCGTGCCGCGCGGCGTGCCAGAGCTCCAACACGCGTTCGGGTGCGCCCAGGACCGCCTCGATCCCGCCGGTCAGAGCGCCCCGGCCCTCAGTGGGGTCCAGGCCCAGGGTCAGCGCGATCCGACGGACACCGGCGAGGTCGAGCTCACCCAGTCCGGAGCGGACCGGGGGCGGCACACGGGGCAGACCGAACTGTGCGAAGGCGTCGTCGGGGAGGTGGTAACCGCCCCGGCCGTCCGGCCACAGCAGTGCCAGCGCCACGAGATCGGAGACGGTCTCCTCCGCGCGGACCCGCGCCAGGCCGGGGCGGTCGGCGTCCACCCTCGCCAGCAGCGTCTCGTGACCCACCGGACCCGGCACCCTCTCCCCGGTCGGTCCGTCGCCTGCCGGAGGCGCGCCGAGGCGGTCGCGGTCCTCCACCGCGCCGACCGCCGCGTAGAGCACCTGGTGGTGGGCGAGGGTCAGCCGCTCGAAGGCACGCGGGCGGTAGGCCAGGATCGGCAGCAGGTGCAGGAGGGTCTGCGGGGTGGCCCGCGCGTAGCGCACCACCCCCTCGGCGAGGGTGGCGAGGAGGTCCGCGACCCCTTCGGCGGTCATCGAGCGGACATGCGACTCCAGCGCTGCGCGACGGTCCATTCCCTCAGCCTAGACAGCCCACGTCCACGGCACCGGATCCGAACGGCGTTCTGTGGACGACCAGCTCCCGGGTTCGTACCGATCTGTGGGAAACCGCCCCGCCGCCCCTCGCGGGAGCGGTACAAGAGGAACTCACGAAGACCTGCGGAACACTCCCCCGGACCAAGGTCCGCAGACGAACACCCGAAGAGAAACCGGGAGCGGACATGCCCTCTCATGACCCGTCGAACCCGGAGCACCCACCCCTCGCCGCAAGGCCCGTGTCACTGCTCCCCCACGACGCACTCGCCCGCATGGCGCTGGACTCCCCGCTGCTGTGCGACGCCCTCAGCCTGGCCCGGTGGAGCGCCCCGGGCACCCCGGTGACCCGGCACGGTGTGCCCGGCATCGACGACGCCCGGACCGCCATCACCCGGTTCGCGCTCTGGCCGCCCGACCTCCCCAGCCTGGTCACCGAACGCGCCACCTGGCTGGGCGGCCTCCACTCGGTGGCCGAGGTCGCCCACTTCGTCGTCCCCTGGTCCGCCGCGCTGCGCCTCGGTCTGGTGGAGATCGACGACGAACGCGCCCGTCCCGCCCCGGGGCTCGAACACCGGGTCCGCGACCCCGAACAGGTCCTGGGCTGGTGGTTCCAGGAGTTCGAGCACACCATCGAGCACGCCCGCGGCGACCTCGCGCCCACGGACCCGCCCGTCCCGGGCACCACCGGCCCCGACCTGCTCCCCGGAGTACTGCGCCACCTCTACGAAGCACCGGACGGCTCCCGCCCGGACCTGGACACGCTGGCACGCGAGGCGCTGCTCGCCCCGCCGCCGCCTCCGTCCAGAGCCACCGACCTGTTGTTGCACGTCCTGTGGCAGCTCTCCGACACCGGGGCGGTCACTCTGGACCACCGCCCCACCCGCGCCTCCGGGCCGGACCGCCACGGTCACTGCACGGTCGAACTCACCGCGCTGGGGCGGTACGGGGTCCGCCGGCTTCTGTTGGAGGTGGGCATCCACGCACCGTTGGTGGACACCCTCGCGGGTGCCGGGGCCGCTCGGTTCCTGGACGCGCTGTCCGTGCTGCCCGTCGAGGAGCGGCTCGCGGAGGCGGGACCGTGGCTGGACCGGCGCGGCCCCGCCGAGGCGCTACGGCAGATCAGCGAGGTCGTCTCAGGGCCGGGCGTGGCCCTCCGCCGCTGGGTGGGCACCCAGGTCCTCAACACCACCAGCTCCGAGCTGGAACCCGAACTGCGTTCCCTGCTCCACTCGCCGCGCCCCGCCGTGGCCAGTATGGCGGCGGTGGTCCTGCTCTCCTCGGGGATGCTCACCCAGCGCGGCATCGACCGGGTCCTGGGTGAGCACGGGTCGTGGGTGGTGATCGACGTGATCGCGGCGGCGCTGACACCGGACAACGCGGACCTCCCGGAGTTCCTGTCCGCGCGGGGCGCACCGGACGTCGAGCGGACCGTGCTGGCGGACCCCGACCCGGTCCGTCTGAGGGCCCACCCGGACACCCTCCCGGTCCTGGACGCGCTGGCCCGGCACCACCCCGACGCGGACACCGCCGCCCGGGCGTGCGACCTGGCCCGGCGGCTGCGCGACCAGATCTGACCGCCGAACCCCATCTCGAGTCCCGGCGCACCGGGGAGTCGACGAGCGGCGCGAACTCCTCGTCGGGGGTGTGCGGGGTCACCGACCTGGTCTCGTGGTCGAGGTCCGTCCGACCGGACGCAGGTCGAGCGGTTCTCCCTGAGCGCGGCCCCGTGACCCCGGGTGCCACCAGTACGGCCGCGGACCGGTCGGGAGGTGTTCGCGGTCCCTTCCCACCGTCTGGCACCGACGGCCCGTGTCCACCCGCTCACGGGACCGGAGCCCGGGCTCTACTGGGCGTCGACGTAGACCCAGGCTCCCTCGTGACGCAGGAACCGGCTCCGCTCGTGCACCCTCGCGGACCGACCGTCCTCCCGGTAGTGGGCGCGGAACTCGACCACGCCCTCGTTGTGGAAGGGGGTGCCCTCCTCAGTGGCAAGGATCTCCAACCGGACCCACTCGGTGTCCGTGTCCAGCCCGACGTCGGCCGGACGGGTGTCCGGGTGCCAGGACCGGAGCAGGTACGCCTCGTCACCGACGGCGAAGGCGCTGTACCGCGAGCGCATGAGGTCCTCGGCGGTGGCCGCCCTGGCGGAGCCGTCGTGCAGCCTTCCACAGCACTGGCCGTACGACCTCGTCCTGCCGCAGGGGCAGGCGTGGTCCGCGGGCGGGGGCGGTTGGTGACGTGGGGCGCGCTTCGACATCCCTCCATTGTGGCGGCTGCCCGGGACCTTGGCGGACGCCGACGGCGGGCGTCCGTGCCGGGAGAGGGTCCGACACGGGCGACCGACCGGACTACGGTCCGGGATGGTGGGGCTGGCGGGGGTCCGGGGGCGGGAGCGAGCGGGGCGGAGGTCCGTCATCGGGAGCGGGGCGTGGACGAGGGATCGGGAGTACGTTTCCTGTTCGCGCTTCGTTGTCCATCCAAGGGAACCGTACCCAAGACACCGGTGCGCATAAAACCCGAAAACACCTTTTCCTCGCGCCGCACCCTTTATCGACGCCTCATTCCGGCGGATCCCAGGAACGGTTCCAGGAGGTCAGGACCGGACGCCCGTGTTCCGTTCCGAGTGTGCTGACGGAGCCGGTGTCGAGACGGAACAGCGCGCCCCCGGAAGGCGGCAGACCCAGCCTCCTCGCGGTGAGCACACGCAGGAGGTGGCTGTGGGCCACCAGGGCCACATCGCCCCGCTCCAGCGCGGAGGAGAGGTCGTGGAGCACCCGGTCGGCCCGCGCTCCCACCTGCTCCGGGTTCTCCCCGGGAAACCCCTCCGATCCCGGGGGCACCCCGTCGGTCCACAGGTTCCAGTCGGGCCGCTCCCGGTGGATCTCGCGGGTGGTGATCCCCTCGTAGGCACCGTAGTCCCATTCCACGAGATCGGAGTGGGTCCGGGCGCCGCCGAGACCGGCGAGTGCGGCGGTGCGCACGGCTCGTCCGAGGGGGCTGGTGAGTACGAGCTCGAACCGGTGGTCCGCCAGCAGCGGGCGGACCGACCGTGCCTGCCGCTCACCCTCCTCGGTCAGTGGCAGGTCGGTGCGGCCGGTGTGCCGTCCCGCTCTGCTCCACTCGGTCTGTCCGTGCCTGACCAACACCAGTGCGCCCATCCGGGCTTCCTGCCCGGTACACGGTCAGCACATTCCCCCGTGCGCGGAAAGCCTCCGGAGTCCACGGCGGAAAAGGCACGCGAATCCTAACAAAGAATGACCTCTGATCACCAAAGGGACGGTCACCCGACGCGAAGATAGGATGCGAGTCGATTCACCAGCACGAACGCAGGCCACCCCCAGGAGGAACAGAGAAATGCCCACCGTTGATTGGAATCGCCGGACCTGGGGCGGCACGCACTCGTGGGAACGCGACGGCGACGAATGGGCCCACATGGCGTCGTACTGCGGCCAACCCTACGAGGAGTGGAAGGCCGGGCTCGTCGAGGAGCTCCTCGTCCCGGGGGCGGTCCGGGGCACGTCCCTGGAGGTCGGCCCGGGCCACGGCCGCTGGACCGAGCACCTCCTGGAGCGCTCCGACCGGGTCTGGATCGTGGACGTCAACGAGAGCTGCCTGGAGCGGTGCCGTGAGCGGTTCGCCGATCGCCACGGTCTGAACGTCCACCACACCACCGGGTACTCGATGGAACCGGTGCCGGACGCGTCCGTCGCGTTCGTGTGGTCCTTCGACGTCTTCGTCCACCTGGAGCCGGACGTGATCGTCGGCTACCTCGGGGAGGCCGCGCGCGTGATGGAGCCGGGGGCGACCGCGGTGATCCACCACGCGGGCAAACCGGACTGGTCGCTGCGCCTGGCCCCGGTGAACCGCCGTGCGGGCCGCCCGGGCAGGATCGCCCAACGGTGGCTGAGCCAGCGTCGGTGGCGCGACGACGGCAACCGCTCCGACGTCTCCCCCGAGGCCTTCGCCAGATGGGCCCGGGAGGCTGGGCTGGAGGTCACCGGGCAGCGGACCTCCTGGGGCCCCGACGGGCGGTACACCGTCGACAAGTACCGCGACTGCGTCACCGAGCTCCGCAAGCCCTCCTGACACACGGGGCCCCGGCCACTGTCCTCAGTGGCCGGGGCCTGTCACACCGGCGACGCCGGTCAGGCCGCCGCGTCGGCCGCGCGGCTGGCGACGCGCTCCGCGCGCAGTTCGCGGGCCTCGTCGGGGTCCAGGACCGGGGCGGCGGTGAGCAGCTGCCTCGTGTAGTCGCTCTGCGGGCTCTCGTAGACGGAGTCGCTGTCCCCCAGTTCCACGATCTCGCCCCTGCGCATGACCGCGACGCGGTCGCTGACCTGGCGCACGACGGCGAGGTCGTGGGCGACGAAGATGTAGGTGAGGCCGAAGTCGTCCTGGAGCTCGGAGAGCAGGCGGAGCACCTGGTCCTGTGTGGACACGTCCAGCGCCGAGACGGGCTCGTCGCAGATGATGAGCTTGGGCTTGAGGATCAGCGCGCGGGCGATGGCGATGCGCTGGCGCTGACCGCCGGAGAACGCGTGCGGGAACCGGTTGTAGTGGTTGGGTTCGAGCCCGACCCGCTCCAGGAGCTCCTGGACCTGCGAACGGATCTTCCTGCCGTCCCGCTCTCCCTGGACCCTCAGCGCGGTGCCGATGCTCTCACCGATGGTCAGTCGCGGGTTCAACGAGGAGTAGGGGTTCTGGAACACCATCTGCACGTCCCGACGGAGCGGACGCAGCCCCCGCTCGGACATGTGCGTGATGTCCCGGCCCTCGAACTCCACCGTGCCCTCGGTCGGCTCCAGCAACCGCATGACCATCCTGGACAGGGTGCTCTTCCCGGACCCCGACTCCCCCACGATGCCGAGGGTCTCGCCCTTGTACAGGTCGAAGCTGACACCCTTGACCGCCCAGAAGTCGGTCGACTTGCCCCACATGCCGCCACGCACCTTGAAGCGCTGCGCCACGTCCTGGACCCGGAGCAGCGGCTCGTCCTCGGTCGCGGCGGGGGTGAAGGCCTCGAAGTCACCCGGCTTCGTGACGGTGCCCTCGCGCTTCTCCCGCGCGACGCGGTCGGCGCGGTCCTGCGCCCGCCGCTCGGCCCGCGACATCTCCACGCGCGGCACCGCGGCCAGCAGCGCCTGCGTGTAGGGGTGCTCGGGGGCCGACAGCACCCGGCGCACGTCACCGCGCTCCACGGCCTGACCGTGCCGCATGACCACGACCTCGTCCACGGAACCCGCCACCACGGCGAGGTCGTGGGAGACCAGGATCAGCGCCATGTTGAGTTCGCGGCGCAGCTCGTCCAGCAGGTCGAGGATGCGCGCCTGCACGGTGACGTCCAACGCGGTGGTCGGCTCGTCCGCGAGCAGCACCTTCGGGTCGCACATCAGGCCCATGGCGATGACCACGCGCTGGCGCATACCGCCGGAGAACTCGTGCGGGTAGGAGTTGATCCGCTTGGCCGGCTCGGGGATACCGACCCGGTCCAGCGCCTCCACCGCGCGCTGCCGCGCGGCCGCCTTGCCCGCCTTGGGGTGGTGCACCAGGTAGGCCTCGACCAGCTGGTTGCCGATCGTGTACTGCGGGTGCAGCGACTGCATCGGGTCCTGGAAGACCATCGCGATGTCGTTGCCGCGCATCGAACGCAGCTTCCTGTCGCTCGCGGTCACCACGTCCTGCCCGGCCACCTCGATGGCCCCGGTGATCTGGGCGCGGCTGCCCCGGTGCAGGCCCATCAGCGCCAGCGAGGTCACGCTCTTGCCGGAACCCGACTCACCCACGATGCCCAGCGCGCCACCGGCGGGCACCTCGAAGGAGAGACCCTTCACCGCGTGGACGTCGCCGTCCATCGTCGGGAAGGTCACCCGCAGGTCATCCACGCGCACGACTGCGTCAGAGGCAGCCGATGCCGGTCCGGTCGAGGCCATGTCACATTTCCTTCAGTAGAGCTGGTCTGGAGTCAGCGCTCGGCGCGCTGGGGCGTGTGCGGCGCGCCCTACCTGGCGATGCGCACCCGTGGGTCGACGACCGGGTAGAGGAGGTCGACGATCAGGTTGCAGACGACGATGAACACCGCGCCCAGGAGCGTGACGCCCAGGACGACGGGCAGGTCCTTGGCCACGATCGAAGTGATCGCGTAGGCACCCACACCGTTGAGGGAGAACACCGTCTCGGTGAGGATCGCGCCACCCAGGACCATGCCGATGTCCAGACCCAGGATGGTGACGATGGGAGTCAGGGTGGGACGCAGGGCGTGCTTGAAGATCACCTTGCGCTCGCTCAGGCCCTTGGCCCGAGCGGTGCGGATGTAGTCCTCGTTGAGCGTCTCCAGCATGCCCGCGCGCGTCTGCCGCGCGTACTGGGCGGCATGCAGGAACGCCAGCGTCACCCAGGGGAGGAACATGACCTGGAACCAGGCCACCGGGTTCTCGGTGAACGGCACGTAGCGCGACACCGGGAACAGGCCCCACTCGTGCACCAGGAAGGCCAGGGCGAGCAGACCGGTGAAGTAGATGGGCAGGGAGACGCCGATGAGGGCGACGCCCATGGCCAGACGGTCGAAGACGCTGCCCTTCTTGACAGCGGAGAGCACACCGACGGCCACACCGCCGACGACCCAGATGACCGCGGCACCGAGGCCGAGGGACAGGGTGACGGGGAGGCGGTCCAGGAGCTGCGGCAGCACCGGCGAGTTCGTGGTGAAGGAGTAGCCGAGGCACGGGGCCGCGCACTCGACCGTCTCTCGGCCGAAGGTGAACTCCTGGCCGAACAGCAGCGTGCGGAGGAAGTCGATGAACTGGACCGCGACGGGCTGGTCGAGGCCAAGGCGCTCCACGGTGGCGTCGAGCGCCTCCGGGGTGGGCGCCTTGCCCACGTACATCGCCGCCATGCCGTGCGGGGTGACGCCCGCCCACCTGGGGAGGACGTAGAAGATCCAGAAGGTCACCGCCGTGACGACGGCGAGAAGCAAGAGACCCGCACCAAGGCGGCGGAGAACATAATTCAGCATCGCGGTCGGCGGCGGGGACACCCGAGGGATCGCCTCGGGCTCCCCGCCGCTTTCACCTGCCTTCTCGTACTAGTTCAGGCTGGTAGTTCGGGACCTAGCCCCGGTCGACGCCCAGCGCCATGAAGTCGTACATCATGTACGCGGGGTGGTAGTAGGCGTTGGTCAGCTCGTCCGAGCGGTAGATCAGCGTCTTGTCGAAGACCACCGGCAGGATGGCGGCGTTCTCCATGACGAGGGTGTCGATCTTGGAGTAGAGCTCGGCGCGCTCCTCCGGGTCCTCGGTCTTGAGGGCGTCGTCCCAGAGACCGTTGATCTCGGGGTCGTCGAGCTCGGAGGTGTTGAAGTTACCGGTCTCCATGATCGCGTCGCCGTGCGTGATCTTGGAGGCGAAGCCGTAGCCGCTGGGCCAGTCCGGGCCCCAGCCCGAGACGCTCAGGCCGATGTTGTTCTCACGGACGTAGTCCTGCGAACCGGCGTACTGGCCGAAGAAGTCCCCGGACGGGAACGACTTGATCTCGACGTCGATGCCGACGCGGGACAGCGACTGCTGGAGCGCCTCGGCGGTCTGGACGTCCTTCTCGCGCTCGGTGCGGACCGCGATGTTGGTCTTGAAGCCGTCCGACTCACCGCACTCGTCGAGCTTCTCCTGGGCCTTGTCCAGGTCACCCTTGTGGTCGGTGGACGGGTACAGGTCCGACTCGACGTCGGAGCCCGGGATCGCCGGGGGGAGCAGGCTGGTGGCGCGGTCGCCACCGGTCGCGCCGCCCCAGGCGCGCCACATGCTGTCGCGGTCGGCGGCGTACATGATCGCCTGGCGGCAGGCCACGTCCTCGATGATCGGGAGGTGGATGTTCACGTAGCGCAGGGCGCCGGAGTACGGGTTGTCCAGGTTGCCCTGGGCGGACTCGTCGTCGAGCAGGCGGGCGTTCATCGCCGGGCCCACGCCGGTGCCGGCGAGGTCCACGTCGAGCTCACCGCTGAGCAGGCGCTCGTCGATCTCGTCCTGGGAGACGCCGATCTCGACCTCGATGCGGTCGGGCAGGGCCTGGCGCACGGGGTCCGTGTCGCCGTCCCAGTGCTCGTTGCGCTCCAGGTTGAGCTTGACGCCGGGCTCGTACTGGCCGTCGAACTTGTACGGGCCGGAGGAGACGACCTTCTCCTGGTACAGGGCCTCGCGGTCGGCGTCGATCGGCACCGGGGCGGTCTGCGGCTGGGTCAGCACGTTCGGGAACTCGGCGAACGAGTCCTTGAGGTGGAAGACCAGGGTGTGGTCGTCCGGGGTCTCGATGGAGTCGAAGCCCGCGAGCGGGTCGTCACCGTTGTCGTAGACGTTGTGGTCGTCCTGGTCCAGGTGGGCCTTGAAGTACTGCGGGCCCTCGGTGAACACGCCGCCGTTGAAGTTGGCGCGGGCGATGCCGTACTTGATGTCCTGGGCCGTGATCTCGGAGCCGTCCTCGTACTTGAGGCCCTCCTGGATCTTGACGGTCCACTCGGTGAAGTCGTCGTTCGGCTCCGGCAGGTCCACGGCCATGTCCGGGATCAGGTCGGTGGCCTTGTCGCCCGGCTCGGGGTTGAAGGCGAGGAGCGTACGGGCGTAGTAACGGGAGAAGTTCCAGTTGAACGCGTAGTACGTGTTGCCCGGGTCGGTGGAGTCGAAGTCCGCGGCGAGCGCGTACTTGAGCGTGCCGCCAGCCTTGTCCGAGGCGTTGACGACCTCGGTGGAGCCGAGGTCGAAGCTGTCGGCCGAGTCGGAGCCGCCGCCGGTGGCGGCGCCACCGCAGGCGGACAGGAAGAGGGATGCCGCCGCGCCGAGCGCGACGAACCCGAGGGTGCGCTTCATCAAGGAAGTACCTCTCTGAACCTGGTATGGGGATGGTCGGACCATGGGTTGACTGCTGTCCGGGCGGGGCGGGAGACGGGCCTCCCCGCACGGAGTCGGGTCAGTCCGAGGTCCGGGGATCGAAGGCGTCGCGCAGGCCGTCACCGAAGAGGTTGAACGCCAGGACGGTGATGAAGATGGCCAGACCGGGGAAGATGATGAAGTAGGGCGCCGTCTGGTAGAAGGGCACCGCTTCGGAGAGCATCTTGCCCCAGCTCGGCGTCGGCGGGTTGATGCCGACGCCAAGGAAGCTCAGGGCCGCCTCGAACAGGATGTTCGTGGGGATCAGGAGCGTGGAGTAGACGATGATCGGCGTGACCAGGTTCGGCAGGATCTCCTTGAAGAGGATGTGCCGGTTGCTGGCGCCGAGGCTCTTGGCCGCCTCGACGAACTCGCGCTCGCGCAGGGCGAGTGTCTGTCCGCGGACGATGCGGGCGATGTAGGGCCAGTTGAAGAACCCGATGATGAAGACGATGACGCCGATTCTCAGCCCGTTGCCGCTCAGGCCGAGGACGCCCTCGGGGATGACGCCGACGAGGGCGATCGCGAACAGCATCAGCGGGAAGGCCAGGAAGATGTCCATGGCGCGGCTGATGACGGTGTCGACCCAGCCGCCCATGTACCCGGCGATGATGCCGAGCAGGGTGCCGAGGGCGACGCAGACCAGCGTGGCCAGGAACGCGACCAGCAGGGAGATCTGGGCGCCGTAGAGAATACGGCTGAACAGGTCGCGACCGGTGGTGGGCTCGACGCCCAGCAGGTGGTCGGAGCTGATCCCGCCCCAACGGTCGATGCCCGCGTCCGGGTTCTCGGGGTCGAGGTAGGGGACGCGGCGGCTCGGGTCGATCAGGTCCTGGTGGAACTGGGTGGGCGGGTGCCCGAACAGCTTGACCAGGAAGGGCGCGAAGATCGCGGCCAGGATGAGCAGGACCACGACCAGGCCGGAGACCATGGCGACCTTGTCGCGGCGCAGTCGTTGCCAGGCGATCTGTCTCAGGGACCGATTGTCCGCGTCGCTGCGACCCGAGGCCGTCGCGCCGGGTTCCGAGTCGACCGGTTCGGCCGCCTCAGGGGCATGCGAGGGCGCGCTCATCAGGCCACCACTCTCCACTCATACGCTTCTGGCCGAGGGGACTGATCCCACACGTGAGCCACTCGGGGGGTGACCCTTCCGGGTCTCACGGTGGGGCCTGCCGGTTCTCGACTCTGGCTGGCGTGGGCGTTGGACCGACGGGGCGAGAGGATGGCCCGTCTCGTCGGTACTGGCACGCGACGCACCCGACCGTTGAGAGGTTGGGCACAGTCACGGACCTTTCCGCCCGGGATGTTACACAGCGACCAATTTACTCGCCCTTTGGGTGCATGTCGTCCAAAGTCTGCCTGTGTAGCCAAAACGTAACAAACACTAACAAACAACCCACATGGCGACTAAAGCCCACAAACCACGCAAAGCACGCATTCATCGGACGACCGGGGCTGAGCTGGTACAAGACCGGGACCGCACCCCCGCCAACGATACGGTCAAAACCGTGCGGACCATCCCGATCCAAAGGTTCTATGGCAAGTGCTATGAAACCGTGAGTACTCGCCGCATTCCCCAACGTGAACCACGCCACACGGGGACGCGCTCCGCGCCGCGTCGCCGCTCGTGTCGCCCCCGGACACGGACGAGGGCGGCCCCGCCCGCGCGGGACCGCCCTCGTCATCGGAGAAGGGGTCGGCTACTCGATGCCCCGCTTACGGAGCAGCGCCTCGATGTCGTCGAAGTCGTCGTCGGCGGAGGGCGCCTTGGCCTGCTTCGGGGCGTTGACCTGTCCCGCCGGGGCCGGCGCGGCTCCGGCCGCGGGGGCTCCTCCCCCGCCCTCCGCCCTGGCCCGCGCCCTGTCCTCGGGTCGCGCACCGGGCTTGACCCCGATGCCCTTGGACTTCATGAACCCCGACACCACGTACAGGACCACCATCAGCACGGCGAGGCCGAGGCCGACCCACGACTGGAGTTTGAAGGCCATCGTCAGCAGGATGCCCAGGACGCCGAGGACGAACTGCAACACCACGTCCATCAGCAGCAGGAGGCCCGCGATCACGGGCAACAGCGACCAGGCGACGCCGCGCAGGCCGTAGGCCGCGCCCTTCCTCCGCCACACGAAGTAGGAGATGACGAAACCGACCGCCGTCAGGGCCGCCCCCAGCCCCATACCGACGTTCTCACTCAAAGTCTCAGGCATGCGACCAGTCTCCCATCCCGCGTACGAACCCACATCCGGCCGATCCCCTAGGGCGTGTGGTCCCGTCGGGCACGTCCCCGGGGCGTGCGCCCGGCCGGAGGCGCCGGGGGCGTCACCCCGGCCCCACGCTACCCACCCGCGCGCGGGTCACCAAGGGACCGGGCGCGGAGCGCGTGGGACGGCGGGGACGAGGGAGGTCCGGGCTCAGGCTCCGGAGACCAACGACTCCAGCCACTCCAGGTCGATGCCGACCAGACTCTCCCGGAAGACGACGCCCTCGCGGGGCTGGATCTCCACGTGGTTGGGGATCGCGACGGTGACACAGCCGGCGTCGGCGGCGGAGGTCACCCCCACCGCCGAGTCCTCCACCGCGACACAGCGCGCGGGATCCACACCGAGGCGGCGCGCGGCCCTCAGGTACGGGTCGGGGTGGGGCTTGTTGGCGTCCACCTCGTCACCGGCGACCGAGTCCACGAAGCTCTCCAGCCCGATGCCCCCGATCGCCGTCTCGATCAGGGAGCGTTCGGTGGAGGTCACCAGAACGGCCGGGACCCCGGCCCCCGCGAGCATGGTCACCAGTTCCTTGGCGCCGGGGCGCAGTTCGGCCCCGCCCTCCAGCTTGGCGCGGAAGCGGTCGTAGAGCAGGTCCGCGACCTGGCGCGGAGTGAGGTGGTCCGCACCGGTCAGCTCGATGATGTAGCGGCCCACCGGCTCGGCGGCGTTGCCCACGTTGGCCTCGTGGTCGGCCCCGGTCCACTCGCCGCCCAGTTCGGCGACCAGCTCGGCCTCGGCCTCACCCCACAGGTGCTCGCTCTCGATGAGGGTGCCGTCCATGTCCAGCAGGACGGCCTGGAGACGGCGTTCCACCGGGGCGGCGGTCTCGGTCACTTCGGAACTCACTGTGCTCAATTCGCTCATCTCGACTCGTGGCGTGGTGGGTGGCCGGTGGTCCCGACCCCCAAGGGGAGGGCCCCGCCGGCGTCCGTCATCGGCGGGGCCCCACACCTCAGCAGGTCAGACGTTGAAGTACGTCGCCTCCGGGTGGTGGATGACGATCGCGTCGGTGGCCTGTTCGGGAACGAGCTGGAACTCCTCGGACAACGACACCCCCACCCGTTCGGGCTCCAGCAGCCGCACGATCTTGGCGCGGTCCTCCAGGTCCGGACAGGCGCCGTACCCCAGCGAGAAGCGGGCGCCCCGGTACCCGAGCTTGAAGAACGCGTCCAGCTCGGCGGGGTCCTCCCCCGCGAAGCCGAGCTCGGCGCGGACCCGGGTGTGCCAGTACTCGGCCAGTGCCTCGGTGAGCTGTACCGACAGACCGTGCAGCTCCAGGTAGTCGCGGTAGGCGTTCTTCTCGAACAGTTCGGCGGTGGCCCGGCTGATCGCCGAACCCACGGTCACCACCTGGAAGGAGACCACGTCCAACTCACCCGACTCCTTGGGGCGGAAGAAGTCGGACAGGCACAGGTGCCGGTCCCGGCGCTGGCGCGGGAACGTGAAGCGGGTGCGCTCGGTGGTCCCGTCGTCGTCCAGCACGACCAGGTCGTCACCCTCGCTGTAGCAGGGGTAGTGGCCGTGCACGACCGCGGCCTCCAGCAGGCCCTCGGTCTGAATGCGGTCCAGCCACATCCGCATGCGCGGGCGGCCCTCGGTCTCCACCAGCTCCTCGTAGGTCGGACCGTTACCGCCACGGGAGGCCTTGAGTCCCCACTGCCCCATGAACGTGGCGCGCTCGTCGAGGAAGGCGGCGTAGTCTGCCAGCGGGATGCCCTTGCTGATCCGGTCGCCCCAGAACGGCGGGGTGGGCACCCGGTTGGTGGTGGAGACGTCGCTGCGGGCGGGCATCTCCTCGGGCTCGGTGACCTTGAGGGTGGCCCCGCGCCGCACCCTGCGCTGGCGCAGCTCGGGGAGCTTGGCGCCCTCCTCACCGCGCTTGACCGCCATGAAGGTGTCCATCAGGCGCAGGCCCTCGAAGGCGTCCTTGGCGTAGCGCACCTCGCCGCCGAACATCTCGGCCAGGTCCTGCTCCACGTAGGAGCGGGTCAGCGCGGCACCGCCCAGGAGCACGGGGAAGCGCTCGGAGACACCCCGGGAGTTCATCTCCTCCAGGTTCTCCTTCATGATCACCGTGGACTTGACCAGGAGGCCGGACATGCCGATGACGTCGGCGCGCCGCTCCTCGGCCGCCTCCAGGATCGCCGACACCGGCTGCTTGATGCCGAGGTTGACCACCTCGTAGCCGTTGTTGGACAGGATGATGTCCACGAGGTTCTTGCCGATGTCGTGGACGTCGCCCTTGACGGTGGCGAGCACGATGCGGCCCTTGCCGTCGTCGTCGCTCTTCTCCATGTGCGGTTCGAGGTAGGCGACCGCCTTCTTCATGACCTCGGCGGACTTGAGGACGAAGGGCAGCTGCATCTGACCGGAGCCGAAGAGCTCGCCGACGGTCTTCATGCCCTCCAGGAGGGTGTCGTTGACGATGGTCAGGGCGGGGCGCTCGGCCAGGGCCTCGTCGAGGTCGGCCTCGATGCCGGTGAGCTCACCGTCGATGATCCGGCGCTCCAGGCGCTCCCACAGCGGGAGCGCGGCCAGTTCCTCGGCGCGGGAGGCCTTCATCGCCTTTGCGTCGACCCCCTGGAACATGTCGATGAACTCGGACAGGGGGTCGTAGTCGCCCTCGCGCCGGTCGTAGACGAGGTCGAGCGCCACCCTGCGCTGGTCCTCGGGGATCTGGTTGATCGGCACGATCTTGGACGCGTGCACGATGGCCGAGTCCAGGCCCGCCTGGACGGCCTCGTGCAGGAACACGGAGTTGAGCACGATCCGGGCGGCCGGGTTGACGCCGAAGGACAGGTTGGACAGGCCGAGAGTGGTCTGCACCTCGGGGTAGCGGGACTTGAGCTCGCGGATGGCGTCGAGGGTCTCGATGCCGTCCCGCCGGGTCTCCTCCTGCCCCGTGGTGATGGGGAAGGTGAGGCAGTCGATGACGATGTCGCCGGTCGTCAACCCCCAGTCGCCGGTGATCTCGTCGATCAGGCGGCTGGCCACCCGGACCTTCCACTCGGCGGTGCGGGCCTGGCCCTCCTCGTCGATGCACAGGCCGACCACGGCCGCCCCGTGTTCCTTGACCAGGCCCATGATGCGGGTGAACCGGGAGTCGGGCCCGTCGCCGTCCTCGTAGTTGACCGAGTTGACCACGGCGCGGCCGCCCAGCGCCTCCAGCCCGGCCTCCAGGACGGGGGGCTCGGTGGAGTCGAGCATGAGCGGGAGGGTGGAGGCGGTGGCCAGGCGCGAGGCGAGCTCGCGCATGTCGCGCACGCCGTCGCGGCCCACGTAGTCGATGTTGAGGTCGAGCACGTGCGCGCCGTCGCGGATCTGGTCGCGGGCGATCTCCACGCAGGAGTCCCAGTCCTCGGCCAGCATCGCCTCGCGGAACTTCTTGGAACCGTTGGCGTTGGTGCGCTCACCGACCGCCAGGTAGCTGGCGTCCTGACGGAAGGGGACGCTCTGGTACAGGGAGGACGCCGCGGCCTCGACCAGGGGCCTGCGCTCCTTCAGGCCCCGGCCCTGGACCCGTTCGACGACCTGGCGCAGGTGCTCGGGGGTGGTGCCGCAGCAGCCGCCGACGAGGCTGAGCCCGAACTCGGAGGTGAAGGTGTCGTGGGCGTCGGCCAGCTCCCCCGGGGAGAGGTTGTAGACCGCGCCGTTGGGCCCGAGCTCGGGCAGGCCCGCGTTGGGCATGACGGAGATGGGGATGGGCGAGTGGTGCGACAGGTAGCGCAGGTGCTCGCTCATCTCGGCGGGGCCGGTGGAGCAGTTGAGGCCGATCACGTCGATGCCCAGCGGGGCCAGGGAGGTGAGCGCGGCACCGATCTCCGAGCCCATGAGCATGGTGCCGTTGGTCTCGATGCTCACCTGGGCGATGATCGGCACGTCCCGGCCCAGGGCCGCGCGGGCGCGCTTGGCGCCGACCACCGCGGCCTTGACCTGGAGCAGGTCCTGGCAGGTCTCGATGAGGATGGCGTCGGAGCCGCCGTCGATGAGCCCGTGCGAGGCGCGCTCGTAGTAGTCGCGCAGGAACGTGTAGGGGGCGTGCCCCAGGGTGGGCAGCCGGGTTCCGGGCCCCACCGAGCCGAGGACGTACCGGGGCTGGTCGGGGGTGGCGTAGGCGTCGGCGGTCTCGCGGGCGATGCGCGCGCCGGCCTCCGCGATCTCGTAGGTGCGGTCCTCGATGCCGTACTCGTAGAGACCGCCGTAGTTGGCGGAGAAGGTGTTGGTCTCCACGCAGTCGGAACCGACCTCGAAGAAGGCGGCGTGGGTGTCCCGCACGATGTCGGGCCGGGTGAGGTTGAGGATGTCGTTGAGGCCCTCGTGGCCCTCGAACTGGTCGAGGTCGAGATCGTGCGCCTGCAACATGGTGCCCATCGCCCCGTCCGCCACGATCACTCGCTGGGACAGTGCTTCACGGAACGTCCGTCGATCTCTCATGTTCAACAACTTTAGTCTCGGGGCACCGCGGGGCCCAGCTCGATCCCGGTGATGCTTGGCACGGGACCTGCGCCGCTGGGTCGACCCGCGGCGCGGGGCGGGGCGGGTTCGGCGTCCGAGGACAGCGGTGTCCTGGTCAGTCGCTGGTCGCGAGGCTACCTCATGGGCGTTTCGCCACGTGAGACAGGCGTCCCAAAGTGACGCGTGGGGGAGGCGTTGTCGGTCCCCCACGACGGTTTCTCGCTCGGCTCGGCACCCCATAGGGTGGTGTGGTCCGTCTTCAGGAAGGGGCCGCCCATGATCCCGCTCGACCGCGAGCTCGTCGAGCCTGTCATGGTGGCGGCGTTCGAGGGGTGGAACGACGCCGGTGAGGCCGCGAGCCTCGCCGTGGCGCACCTGTCCGACCAGTGGAACGCCACCGAGCTGTGCGCCCTGGCCCCGGACGACTACTACGACTTCCAGGTCACCCGGCCGAGGATGACGGTGACCGACGGCAGGCTCACCGAGATGGAGTGGCCCACCACCCGTGTGCGGGTGGTCCGCCCCCCGGGTGCGCGCCGCGACGTCGTCCTGGTGAGCGGTCCCGAACCGAACATGCGCTGGCGCTCCTACACGGCTGACCTGCTGGCCATCGCCCGTGAGCTGGGGGTCCGGCGCGCCGTGGTCCTGGGCTCGCTGCTGGCCGACGCGCCGCACACCCGCCCCATCCCGGTGACCGGGATGTGCTCCCCGGTGGAGCTGGGCACCCGGTACGGGCTGGAGGCGGCCACCTACTCCGGGCCGACCGGGATCGTGGGGGCCGTGCACGAGGCGTTCAGTGCCGTGGGCGTGGAGACGGTGTCGCTGTGGGCCGCCATCCCGCACTACGTGGCGCAGCCGCCCTGCCCGAAGGCGACCCTGGCCCTCCTGGGCTGGGTCCAGGACTTCGTGGAGACCGAGGTCCCCCTGGGCGACCTGCCGGAGGAGTCCGTGTCCTGGGAGGCCGGGGTGAACGACCTCACCGCCGAGGACGAGGACATCGCCTCCTACGTGCGCGGTCTGGAGGAGGCCAAGGACACGGTGGACCTGCCCGAGGCCACGGGGGACGCCATCGCCCAGGAGTTCGAGCGCTACCTGCGCCGCCGCGACGACGGCTGAGGCCGGGCACCTCCGTCACCCCCCGGGACCGAGGTCCCGGTTTTCTGTTACCTCATCTTTAGGCCGATATCGCTACCTTGCGGATAATGGCTCGCGGATCGGGGGAACTGGGCCAGGTTCCCGAAGCGCGCGGTACGGGGGTACGCGCACTCCGGAACCACGCGGGGCGCCATCCCCCGAGGCCTGGGACAAGTGCCCGTCCCGACCGCGCGGGGTGGGGTCTGGGGCAACTTGTGAGGATCGCATTCGTCATCGCCAACGGCTACGCCATGGGCGGCACGGTGAGGACCGTGCACAACCTGGCTCGGGGGCTGGCCTCACGCCATGAGGTGGAGATCGTCAGTCTGGTCCGCAAGCGGCGCAAACCGTTCTTCACGCCCGACGAGAACGTCGACCTGGTGCCCCTGAGCGACGAGACCGACGAGTCCCGGCTCAGACTTCCCCGACAACGGGTCCTGGACCACTGGTTCAGAAAGGCCGAACAGATCGTGCCGGAGCCCGAGCGGCGCCGGAACAAGAACTACACGCCGGAGTCGGTCACCGGGCTGCGCCGCTACCTGCGCACCACCAAGGCCGACGTGGTGATCGGGACCCGCCCCGGGATCAACCTGCTGCTGGCCGAGTGGGCGCCCCCTCGCGTCCTGACCATCGGCCAGGAACACCTCAACCTGGGCGAGCACAACTCCAAGGTGCGCGCGGCGATCACCAGGACGTACCCGAAGCTCGGCGGTCTGAGCGTGCTCACCGAGTCCGACCGGAGCGCCTACCAGAACCTGCTCCGGTCCCCCGAGGGCTGGCTGACCGCGCTGCCCAACGCGCTGGAGCCGGGCGAGCCGCCCCGCTCCACCCTGGAGGCCCCGATCATCGCTGCGGCCGGGCGGTTCTCCCCGGTCAAGCAGTACCCGCTGCTGGTGGAGGCGTTCTCGCACGTGGTGGCGGAGCACCCCGAATGGCGGCTGCACATCCACGGCGGCGGGGACCGGGACGAGGAGCTGCGCGAGACGGTGCGACACCTCGGTCTGGAGGACAACGTGGACCTCAAGGGCCGGACCACGGACATGCTGGGTGAGCTGTCGAAGGCCTCACTGCTGGCGGTGAGCTCGCGGGTGGAGGGGTTCGGGATGACCATCATCGAGGCCTTCTCGGTGGGGGTTCCCGTGGTGAGCTTCGACTGCCCGCACGGCCCCAGGGAGATCATCGACCACGAACGCAACGGCCTGCTGGTACCGCCGCAGGACACCGAGGCCCTGGGTGCCGCGCTCAACCGCCTGGTCGCGGACCGGAAGGAGCGCCACCGCATGGGAGCGGAGGCACTGGCCTCGGCCGCTGACTACGGGTTGGCGGACGTCACCACGCAGTGGGAGTCCTTCCTGGAGCGGCGTCTGGCCGAGCGCCCGCGCAGAGGTCCGCTGGCCTCGCTGTTCGGCTGAGCCGGAGGCGCCGCCCCGGCCTCGCGCGACCGGGGCGGCGGGAGTTCACGGACGCAGGCGGCGCCACTCGCCGGTGGCGAGGACGGCGGCCCAGGCTCCGGCGACGCGGGCCAGGCCACGGCGGACCTCGTCGACGACGGCGGGGGCCAGTGGGGACTCGGCCTCCTCGGAGGGCTCCAACCGTACGGTGACGCGCAGCCCGTCCAGGACCTTCTGCGCGCGGCCGAGGGCTTCGGGGTCCGGTGCGTTCTCGCGGTCGAGCAGGGCGCGGATACCGTCGCGCAGCGTGATGGCCTCGTCGAGGTCGGCGAGGGTGATGGGGATGGCGCCCTCGGTGACGAGTCGGTGCTCCCTCAGGAACCGGGCCAGGTCGGCGCGGTCGGTGAGTCGGCCGCCGGTCGAGACGAAGTCGGCGATGAGCTCAGCCGCCGCGCTGGGCCGGGTGGGGGTACTGGTCGTGGTCGTGGTCATGGGCGCCATCCCATCACGCCCCACTCCGCGTTGGTGGCGATTCCGCGATGTCATGGCCACAGGTGGTCACCATATTCACCACCGAACCGGACCTTGACGGACAAGTCTCCCATCGACGCCCGGTGCGCCCCGGTGATCAGGGGGTGGCGGCCAGAGCCGCCAGGGCCTCGCGAGCCGTGGGGAGGCCGAGGCTCCGCAGGAGGAGGGCGACGTTCGCGACACGCGTGTCCCAGAGCCGGTCGTTGTCGACCACGGCCCTGAGGTAGGCGCGCTGGAGCTCGGTGGGGGCCGCGACCTCGGGTGCGGGGGCACTCTCCGCGACCCCCAGGGCCAGGCGGAGCAGCCCCCGCAGGTCGGCCTCGCAGCTGAACGGACCAGCCGTCGCCGCCAGCTCACGGAACACCGGGAGGAGGTCGGCGGCGTCCTCGGATCCCGAACGGCTCACCAGGGCGTCGACCAGCGAGAACCGGACGTGGCCGGGAAAGTACCCGGGACGGTCCCGGAACCAGGCGTCGGCCGCGGCCGGGTCGAGGAGTGCCGCGCGCAGCTCCCCGACCGCCACGGGGTCACCCGCCAGCCCCTCCGAGAGCGCGGCGCAGGCACGTATCGCCTGGTCAGGATGGGCGAGGAAAGAGGTGGTGTCCCCACCGCCCTCCACCAGGGCGAGGACGATCGCCGCCCCCTCGTCGCGGTTCTCGGCGAGGTCCGCCGCGCCCGACAGGTCCACCTCGGGCTCCTCGACCAGTCGGCACAGCGCGCCGGTGGTCGTCACCGCCCGCTGGCGTACCCGGCCGTCCGCGTGCGTGAGCAGCGGCCGCACCGCCCCGAGCAGCGTCGGCGCGGCCCGCCACAGGTCACGCAGGGCCGCGTGGAACACGGTGTCCAGGAGCGGGTCCTCCCAGATCTCCTCCTCACCCTCCGCGTCACCGTCGGCCATCCCGGTCAGGAGGGCGTCGAGCTCGCCCCGGCGCTCCCCCGGATCGGCCAGCCCCTCCAGTTCGGGGAGCGAACGACCGGCGGCCCGTTCCGCGACGGCACGGGCCACGTCGGCCAGGAAGTCGAGCAGGCCCAGACGCAGCGGTTCGACGGCGGCACCCGCGGCCTCCCGGAACGGGTCCCCCACCGGAAGGTCGACCGCCGGCTCCCCCAGCACACCGGCGACGAACAGAGCGACGGGCGGGGTGGCCGGGTACACCGTCCCCTGGTGCAGGATCGCGCTGTTCAGGTAGCCCAGCGCCCGCTCCCGGACCTCCTCCTGCTCGGACAGCAGCCCGGCGAGGAACTCCGGCGCGTCGGTGGCCGGACCATAGGCGTGGAAGGCCCTCGTCCAGTCGGTGGAGTGGAGGATGTCAGCTCTGGTGTCCATGGCGGCATGATGGCAGCGGGCACCGACCGTTGGCGTGGCGTCGCCTCCTCCGCACCGGGCGGCTCACTACACTCGGGCGCTGGAACCCAGCTCAGGAGGCCTCGATGACGTTCGCCCAACCCCCGCGCGACCCACTCGGGCGCGCACTGTACCGCGCTCCGATCTGGATCTACCGGCTGGGTCTGGGACCGCTCCTGGGCGGGCGCTTCGTGCTGCTCACCCACCGGGGGCGCTCCACCGGCGAGGCCCGCCAGGCGGTTCTGGAGGTCCTGGGCCGCAACGACGACACCGGGGCGGTGCTCGTGGCGTCCGGGTACGGGAACCGGTCCCAGTGGTTCCGCAACGTCCGCGCGGAACCCCGCGTGCTGTTCCAGATCGGCAACCGCCGCCTGCGGGGCGTGGCCGAGGCGCTCCCGGCGCGGGAGTCCGGGCAGGTGCTCGCCCACTACGCGCAGGAGCACCCGATGTCGGCGACCGAGCTGATGCGGGGCCTGGGCCACGACGTGGACGGCCTCGACGACTACGAGCGGATCGGGGCCGACCCCGTCAACGGGGTGCCGGTGGTGCGGCTGCGCCCCGAGGCGGAGACCGTTCACTTTCCCGACTTCACCGCCCCCACCGGGCCGGGGGTGCCCCAGCCCAGGTGAGACCGGGCTCCGTGCCCGTCCCTGACGAACCGGACGGGAACGGGCACGGAGGTGTGAGGGTACCGCGCGGGCCCCGGGCCTAGAGCCGGACTCCCAGCAGGGTGTCCACGGTGGTGCGCACCAGGCCGGGGGCGGACGTGTCGGTGCCGCCCTCGCCCAGCGCGGCGGTCGCCCAGGCGTCCACCGCCGCGAGCGCGGACGGGGAGTCCAGGTCCTCAGCGAGCGCGGCGCGCACCGCGGCCAGCACAGGGGCCGCGTCCGGACCCGCGCCCAGGGCCACCGCCGCGCGCCAGCGCTCGGCGCGCTCGGTGGCGGCGGGCAGCTCGGCGTCGGTCCACTCCCACGGCGTGCGGTAGTGGTGGCCGAGCATGGCCAGCCGGATGACGGCCGGGTCCACACCCTCCTGCCGCAGCTTGGACACGAAGACCAGGTTGCCCAGCGACTTAGACATCTTCTCGCCGTTCAGGCCGACCATGCCCACGTGCAGGTGGTTGTGGGCGTTGGGCCGACCGGTGGCACAACGGGTCTCGGCCGCGCCCATCTCGTGGTGCGGGAAGATGAGGTCGCTGCCGCCGCCGTTGATGTCGAACGAGGGGCCGAGCCGGTCCAGGGCGATGGCGCTGCACTCGATGTGCCAGCCGGGACGGCCGCGTCCGAGGGGGCTGTCCCACGCGGGCTCACCGGGACGCTCGGCGCGCCACAGCAGCCAGTCGAGGGGGTCCTTCTTGCCGGTGCGCTCGGGGTCGCCGCCCCGCTGACCGAAGAGGCCGAGCATCTCCTCGCGGCTGAGGTTGCTGATCTCGCCGAACCTCGTGGCGGCCTCGACCGAGAAGTAGAGGTCGCCGTCCACCTCGTACGCCGCGCCGCTCTCACGGATACGGACCGCGAGGTCGCTGATGAGGTCGACGGACTCCACGACGCCCACGTACGACGTGGGCGGGATGATCGACAGCGCGGCCATGTCGTCACGGAAGACGTCGATCTCCCGGTGGGCGAGGTCGCGCCAGTCGACACCGGTGGCCTCGGCCCGCTCCAGCAGGGGATCGTCGATGTCGGTGGTGTTCTGGACGTAGTTGACGTCGTGTCCGGCGTCCCGCCACACCCGGTTGACCAGATCGAAGGTCAGGTAGGTGAAGGCGTGCCCCAGATGGGCGGCGTCGTAGGGGGTGATGCCGCAGGCGTACACACCCGCGGTGGAGCCCGGCGTGGTCGTCCTTATCCGTCCGGTCGCGGTGTCGTGGATACGGAGAGGGCCGCCGG
Source organism: Nocardiopsis eucommiae (assembly GCF_965344335.1). NCBI lineage: Bacteria > Bacillati > Actinomycetota > Actinomycetes > Streptosporangiales > Nocardiopsidaceae > Nocardiopsis > Nocardiopsis eucommiae. Next base: position 77,327 of record NZ_CBDRIY010000028.1, read on the forward strand.
AACCCGGCAGGGGGACGATGTCAGGCGCAGACCATGAACGCATACCGGGAAGCCTATCCGCACGTGCACGCGACAAACGCACAGATAGCGGGTGGGGTCGAAGGTGATGATCCCCCCAGGTGGGAAGGGAATACCGTCACCGCTCCTGCGGTGCGGCGAGGATCCGGACCCGTCCGATCAGAAGGACGCTGAACACGGCTGTCACGGCGCAGATCGCCGCCAGGAGTTCGTTCCCCAGACGCCAGTGCAGGAGGGCGCCACTGAAGGAGACGACGTAGAGCAGCCAGTACGCTCCGGATTCGATGAGGTTGCCGTGTCGGCCCATGGTGGTGCCCCCTGCTGTGTACGCGTGCGTTCCACGCGTGTCCGACGGCGAGTGCGCCGTCTCTCAGAGAGACGCCGCGATCACACAGGGGGTTTACGCATTCCTTAGGTCGTGGCTCACGCCGCGGTGTGCCCTCGACCTCGCTGTCCACCCTAGTCGGACGGGCTCGGGCCGAGGGCGCGCGACGCACCGGCGATCACGGGTGGGCGGCCAGCTGGAGGTCGAGGAGATCCAGGTCGGCGGCGCCTGGGAAGGCCGGGTCGTCCATGACCGCGCGCAGGCGTCGGCGGACCGGCCGGGCCTCGGTCCGCCGGGTGACCGGCTCGGCGGCCAGGCGTCCCCGTGCCGAGACGACCCCGGTCGGCGTGCGCAGGGTCCAGCCGGTGTGGTCGGCGGACGTCAGCAGCCCGACGGTGCCGTCCTCCCGCAGCCTGACCCACTGCCCCACCAGGTCGGCGGGGTCGAACAGGGGCGCGGGGACGGCGTGGGCGCTCAGCATGTGGATTCCTCGGTGGATCGTCGAACTCTTTCCTGGGATAGACGGTCCCCCACGACGCCTATGACGCGCTTTCGGAAAACTTCCGAGAAAGACCCGCTTGTGCATCCGACTTACTGAACGTAAAGTAACTTTTCAATACCAGCCGTCACAGGGTGGCCACTCTGGGTGTACCCTGTGGCGTTTCCCCCCGGAGTAGCCCATGCACCGCGCCCTGTTCATGGCGGTCATCACCGCCGCGGCCCTGCTCTCCCCCGCCACCGCCACAGCCACGACCACCGCCGCCCCGGAGTCCGACATGCGAGCCACACTCGTGTGGTCCGACGAGTTCGACGGTCCCGCCGGAAGCGCCCCCAACCCCGCGAACTGGAACCACGAGACCGGTGCCCACGGCTGGGGCAACAACGAGCTCCAGAACTACACGTCCAGCCGGGCCAACTCGGCCCTGGACGGCAACGGCCACCTCGTCATCACGGCCCGCAGGGAGGCGGACGGCGGCTACACCTCGGCCCGGATGACCACCCAGAACAAGGTGCAGCCCCAGTACGGACGGGTGGAGGCCCGCATCCAGATCCCGCGTGGCCAGGGCATCTGGCCCGCCTTCTGGATGCTGGGCTCGAACTTCCCGAACACGCCGTGGCCGGACTCGGGCGAGATCGACATCATGGAGAACATCGGCCGCGAGCCCCACCTGGTGCACGGCAGCCTCCACGGCCCGGGCTACTTCGGCGGCAACCCGCTCACCGGCTCCTACATGCACCCGCAGGGCTGGTCGTTCGCGGACACCTTCCACACGTTCGCCGTCGACTGGAGGCCCGGTTCCATCACGTGGTCGGTGAACGGGATCGCCTACCAGACCTACACGGCCGCGGACACCCGTGGGAACCCGTGGGTGTTCGACCAGCCGTTCTTCATGATCCTCAACGTGGCCGTGGGCGGCGACTGGCCCGGCTACCCGGACGGTACGACCCAGCTGCCGCAGGAGATGCGCGTGGACTACGTCCGCGTCTACTCCCTGGACTAGACCCATGGGGGACACGGCAGAATGAGGGCATGAACCAGACCGATCACGGCCCCTTCTCCCCCGATGACGCGGAGCGCTTCCGCGCCAACGCCCTCATCGCCCTGACCGCGTTCGCCTCGGTGACACTCCTCGCGGTACTGGCCTTCCTCCTGACGGCCTGACACCCCTCTCACCGTCGAGGCCCCGCCCCCTGAGGGCGGGGCCTCACGTCGTGTCAGTCGGACCCACCGCTACGGGAGGTCGATCATCTTCCAGGGTTCGGGGGCGGCGGGGGTGTCGGTGAAGGCGTAGCGGACCGTGTCGCGGTCCAGGGCGACGAGAGTCACGGAGCCGGTGGCCCACACCTGGCCGTCGCCCAGGTCCGCGTGCGCGATCAGGGCCGTGGGGTCGCCCCCGGGGGTGGTGCCCGCCGAGCGCGGCCGCTGGTGGGCCGCCCTGCCGATGAGGCCGGGCCACTCCCCCCAGACCTCCTCCGGGTCGTTCGCCTTCGACAGGTCCGGGTCCGGGCGGGTCCGGGCGAACTCCGGCGTGTGGCGGGCGGCCCGGGGATCGGCGGGATCCAGGCCCGTGTTGACCAGCGTGGTCACGCCCCGGGGCAGGGAGCGGATGTCCAGGCATCGCCCGTCCCAGCTGTACAGGGTCGCCCTGTGCGCGTCGGCGTCCAGCAGGTGGAAGGGGGCGTAGAGGGTGGGGTCCTCGCCCGCGAGGGGGTCACGGTTCTGCGTGGCCAGCGCCCTGAGGGGCAGGTCGCCCCGGCTGGCGGGGTAGGTGCCCTCCCACGGCATGGTGCCGTCCCACGGCCACCCGTTGAGCAGCGCGGCCATCCGTCGCCTGTGGGGGTCCACGGCCAGCCACGTCCCTCCGGCGAGCTGGTCGCGTCCGCCGACCAGGTGCGGCCGCTCGGGCCAGTGCGGCGCGGGCCACGCCCAGGGGCGTGACCTCATCTCGTCCCTCAGCGCGGCGACGACCAGCGGTGTCCTGGCGTCCGGATCAAAACCGACGATCACCGTGCACATCTCGTTGTCTCCCACGCGTTCGGATCCCTTGCCATGGACTCTACGACGCGAACCCCCCGAACACGATCCCTGGTCAGGGTGGTGCTGGCCCCAGGGTGAAGAGTCACCCGCACCCCACGGCGCCGAGGGACGTGCGCGTCTACTCTGGGGGCTCCCTAGTCTTGTGTGCGTCGACGCCGGGGCCCGGCTGAGCGGGGGTTTCACCGCTCCCGTCCCCTTCGCCCTCCCGATCAGGAGTCCTTCGTGTCCGAAGAAACCGACCGGTCCCCGCGGGGCCCGATCCCGACCGAGCCCGTGTCGGCCCGGTCCGTGCTCCTGGGGCCGCCCCCGGAGCGGGGTCTGTCGAGTCAGGAGGTCGCGGAACGTGTCGCGGGCGGGCGGACCAACGACGTCCCCGTCCGGGCGAGCCGCAGCGTCGGGCAGATCATCCGGGGGAACGTCTTCACCCGTATCAACGCGATGATCGCGGTGCTCTTCTCGATCATCGCGGTCATCGGGCCGGTCCAGGACGGGTTGTTCGCGATGGTCATCGTGATCAACACACTGATCGGCATCGTCCAGGAACTGCGGGCCAAGCGCACCCTGGACCAGCTCGCGATCGTCAACGCCGCGCGTCCCCGGGTGGTACGCGACGGCGCCACGATCCGGGTCGCGACCCAGGAGATCGTCCTGGACGAGGTCCTGGAGGTCGGGGTCGGGGACCAGGTCGTGGTGGACGGCGTCGTGACCTGGGCCGGGGGGCTGGAGGTCGACGAGTCGCTGCTCACGGGTGAGGCCGACCCGGTGCTCAAGCAGGCCGGTGACACCGTGATGTCGGGCAGCTTCGTGGTGGCCGGGGCCGGGCGCTTCCGGGCGACCAAGGTGGGACGGCACGCGTACGCGGCG
>NZ_CBDRIY010000029.1:0-78560 GCF_965344335.1 Nocardiopsis eucommiae
CCCCCCCCCCCCCCCCCCCCCCCCCCCCCCCCCCCCCCCCCCCCCCCCCCCCCCCCCCCCGGGGCCCTCCTTCGTACGGGTGCGCAGTGCCACAGGACGCGGTACCCGTGAGCTCGGGGGCCGTGTGCTAGGTTCGTGAGGTTGCAATCGTGGTGCCCGTGTTCTCGGGTGATCACCACAGTGACGGGAGAACGGAGGCGGTCCGCCCCCACGGGAGCGCGTCCCCGTCGTTTCTCCTGATTTCCCAGAGCCGGTCATCTGGCAGTCGTTCTCCGACAGGCACCGGTTCGTCCGCCACGACCCCCAGCGCTACGTGTGGGCGGCCGTGGATATCGAAGTATTTTCCCCCACGCATCTTCGGTGTCACTCACCGAAGCAGTGCTGTGGACTTCCGACCCGGCCTCTGTCGTCGGCGAAAGGTCATCTGTGAACCATCCCCGTACCAACGCACGTCGCGACCGCACCTCCAACGGCTCCCGTGGCGGCTCCGGCTCCTACGGCCGCCCCCGCCCCCGCCGTTCCTTCGACGGTCCGCGTCGTGGCGGCGGCGGCCAGGGCGGCCGCTCCGGCGGCGGCTCCCGCTTCTCCGGCGGCGAGTTCGCGCTGCCGACCACCGTCAACCCCGGGCTCGACCCGGTGGACGACTTCCAGGCCCTGGACATGCCCGCTCCGCTCAAGGAGACGCTGGCCCGCCAGGGGCTGACCACGCCCTCCACGATCCAGGCGGCCACGCTGCCGAACTCGCTGGCCCGTCGGGACGTCCTGGGCCGCAGCCAGACCGGCTCGGGCAAGACCCTCGCCTTCGGTCTGGCGCTGCTGGCCCGGCTGGACGGCCGCAAGGCCGAGGAGCGGCACCCGCTCGCCGTGGTGCTGGCGCCGACCCGCGAGCTCGCCCAGCAGGTCACCGACTCCCTCACGCCCTACGCCCGTTCGGTGCGGGTGCGCATGGCGACCGTGGTGGGCGGCATGCCCATCCACCGCCAGGCCCGCTCCCTGCGCCAGGGTGTCGAGCTGGTCGTGGCCACCCCCGGCCGTCTGCGCGACCTCATGGAGCGCGGCGACTGCGTCCTGGACCAGGTCGAGGCCGTGGTGCTCGACGAGGCCGACCAGATGACCGACATGGGCTTCATGCCGCAGGTCACCGCGATCCTGGAGCAGGTCCCGGCCGACGGCCAGCGCATGCTGTTCTCGGCCACCCTGGACCGGAACGTGGACCAGCTGGTCCGCCGCTTCCTCAACGACCCGGTGGTGCACTCGGTCGACCCGTCCGAGGGCGCGGTCTCGACCATGGAGCACCACGTCCTGCACGTGTCCCACGCGGACAAGCAGGCCACCGCCACGCACATCGCGGCTCGCGAGGGCCAGGTCATCATGTTCCTGGACACCAAGCACGCCGTGGACCGGATGGCGCAGCACCTGCTGGCCAGCGGCGTCCGGGCGGCACCGCTGCACGGCGGCCGTTCGCAGCCGCAGCGCACCCGCACCCTCAAGCAGTTCAAGGAGGGCACGGTCACCGCGCTGATCGCCACGAACGTCGCCGCGCGCGGCATCCACGTGGACGGCCTGGACCTGGTCGTGAACATCGACCCGCCCACCGACCACAAGGACTACCTGCACCGTGGCGGCCGTACCGCCCGCGCGGGCGAGTCCGGCAACGTGGTCACGCTCGTGACGCCCAACCAGCGCCGCGACATGAGCCGCCTGATGTACCGCGCGCGGATCGAGCCGCAGATCGCCCAGGTGCACGCCGAGGACCCGGAGCTGGCCCGCGTGACCGGCGCCCGCACCCCGTCCGGCGTCCCCGTGAGCCTGCCCGCCGAGCCGCGTCGGGAGAACCGTCAGCGCGGTCCGCGCGGCGGCCAGGGCGGCCCCCGCGGTGGCGGCGGCTACGGTGGTCCGCGCTCGGGTGGGTCCTCCCGCCCGCGCCGTCCGCGTCGCGCCCCGCAGGACTAGGTTCCGACCTCACGAAGCCCCGTCACGTCCGTGGCGGGGCTTCGTCGTGTCACCTGCGCGCGGACGACAGCGCCACCCCGGCCACGATGAGCACCGCGCAGACCGCCTGGGCTCCCGTGACGGGCTCCCCGATGGTCAGGTAGGCCAGGGCCGCCACGCAGACCGGCTGGAGGTAGTAGAGGACCCCGGCGCGGGTGGCGCCGATCATCTCCACGGACCTGTTCCAGAGGAAGAACGCCAGCGCGGAGGAGGCGGCCCCGATGTAGAGCAGGGCCGCGAGGTTCCCCGGTGCGGGGGTGAACCCGCCCTGCGTCGTCACGGAGACGATCTGCGCGGGGAGCAGCATGACCAGGCCGAAGAGGACCGTGGCGGCGAGGAAGACCACGGCGGGCAGCCCCTGGGGTTTGCGTCTGAGCAGCGCGGAGTACCCGGCGAAGGTGAACATGGCCGCGAGCATCCAGAGATCGCCGGTGGCGAGGTCCAGGGTGAGGAGCACCCCGACGTCGCCCTTGGTGATCAGGCCGACCACGGCCGCCAGGGCGACGGCCATGCCGGTGATCCGCAGCGGGGACGGGCGTTCCCCGCCGAGCGCCGCGAAGACCGCGATCGCCACCGGGGAGGCCGCCGCGATGAGCGCGAGGTTGGTGGCCGACGTGGTGTGGCCCGCGACGTAGATCAGGGTGTTGAAGAGCGTGACGCCGAGCAGGCTGACCAGCGCGATGTAGGGAGCGCGCTCCCGGATGGTCCGCCGGTGCTCCCACAGCCCCCTGGCCGCGAACGGCAGGAGGACGACCAGGGCGATCGCCCACCTCCAGAAGGCGGTCTGGACGGGCGGTATCTCCCCGGAGACGGCCCGGGCGATGACGAAGTTCCCGGACCAGATGAGGGTGGCGGCGGCGGCCAGGAGCGGACCCCACCACACGCCCCAGCGGGGGTCGGTCCGGTCCTCGGGCTCGGTACTGGTCACGGTGGTGGACACTCCTTCGGATCATCGGACGAACACGGCGCCGGGCGCGACCGCGACCGCCCCGGAGGGCTCGGGTGCGGAGGGGGCCGTCGAGCGGCGAGGGGGACGGACGGGCCGGGCCGGGGTCAGAGCCCTCGGTGCGGCGGGCGGTCCGGGCACTCGGTCGGGGCCCTGCGGGCGGGCGTCGTGCCGTCGGTTCCGAGTGCGGGCAGCACACAGACCTCCAAGGTGGAGAGTGGTGTGCGGCCGGGGCGATTGTCGCACACCCCTGATCCCGGGCGAAGGCCCCGGGGCGCCCTTGTGGGCGCGGACCCCGGGTCCCTAGACTCCCCGTGCAAATGTCGGACAACCAGGAGGCCGCCGTGACGCCCATGACCCAGCCCACCCGGGCCGAACCCCTGGTCGTGCAGGTCAGCAGGCAGTTCAGGGAACGTATCGCGGCCGGGGAGTGGGCCGTCCACAGCCGTATCCCCGGCGAGAAGCACCTCGCTGAGGAGCTCGGGGTCAGCCGGGGCACCGTCCGCGAGGCCCTGCGCGCCCTCACCGCCGCCGGTCTGCTGGAGCCCCGCGTGGGCGATGGCACCTACGTCCGGGCCAGCGACGAGCTCACCGGCCTGCTCGCCCAGGGCGGCGGCACCGACCTCGAACACGTCCTGGACGTCCGCGCCGTACTGGAGATCGCCGCCGCCGAACGCGCCGCCCGCAACCGCACCGACGCCCACCTGGACGCCATGCGCGAGGCGGTCGCCGCCCGTGCCGAGGCTGAGCGCGCCGACGACGTCGACGCCTACGTGGCCGCTGACTCGCGCTTCCACCGGGCCGTCGTGGAGGCCGCCGACAACCCGCTCCTCACCCGGCTCTACGACGCGCTCCGGGAGAACGTGGTGGAGTCCATCCGGCGCACCACCTCCCTGCCCGAGGTGCAGGGCCTCAACGACCTGCACGAGGGCCTGCTCGCGGCGGTCGAGGACGGCTCCCCCGAGCACGCCCGCGCCATCGCCACGGAGCTCGCGGACGAACTGGGGTTCATCAGCGCCGTCGTGGAAAACGAGACCCGGCCGGGCGGGGCCTCGTGACCGCCCCCGCCACCCGGGCCCGCACCCGCTCCTGGGCGCGCGCCGCCCTGGCCATGGGCTCGGTCCTGGTGATCGCCTCGTGCCTGCGCCCGGCCCTGACCTCGGTCGGTCCGGTCCTGGCGGCCGTCGGCACCACCACCGGGCTCTCCGACGGCGCCCTGGGGATGCTCACCGCGCTTCCCCTGCTCGGCTTCGCCCTCTTCTCCTCGATCGTCCACGGCCCCACGGCCCGGTGGGGCGTGGACCGCGTCGTCCTGGCCGCGCTGGCCCTCCTGGCCGCCGGGATCGTGGTCCGCTCGCTCCCGGCCCCGGCCACCCTGTGGCTGGGCACGGCGATGATCGGTGCCGCCGTGGCGTTCGGGAACGTGCTCGTCCCGGTGATCCTGCGGCGCGACCACCCGAGGCGGATCGCCCTGTTCACCGGGGTGTCCTCCTCGGTGATGACCGGGTTCGCCGCCCTGGGCGCCGGGCTGTCCGTGCCCCTCGCGGCGCTCGCGGGCGGGTGGCGGGCCTCGCTGGCCCTGTGGGCGGTCCCGGTGGTGCTCGCCCTGCTGGTGTGGGCGGCACGGGTCCGCTGGGTCCCCTCACCCGCGCCCGTCGCGGCCTCGGCCGGAGCCGACGAGCCCGTCGGCTCGGTCTGGCGTTCGTCCACCGCGTGGCTGGTCACCGCGTTCATGGGGCTCCAGTCCACGTCCTACTTCACCCTGATCAACTGGCTGCCGAGCGTGGAGGCCGCGCGCGGGGTGAGCGCGCAGACCGCGGGATGGCACCTGTTCGCGTTCCAGATCACCGGTGTGGTGGCCGGTCTGGCGATCACCGCCCTGATGGGCCGGCGCGCGGAGCAGCGTCCCGCCTGCCTGGCGGTGAGCCTGCTCATCGTGGTGGCCATGGCCGGTCTGCTGTGGGTCCCGGCCTGGGGGCCGCTGTGGATCATGCTGGCGGGCGCGGGGACGGGGAGCTCCATCGTGGTGGCGCTGTCCCTGATCGCCCTGCGCGGCCGCACCCAGGCGGAGACCACCCGGCTGTCCGGCATGGCGCAGTCCATGGGCTACCTGCTCGCCGCCTGCGGACCGATCGCGGCGGGTGTCCTCATCCAGCTCACCGGCGCCACGGACCTGGTCCTGGTCCTGGTGGGCGGCCTGGCACTGGTGCAGACGGGGGTCGCGCTCGGGGCGGGCAGGGACCGGGGGATCTGACCGACGAAGAGGAGCGCCCCTCCCGGACCCCGGTGAACGGTGACGGGGTCGGAAGGGGCGCTCCCGGGTGTTCCGGGACGGCTCCGGAAGAGGCGGAGGCACCGTCCCGGGGAAGGGGCCGCCCGCTCTCTGCTTCGGGCGGCCCGTGGCCTCGACGGCTACAGGGAGATCCCCAGAGCCCAGGTCATCAGGCCGTACATGGTGCCCAGGACCAGGAACAGGGCCACCAGGTTGAGCCAGAGGCCGCCCTTGATCATCTCGCCGATCTTGACGTAGCCCGAGCCGAACGCGATCGCGTTGGGCGGGGTGGCGACCGGCAGCATGAACGCCATGGTGGCGGCGAGCGCGACCGGGACCACGAGGGCGAGGACGTCCATGTCCATGCCCATCGCGACACCGCCCATGATCGGCAGGAAGGTGGCCGCGGTGGCCGTGTTGCTGGTGAGCTCGGTGAGGAAGAGGACCAGAGCCGTGACGGCCAGGATCAGCACCCAGACCGGCACACCCGACAGGAAGGACACCTGGCTGCCGACCCAGGCGCTCAGGCCGGTCGCGGTGAACTGCGCGGAGATGGCCAGACCGCCACCGAACAGCAGCAGGATGCCCCAGGGCAGCTTGACCGCGGTCTCCCAGTCCATCAGCTGCGTCTTGCGGTCCACGGGGATCAGGAAGAGCAGGACCGCGACGGTCATCGCGATACCGGCGTCGGTGACGCTGCCGAGCCACGGGGCGACGGAGGCGACGGGGCCCAGGTCCGCGATCATCGGGATGAAGATCCAGGAGAGCGCGGCGAAGGCGAAGACACCCAGGACCAGCTTCTCGCCCTTGGACATGGCGCCCATCTTGGCCAGCTCTTCACCGATGAGCTCCTGCGCGCCCTCGACCTTCCTGACGGCGGGCTTGAAGAGACGGGTCAGCACGAACCAGGCGATCAGCATGAACACGGCGGCCAGCGGCACACCGGCCATCATCCACTGGCCGAAGCCGATGTTGATGTCGTGGTTGTCCTTGAGGTAACCGACCATCAGGACGTTGGGCGGAGTACCGATGAGGGTCGCGACCGAACCGATCGACGACGAGTAGGCGATGCCCAGCATCAGCGCGGTGGCGAAGTTCGCGTCCGTGCGGCCGCCACGGAACTGGGTGATCAGCGCGATCACGGAGAGGCCGACCGGCAGCATCATCACGGCGGTGGCGGTGTTCGACACCCACATGGTGATGAACCCGGTCGCGATCATGAAGCCCGCGATGAGACCGACCGTGTTGGAGCCGACCTTCGAGACGATCGTCAGCGCGATGCGCTTGTGGAGGTTCCACTTCTGCATGGCCAGGGCCAGCATGAAGCCGCCCATGAACAGGAAGATCGTGTCGGAACCGTAGGAGGAGGCGACGTCACCGATCGCGGCGCCCTCGACCATCAGCGGGAAGAGCACCAGCGGCAGCAGCGAGGTCACCGGGATCGGCAGGGCCTCGGTGGCCCACCAGATCGCGATCCACGCGGTGATCGCGGCGACGACGGCACCGTTGACGGACAGGACCGCCTCGGTCTCACCGTCACCCAGCGGCAGCGGCATCTCCGGCATGGCGAGGAAGATCGCCAAACCGACCAGCGGACCGACGATGAGTCCGATCAGACGACCGCGGGTCATGCCCGACGAGGAGTCCTCCTCGCTCTGGACGGACGAACCGTCGGGGGCCTCGACGTCCTTCTGGACAGTCATGGGTACCTCCTCCATTGGGCCCCGACGCTGCGGAGTGCCCGTATTCGGAGGTGTGATCTGCGGATTGCCGCAGGATGACCTCCGAGTTACCTCTCAACTCCCCAGATGGTGAGCTCACACCGGCATGTGTGCAAAGTAACTCCCCATTTCTTGGGATTTCTCTGACATAGGACGACGTTGGGTGTGTGCCCTGGAACACGCGGTGAGGCGACGGCGGCCTCCCTGGCCGTACTCGACCCCGCCTAAGCTGCGGGTATGCGATCGACAGGACCGACCAGACGTGCAGTGATCCTGGGGAGCCTCGGAGCGCTCACCACCACGGTCGTGAGCGGTTGCACAAACGACCCCGCCCCGGGGATCGACCGGATCGTCGTCGCCACCGGCCCGCCCGGAGCCGTCTACCGGGAGATCGGAGGGGCCCTGGCACGGCTCCTCGACCAACGGCTGCCCGACCAGGAGGTCGAACCCGTCGAGACCGGAGCCTCCCACGACAACCTCACCCTGCTGGGCGCGGGCGAGGCCGACCTGGGTCTGGCCAACCTGGACTCGATCCTCGCGACCGACGTCGTCACGGAGGGCTCCACGATCCAGGCGGTGGGGCGGCTCTACGACAGCTTCGTGCACCTGGTCGTGCCCGCCGACTCCCCCGTGCGCTCGCTCTCCGACGTCGACGGCCTGCGGGTCTCCGTGGGCGCGGTCAACTCCGGCACCGAGTTCACCGCACGGCAGATCACGGAGGTCACGGGCGTACGCCCCGAGGCGGTCCGGATCAACCAGGCCAGCTCCGCCGAGGCGCTCGCCGCCGGGGAGATCGACGCCATGTTCTCCCTGACCGGACTGCCCACCCCGGCCATCGCGGACCTGGCGGACCAAATGCCGCTGCGCCTGATCGACCTCACCGGACCCGCCAACGAGATGGTCACCGTGTACCCGGAGTCCTACTTCCCTGCGACCATCCCCGCCACCACCTACACCGGGGTCCCGGCCTGTCCCACCATGTCCATCCCGAACCTGCTCCTGTGCCGGGAGGACCTGCCCGAACGGCTCGTGTACACGGTGACGGACACGGTCTACACCGGGGCGTCACGGCTGGCCGAGCAGCGCCCCGAGGCCGCGCAAATCAACGTGCGGACCGGTATCTCCACGGGGGTCGTGCCCCTGCACTCCGGAGCCGAACAGTGGTACCGGCACAACAAACCCGCGTCCGAAGCGGCGCTCCGCCCGGTCAGTCCTCCACCGACGGGGGCGGGGCCGAGGGCAGTGTGATCACCACGCCGAACCCGCGTCGGCCCCCGTCCGCGAGGCCGTCGCCCAGCCTGAGCTGACCTCCCGACTCACGGACCAGCTCCGCGACGATCGGCAGGCCCAGCCCGGTGCCCTCGGTGTTCTGCTGGGTCGGGGAGCGCCAGAAGCGGTCCAGGGCGGCCTCGCGCTCCTCCTTCGGCAGGCCCACACCGTTGTCCAGCACCCCGATCCGCACCTGCTCACCGTCCTCGGCGCGCACCTCGATCCGGGTTCCGCCGGAGAGCCGCAGCGCGTTGCTGACCAACTCGTCCAGGATGCTGCCCAGGCCGCCCGCCGGGGCGTGCGCCCACAGGAGGTCGGGCAGATCGGTGGTCACCTCGATCCCGCGCGACTCCCCGAGCGCGTTCCAGCGCGGCACCCGGGTGTCGACGAGTCCGGCGACCTCCACCACCTCGGAACCGGTCACGCTCTCCAGCCGGGTCGCGGCCAGGAGCGAGTTGAGCATGCGGTTCATGGCGGTGGCCTCGTCGATGGCGATCTCGTGCGCCTCGCGGGCCTCGGGCCCCCTCAGGTAGGGCGCCAGGTTCTCCACCGAGAGCCGCAGGCTGGCCAGGGGATTGCGAAGCTGGTGGGAGGCCTCGGAGACGAAGGAGCGCTGGCGTTCCAGGGCGCGGCGCACCACCCCCACCATGGTGTTGAAGGAGTCGGTGAGGCGGCGCAGCTCCGGCGGGCCGCTCTCAGCGTCCACGTGGACGTCGAGGTCACCCGAGGTCACCGCCGTGGTGGCGGCGTCCAGGCGGTGGATGGGTTGGAGGACCCAGCGCGAGAGCGGCAGCGACGCCGTCACCAGCAGGCCGAGGGGCACCACGCTGAACAGGACCATCCAGCCCCAGGTCGTGAGGATCCCGGCGCCCAGCACGTCGGTGGGTGAGACCAGCACCACCGCCCCGGCGACCTCGCTGTCACGGCCGATGGGTTCGGCGATGACCAGGGGGTCCGACCGCCAGGGCCACACCGTGGTCGGGGGCTCGGGGCGTTCGCCCGCCAGTGCCACCGTGATCACCGAACCCATGCCCACGTCCGCGACCAGTGCGCGCATCCGGTCGGTCTCACCTGAGCCCGCGATCACCTCCCCGTCCGGGGCGACCAGCACCACGGGGATGCCGTAGAGCTGTTCGTACCGGGACATCTCCTGGGTGAGGGCGTTGCTCCGCTCGGCCTGGAGGGCCGTCCCCGCCAGCGAGGCGAACCGGCCCGCGTCGCCCAGGCGGTCGACGTACACGGCCTGGGTCTGCTGTTGGGCGATGACCGTCGCTATGGGGACCAGGACCGCGCCGACCAGTACGAAGGCGACCGGGAGCAGGATGGTCAGGAGACGGCGGAGCACCGGTCAGACCTCGTCGAGCAGGTAGCCGACCCCGCGCACCGTGCGGATGCGCGGGGTGGGGCCGATCTTGGCGCGCAGGGACGCGATGTGGGTGTCGAGGGTGCGGGAGGAGGCCTCCCAGGCGGCGCCCCAGACCTGGTCGAGGATCTGGTCCCGGGCGACCACGCGCGGGGAGCGTTCCACCAGCAGACGCAGGAGGTCGAACTCCTTGCGGGTCAGCGGCAGGGGTTCGGCTCCCATGAGGGCCTCCCGGGAGTGGACGTCCAGGGTCAGCTTCCCGACCCGCAGCGGGGGGTCGGCCTGCTCGGGTTCGGCCCGCGCCGTCCGGGTGCGGCGCAGCACGGCGTCGATGCGCGCCAGGAGTTCGGCGACGCCGAAGGGCTTGACCACGTAGTCGTCGGCGCCCGCCCGCAGGCCCCGGACCCGGTCGCGTTCCTCGCCCCGGGCCGTGACGGCGATGATCGCGGTCTGCGGGCGTTCGCGGAGCTTGCGCAGGAGGTCGATCCCGTCGGCGTCGGGCAGGCCGAGGTCGAGCAGGACCACGTCCGCTGAGGGCGCCGAGAGGGCCCGTTCGGCGGTGGCCACCCGCTGTACGTCGAAGGAGGCTGCCCGGAGCGCGGTGACCAGCCCGCGCGCCACCCGGTCATCGTCCTCGACCACGAGAATACGCATGGCTAGCCATAGTAGGCAGAGACCGGGGTACTCGCCCCACCGGCACGCGTCCAGCCCTGCTCGGCCGCCCTCCGGGGACGGGCGGCAGCCGCCCCACCGGCACGTGCTCAGCCCCGCAGGTTCACCCGCCGAGGGACGTGCGGGATGGCCTCCCGGATCACCTGCGCCGGGCCCACGAAGGATCGGGTTTCCACAGCCTGTGGAAAAGACTCGACGGCGGAACGGTTCGGTCGCGGTCGACCGGAACGCGCCTCCGCAGCGGGGGTTCCCCAGCCTTCCACGGGCAGCGACCGGCGGGACCAGCGCTTTCCTCAGCGGTTCCGAAACTGTCGCTCCGCTGCGGCAGCATGTCCGGTATGCACAGCCCTCAGACCTACCGCGAAGCGGCCCGCGCCAAGGGTGTCCCCGAACACGCCATCGAACTGGCCCTCAGTCTCGCCCTCCCCCAGGCCGAGCTCACCGGGACGGACGAGGACGGCGGCATCCTGGTCGGGCGGTACGGCGGCCTCCCCTCACTCCCCGAGGGCGTCGAGTGGAACAGCGGCCTGGACTTCGTCGCGAGCGTCGACTGCGCCGCCCTGCCCCCGGACGCCTGCAACCTCCCCCTGCCACGCGACGGCCACCTGCTGTTCTTCGCCGCCCGGACCGACCCCGACGGGTTAGCGCTGATGGAGAACTCCCGCTCCGTGATCCACGTTCCGGCGGGTGCGCCCACCACCGAGCGGCCGGTCCCCGACGACCAGGAGTACTTCCCCGCCCTCGACCAGCACCCCCTCTACGCCCGGACCTTCCCGAGCCTCCCGTCGAGCGCCGACGACGCCGTCCTTCTCCACCCGGAGATCAGCGACCTCTACTTCGAGCACGATCTGGAGTACCTCGACCAGAGATCCCGTCAATGGGAAGTCAGCCTGTACCTGGGCGGATACGCCTACTCGCCGCAGGACCCGCCCATCATGGGCTCCTCCCCCGAGGACGAGAAGGGGGGCTGGGTACTGCTGGCCCAGGCCCAGTTGGACATGCCCGACGACCCGGGCTTCACCGCGTGCGTGTTCTGGATCATCCAGCGCGACGAGCTCGCGGCGGGGAACTTCGCGGCGGCGGGGCTGGTGTCGATCTCCTACCACTGACGTGCCGGGTCGGGGGTCTCCCGCGCGGGGACCCCGGACAGCACGAACGGCCGCCCAGCACCGGTGTGGACGGCCGCGTCAGCGGTGCGAGTCCGGACAGGGGGTGAGATCACGGGCCCCTGGTCAGGACGGACGCCGAATCAGTCCGTGCGCTTCATGCCGACACGGACTCCTCGGTTCCGCGCGCCTGGCGGACGCGGCCCCAGGGCAGGAGTCGGTCCACCGCGTGGCGACCTCCCGAGAACCCGAGAGCCAGGGCGGCGACGCCGAGCACGAGCACCAGCTCGTATCCGCCGACCAGCGGAGTACCGACGTGGGCGAAGACGTACGCGCCCACCATCATGAGGGCGAGGGACAGGCCCGCGAGCGGCAGCGCGAAGCCGACGACGAGCGCCACACCGGCACCCACCTCGACGATCACGGCGACGAGGACGGACAGGGTCGGGAAGGGCACGCCCATGGCCGCGAAGCCCTGGGTGGCGCCTCCCAGGTCAACGGCCTTCTGGAGCCCGTGGAGGATGAACAGCCCCCCGATCACGGCCCTGGCGAGCAGGGCGACGAGATCGCCGGCCCTGCTTCTGATCGATTCGTTCATGGTGTTCCTGTTCTGTGAGCGGGTATCCCGGAGTGGGCGGCCACCTCGTTGCACAGACTGCAACACTTGAGGCCACAACCTTTTCCCGGGAAGCAGCATGGTAGTACGTATCCGGCCGAACACATAGCGTCCCGGGAAACGGGTTCGACGGAACCACCATCCACCCAGGTCAGGACAGGGAACAGAACTCCACTCAGTCCCGGGTGCCGATCCCGTCAGGGTCGGGGTACCGGGGCTCCTCGCCCTGGGGGTCGAGCACGGACAGCATGGACTCGGAGATCTCCCGCAGCTGCCCCACCTGCTCGGGGCTGAGCGTGTCGAACAGGACCCGCCGCACCTCGTGCACGTGCCCCGGAGCCGCGTCCTCCAGCGCCTTCATCCCGACGGGCGTGATCTCCACGATCACGGTGCGCCGGTCCTCCGGCCGCTTGTGGCGGTGGATCATCCCGTCGCCCTCCAGCCGCGCGGCGGCGTGCGAGAGCCGACTCGGCGACGAGCGCAGCAGGCGGGCCAGCCGCGTCATCGTCAGCTCACGCCCCGGCGCCTCCGACAGCATGGCCAGGATCTGGTAGTACGCGTGCGGCAGCCCGGCGTCGTGCCTGAGCTGGCGGTCCAGTGCGCCGTCGAGCAGGTTGACGGCCATCAGGAAGGCACGCCACGTGTTCTGCTCGCCGTCGTCGAGCCAGCGTGTCTCGGCCATCGGTCCTGTGCCCCCTGAAATACTTGAGCGTTCAATTGTGTTTCTACCGGACACGGACCATCACCCCGAACCCGGAGGCGCCGCCATGGCGACACGCATGCCCACGCTGTACCTGAGCCACGGCGCACCACCCCTGGCCGACGACACCGAGTGGACCCGCCAGCTGGCCGACTGGTCTGGTGACCTCGTCCGCCCGAAGGCGATCCTCGTCGTCTCCGCGCACTGGGAGGACGCACCGCTCACCATCGGCGCGACCACGGACGACACCCCTCTGACCTACGACTTCTGGGGTTTCCCGCAACGCTACTACGACGTGACCTACGCCGCCCCGGGTGCTCCGGCACTCGCGGAGCGCGTCCGCGAACTCACCACTGGTCCAGGTGAGACCCTCCACCAGGACCCCACCCGCGGCCTCGACCACGGCGCCTACGTACCGCTGAAGGAGATGTACCCGGAAGCCGACATCCCGGTCCTCCAGGTTTCCATGCCCACGCTCGACCCGGCACGCCTCCTCGAACTCGGGCGCCGCCTCGCGCCCCTGCGCGACGAGGGCGTACTGATCATGGGCAGCGGTTTCACCACCCACAACCTCCGGGAGATGTCCCGGCGGACCCACGGGGACGCGCCCTCCTGGTCGGTCGAGTTCGACGACTGGACCCACCGGGCCGTCCTGGACCACGACGTCGACGCGCTCCTGGACTTCCGGCACAAGGCCCCGGCCGCGGCCCTCGCCCACCCGCGCAGCGACCACTTCGCGCCCCTGTTCGTCGCGCTCGGCGCGGGACTGGAGGACCACCGGACCGCCACGTCCACGGTGGACGGCTTCTGGCACGGGCTGGCCAAGCGGTCGTTCCAGTTCGACTGATCGGCACCCGCCGGAACGTCGGCGGATGCTGGCAGACTGCCGCCATGGACGAAGAGCACCACCCCGCCGACGCGAGGTCCGTGGCAGACCTGCTCCGAGTCGAGGGCCGCGTCAGGTACCTGCACTTCTGGGGGCACCAGCCGCCGCCCAGCGGGGTGTCGTCGAGCTGCCTCTCCCAGTGGTGGCCCGCCGACTTCACCGTGGACGGAACCACCTACCGCACCGCCGAGCACTACATGATGGCCGGGAAGGCGCGGCTCTTCGGGGACCCCGAGGCCGCCGACCGGATCGTGGCGGCCGGACACCCGCGCGACGCCAAGGTGATCGGCCGCCAGGTCCGCGGCTTCGACCAGGAGGTCTGGGAACGGGAGCGCTTCGAGATCGTCGTCCAGGGGAGTGTCGCCAAGTTCGGCCAGCACGAGGACCTGCGCGCGTTCCTGCTCGGCACCGGGCGGCGCGTGCTGGTCGAGGCCAGCCCCCGCGACCGGATCTGGGGCATCGGCCTGGGCCGCTCCCACGAGAACGCCGAGCGCCCCCGCTTCTGGCGCGGTCGCAACCTGTTGGGTTTCGCCCTCATGGAGGCCAGGGCCAGGCTCTCCAAGGAGACCGGCTGAACGAGGGAGACCGTTCTCCCCGATTTCACTTCGGATTCCCCTGTTCAC
Organism: Nocardiopsis eucommiae; assembly: GCF_965344335.1. Taxonomy (NCBI): domain Bacteria; kingdom Bacillati; phylum Actinomycetota; class Actinomycetes; order Streptosporangiales; family Nocardiopsidaceae; genus Nocardiopsis; species Nocardiopsis eucommiae. The sequence continues at coordinate 14,167 of NZ_CBDRIY010000029.1, forward strand.
GCTGTGTGGTCGCACCGGCGGGAGTAGAGTCCGAACACGCGGACAGCACGGTGCCCCGGCACCCGCGCCTGTTTCCCGCCCTTGGCCCCGCGCCGACACCCTCGGCTCGACCTCGCGGACCACCCCGGGGTCCCGCCGTTCCCGGGAGACAGATCCTCCAGCTTCGAGCGCGCGTTCCGGACTCCACCGTCCTCACCTTCAGGACGACACTCAGGGGACTCCCATGGCCTACTACCGCATCCAGCTGAACGACGGTTCCTCCCGCACCCTCCAGGCGGTGCGCCTACGCACCGACGCGAGCAGCCTCTACCTGGAGGAGCGCGCGGCCGGCGACTGGCGGCAGGTGTTCAGCAACCCGATCGGGGAGGTGAGCCGCGTCCAGCGCCGGTTCACCGAGAACGACGGCACGTGGACCTGGCTGCCCGAGCGCCTGCCCGCCCCGATCGGCGTCCGCGCCTGGTGATCCGCCTCCGGCGCGGGGCGTGGCGGCCCCGCGCCCGTCGGGCTGCGGGCCTCAGCCCTCCAGGGTGAGCTGGTCCACGACCAGATCCACCAGCCCCTCCAGGCTTCCCTCGGCCGCCAGCACTCCGGGCAGTGTCAGGTGCTCGGTGACCAGCCAGTTCAGCGCCAGGTACAGGACCACCACCGTCCTCCGGCCGCCGGGCATGCCGCTCTGCTCGTGGAAGGCGATGTTGGCGTCCAGGTCGGCGCGGACCCGGGCGGTGAGGTCGGCGCGCAACTCCGGGCGGCGGGTGGCCTCCAGCTGGAGTTCGAGCGTGGCCAGGTACACGTTGGGGTCCGCGGCCATACGCGTGACCGTGGCGCGCATGACCTCCGCGACCTTGGCCCGGGTCCGGGGGCCCTCCAGCACGTTGGCCCACTCCTCCTGTTCGGGCATGAACCGCTCGTAGGTGCGGACACTGGTCTGGGCGAGCAGGTCCTCACGGCTGGTGAAGTAGTTGGAGGCCGTGCCGACGGGCACACCCGCGCGGGTGTCCACGGCGCGGTAGGTGAGCCCCCGCGCGCCCTCCTCAGCGAGCGCGTCGATGGCGGCGTCGAGCAGCGCGGCACGCCGTTCAGGGTTCCTGACCATGCGTTCTTCCCTTCGTGTGCGGAAATCTCGTGCGACCGCTTGGCAAACCACTATGTGTGAAGTACTTTAATCGAAGTACTTCAAGCTTAGTGGTTAATCGGCCGCAGGAGTACCCCTTCCCAGGAGACACATGCGAACCCTCACCTACTTCGTCGCGGTATCGATCGACGGCTACGCCTGCGGCCCCGACAACTCGTACGACTTCTACGAGGCCCCCGACCCGGGCGGCGAGCTCGGAGACAACGGCCGGTTCCACGTCGACGAGTACCCCGAACTCCTTCCCACCGTGGCGCGCGCCGCGCTGGGGCTGGACGTTCCCAACAAGCACTTCGACACCATGCTCCAGGGCCGCGGCTCCTACCAGGTCGCCCTGGACGAGGGCGTGACGAGCCCCTACGACCACATGCGCCAGATCGTCTTCTCCCGCAGCCTGCCCACCGACATCGACCCCAACGTCACCGTCGTGGCCACGGACCCGTTGGAGACCGTCCGCGAACTCAAGAAGGAGGAGGGTCCCCTGGGGATCGTCATCGTCGGCGGCCCGATCATGGCCGGATACCTGCTCCCGGAGATCGACGAACTCATGATCAAGCGCTACCCCGTCGTCGCCGGTCACGGCCGCCCCCTCTTCGAGGGGGCCGCCTTCGATCCCGCCCGCTTCGAGCGGCTGAGCAGCACCACCTTCGAGGGCGGCGCCGACTACACGCTCTTCCGTCGCCGCGTCTCCAGTGCGACGTGAACCGGGTGCCGGCACCGACCGGCCGCCGACACGACGGGGCGGGGCGGGGCACGGAACGGCTCAGCGAGATCAGCGGCCACCGGTAGTCTGTCCCCGCCCCGATCCCCCTCCCCCCTGAGGCCTCGTGTCGCATCCCCGGCTCCCGCGCACCCTCGGCTCCGTCCTGTGGTTCCCCCTGGCCCACTACGCCCGTCACCCGTTCGTCCTGTTGGCGACCACCGCCCTCCCCCTGGTCCCCGGCCAGCTGCTCGGCGCGTACGTCAGCCTGCGCCGGACCCCTCGCCCCTCGGGACCTCCCGATCCACATGAGCGCCGCGAACCCCTCGGGGTACGCGCCCGTGCGCATCCTGTCCGTGGACGGAGCACGGCCCGAACTGCTCATGGGACGTCAGCTGATCACCTGCGCCGACCCGCTCTGCGGCCTTCCGGTCTGAGCCCGAACGACCCCGGGAGAGGCGGAACCGCCGGGGGCCGTGGATAGCGTGGGGAACGGTCGAGCACCTCCGGTGTCCGGTCCGGAGTACCCGAGCGGTACGAGGAAGTGGAGAACAGGCATGAGCGAGACGACCCCCACGCGGACGCGTTCGGAGGAGGAGCGGGCGCCGGAAGGCGTACCCCGTCGGCGGGTGAACCGGCGCGAACGGATCCTGCGCACCGCCGCCGAGGTCTTCGCCACGCAGGGCTTCCACAACACCTCGCTGGCGGACATCGCGGCGATGCTCGACATGACCCCGCCGGGGTGCTGCACCACTTCGGTTCCAAGACCGACCTGCTCACGGCCGTCCTGGAGCTACGCGACACCAACGACCCGGCGCCCGAGGGCAGCGGCATGCTCGACCACCTGGTCACCACCGCCCGCCGTAACGCCGAACGCCCGGGTACCACCCGGCTGTACGCGGTGCTCTCCGCCGAGAGCGCCACCGCCGAACACCCCGCCCAGGAGTGGTTCCGGGAACGCTACTCCGTGCTGCGCGAGGAGGCGGAGGCGGCGGTCCTGGACCGGATCGGCCCCGAGCACCGGAAGGCCGCGAGCACGCCGGGCCCGCACGGCCACACCCCCGCTCGGGCGGCGGCCACCGCGGTACTCGCCGCCATGGACGGACTCCAGGTGCAGTGGCTGCTGGACCCGGAGGCGGTGGACATGGCCGCCGTCACCGAGCTGGTGGTGGAGGCCGTCGTCGCCCGGCTCACCCACCACGAGGCCGCCGGGCGCTGAGCACCCCCGGACGGCGCGAGGGGCGCCACGGTGCCGTTCGCACCCTGACGCCCCTGGACGTGACTACCGGCGCCTCCGGACCGGATCCGGACTACAGGTCCTCGCCGTGCACGGAGCCGGGGGTCCCGTCGGTGGTCGACTGCGGTTCGGCGGTCTCGCTGCCCTCGAGCCACTCGTCCCAGGACTTCTGCCAGTAGCCCCAGCCGTTGTCCCACTCGAACTCGCGGTCGGTGCCGGTCGTGTCGAGGATGTCGCCCATGAGGGTGTTGTTGAAGAACCACTGGGCGTCGTCCATCCGCAGGTTGGTGCAACCGTTGGAGGTGTTGGCCGAGCCGATGGCGCTGTTGTAGGACGCCTCGTGCACGAACTCGCCGCTGTTGGAGGTACGGACCGCGTACTGCACGTCCACCAGGTACGAGCCGGGGGCGTCCTCGGGGATGCCCACGGTCGCGGAGTCCATGGTGAGCTGCTCGTAGCGCTCCATCATCACGTGGGTGCCGGTCGTGGTGGTGTCGAAGCGACGGTTGGCCGCCCCGTTGCTCACCTCGATGACGCGTTCCTCTTCGCCGTCGATCTCGATGATCATCTCGTGGTCCGGCACGTGCATGGTCGCGATCAGCTCACGGCCGATCTCGAAGTCGATCTGGTAGTTGCGCACCCCGAAGACACCCTCGGACGCCTCGACGCCCGCGAGGTTCAGGTCCACGGTGACGTTCTGGTACGGCTCCCAGTACTCCTCGGGCCGGAAGACCGCCATCTGGTCGGTGACCCAGTTCCAGGCGCCGACGGTCTCCTGCTCGGCCACCACGTTCATGGAGTTCTCGACCTGCGCCTTGTTGGTGACGGGCAGGTCGAAGTTGATCACGACGGGCATGCCGACACCGACGGTGTCGCCGGAGCTGGGGAAGTTGGAGACGAGTTCGAGGCGCTGGCCGGGGGCGGCCTCCTGGGTGGTGAACTCGGTGGTGAACTCGGTCTCCTCACCGGCCTCGTTCGCCGCCGTGGCGGTCACCACGATCTCCGAGCCGGGGCGCAGGTTCCAGTCGCTGACCCACTCCGTCTCGTCCTCGTTGAGAGTGCCGGTCATGGCGTAGAGGTCGCCGTCACCGTCACCTTCGCCCTCGGCCGCCGCCTCGTCGACCACGACCTGGTCGACCCTGACGTCGGTGATGACTCCGCTCGACGCGTTGACCCGGATGGGGGTGTTGGGCGCGATCTCCTCGCCGCCGGCCTCCGGAGTGATGCTCAGCTCGGCCGGTTCGGCGTCGGCGGGATCGGCGTTGCTCTGCGTCTCGGCGTCACCGGACGTACAGGCGGTCGCTGCGAGAGCGAGCGCCACCAGACCGATGCCGAACCGACGCGTCACCGCCGGGTGGGACTTCCCCGTCACGTCTGGACCTCCATAGCTGAAACTCGAACCCGACCTACTGCTCTGAGTAAGACGCTCCGGCACGGAAAAGGTTCTGAACTCGTGCGCATCGGTATAGAGCGGTTATCCGGAACGGCCCACCTGCCGCGCCCGGAACGGCTGAGAATACACCCCGGGGGTACGGGGCCGGACCACCGGGGGGTGGGGTTTGCGGCCGTCCGGAAGGGCGTCTCCGCTTGCCCTGACCATCATGCCCGACATAGAATCTTGTTCACTCGCTCAGGTTGTTTCTCCCGAGAAACCTGTTCGATCGGCCAACTTATTCGGGGTCACTCCGACCCCTCCCGTGACAAGGGGAAACACATGCCCTGGTTCTGGCTCGCCGGAGCGATCGTCCTGGAAGTCTTCGCCACCACCTCCCTGAAACTCTCCGAGGGGTTCACCCGGCTCCTGCCCTCGATCTTCGTGGTCGTGGGCTACGTCGGCGCGTTCTACATGCTCTCCCAGACCCTCAACCGGGGCATGCCGCTCGGGGTCGCGTACGGGGTGTGGGCCGCGCTGGGGGTGGCCCTCCTCGCCGTGATCGGGGTGGTCTTCCTCGGGGAGTCCCTGACCTGGATCCAGGTGGGCGGCATCGCGATGGTCATCGCCGGGGTCATGGCCCTGGAGATGGGAGGACAGCACTGACCGGCAAAATGGTGGCGTGAGTACCAAGCCGGAGGACCCGGAGAACATCAGCGACGGCCGCCGACGCAAGGGCGAGCTGCGGCGTCGGCTGCTCCTGGACGCCACCATGAACGTCATCACGCGGGACGGTGTCGCCGCCGTCAGCCAGCGGCGGGTGGCGGCCGAGGCAGGGGTCCCGCCCAGCACCGTCACCTACTACTACTCCTGCGTGGACGACCTCCTGGTCGCCGCCCTCACCAGGGTGAACGACTCCTACGTCGAGCACATGGACACCCTCCCCGACGACCCCGCCGAGGCGCTGCGCGGCTTCGCCGTCCTCATCGCGGAGGGCACCGGCACCGACCGCACGCACGCCCTCGCCGAGATGGAGCTGTTTCTCCTCGCCGCCCGCCGTCCCGCCCTGCGGGAGCAGACCGACCGCTGGACGGCTGCGGTGGACGCCTTCCTCGTGCCCTACCTCCCCGATCCCGAGGTCAGGGCCGGGGTGGCCGCGGCGGCCAACGGCTACTTCCTGTGCTGTTGCACCACCAGCCCGCCGCCCGACGCCGACGAGGTGCACCGGGTGCTGCGCCGCCTCATCACCGGCTGACCTCCGTCTCCCCGGCCACCGCCCGGTCACCACCTCCTCAGGACAGCGGCTGGTCACCGCCTCCGCCGGTCACCGTCCCGGACCATGTCCACGAGCAGCCGGAGCACGAACATCGCCGTGGCGGCCAGCAGCACCCACGCCAACAGGTTCAGCGCCTTCGTGTGCGTGGCCAGGTCCGGCCAGGACACCCCCTGTGCCTCGGTGACGTTGAACAGCCCCACCGACATGAACCCGGTGACCACGGCGAGCACCGTCATCACCGCACGCCACACCACCGAGCGCAGGAGTCTTCGGTCCTCGGGGTGGGCGAACAACCGCGCCTGCACCGTGAACCGGCCCTTGTGCAGCTGGTCGGTGATCCGGTCCAGTCTGCGCGGCAGCCGTCGCAGGGTGGGCAGCAGGGCGATCAGCTCCGCAGACGCCATCTCCCGCAGGTTCCCCGTTCCCAGCTGCTCGGACATCCTGGCCCCCGCGTACCGCTTGGCCTCCGCCACGGTGTCGAACCCCGGCGCGAGGTGGACCAGCGTCCCCTCCAGCGTGGCCAGCGCGCGGAAGACCCCGGCCAGCTCCCCGGGCAGCACCAGCCCGAACCGGGTGACCAGCATCAGCAGCTCGGTGAACATCCGCATGCTCGCGGTGGCGCCCCCGTGCAGGTAGCGCGCCATGAACTGCCCGAGGGACCTCCGCAGCCGCTCGGCGTCGATCTCCCCCGGATCGTCCACGACGTCCAGCAGGGTGTCGGTCAGCAGGACCGCGTCGCCCCGGTCGATCGCCAGGAGCATCATCTGGAGGGCCTCCCGGGTCCGGGCGTCGAGGCGCCCCACGGACCCGTAGTCCAACAGCCCCACACCGCCCTCGTCGAGGACGAGGATGTTGCCCGGATGCGGGTCGGCGTGGAAGATCCCACTCATCAGCACCTGTTCCAGCAGGCAGTCCAGCAGGACCCTGGCGAGGCGCTCCCCCTCCTCCACCGAGAGGTCACCGACACCCACCTGGGTTCCGTGCAGGCGCTCCATCACCAGGACCCGACGGCTGGTGTAGGCCTCGTACACCTGCGGGATACGCACCGGCGTACCACCCGTGGCGTCCGCGACCGCCGCGATGTTGGCGGCCTCCACCTCGAAGTCGAGTTCCTCCAACAGCGCCTCGGCGAACCCGTCGGCCAGTTCGAGCACCCCGATCGCGGGCCCCCAGTCGGTGTGCTCGTCGAAGCGGCGGGCCAGCCTGCGGATGATGTCCAGGTCCCGCCGGACCACCGGCACGATCCCCGGCCGCTGCACCTTCACCACGACCTCCTCGCCCCCGTGGAGCCGCGCCGGGTGCGCCTGCGCGATCGAGGCGGCGGCCAGGGGCTCGGGGTCGAACCCGGCGAAGACCTCCTCCAGGGGGCGCCCCAGCTCGCCCTCCACGCACTCGCGCACCCGCTCGAAGGGCACCTTGGCCACCTCGCTGTGCAGACGGCCCAGCTCCTCCACGAAGGCCGGTGGCAGCAGGTCCCGCCGGGTGGCCAGCACCTGCCCGAGCTTCACGAACACCACCCCGGCCTCCTCCATGGACCGGGCCAGGGAACGCGCCAGACGCCGCTGGACCGAGGTGTCCTCGATCCCCTTCCTCCCGCCCAGCACGTAGCCGCCCAGACCGTGGCGGGCCAGGATCCACAGGATGCGCCGGTACCTGCCGAGCCGCCCGAACCAGTTCCTGGCCTCCCGGACCATGGCCAGCGGCCGGAAGCGGGTGCCCCGGGGCAGCAACAGCTCCAGGCCGACGAAGGCGAGCATGGCGCCCACCGCCATGGCGAAGAGCATCAGGGACATGTACCCGGGGTCCTCCATGTCGGCCGGTTCGAGGGAGTTCAGCGCCTCGAAGCTGCCGTAGTAGGCCAGGATCGCGCCCACCGAACCCAGAGGTGCCCCGACCAACGCCGCCAGGGCCAGCCTCGGCAGGTTGAACGGCACGTCCATGAGCCGACTCGCGAGCTTGCCCAGGCCCAACAGGACCAGGACCAGGACGACCAGCGACACGACCTGACTGACGACCATGCCGAACACCGAGGTCACGGTCAGTGTTTCCATCAACGTCCTTCAGCCGGAGGAGGGTGGGGAGACCTCAACACTGTCACCCCCGGGCACCCACCGACAGCCCCGGTCCCCAGCCTGTGGACAACCCCCGCGCCCGCGTCACCGCCCGCGACCGGCGCCGCCGAACCGAGGTCCCCGCGGCCCCGTCCCGTCCGTCCGGCCGCACGCGTCCCCGGGCCGGAGGAGCGGGCGGAGGTGAACCCGCCCCGCACCGGCGTACTTCGCCCCCGGACCGGCGTACTTCGCCCGGACCGGCGTACCTCGTCTGGGTTCGCTGCGCTCCGGACACACGAGGGGCCCACGGGCCTGCCTCCCGTGGGCCCTCGGTTCGGTCAGCGGATCAGCAGGTCAGCTCCCATGAGCACTCGATCTCGCCGCCGTCGGTGACCTCGGCGCGCTGCGTGACCGTGCCCGTACGGGCCTGGTTGCCCAGGTGCTCGGCCAGCCGGACCACCACGGCGTTCTGCACGTCGAGGGGCGCGCCGCCGGTGTGGCCGTTGTTGACGACGCTGAAGTACAGCTCGCCGCCGTCCGGGCCCTGCACGTAGCCCGACAGGGCGCTCACCCCGGTCATCGTGCCGGTCTTGGCCTGCGCCACTCCTTCGGCGGCGGTGCCGCGCATCCGGTTGGCCAGCGTGCCCCCGACGAACGGGTCGCTGTCGCCCGCCACCGGCAGCGAGTGGTGCCACACCTCGTACCAGGGAGCGTCCTGGGCGCTGTCGAGCAGGTCGACGACGGTGTTGGCGGTGACCAGGTTGCCCCGCGACAAACCCGAGCCGTCGGTGAGGACCAGGTCCGAGGTGTCCACGCCCAGCTGCTGGAGCGCGGTGTCCTCGGCGGCGAGACCCGCCTCCCACGAACCCTCGCCCGCGACCTCGCGGCCGAGGGTCTTGGTCAGCATCTCCGCGTGCCCGTTGTTGCTGAACTTCATGAGCGGGACCAGGACTTCGCTCAGCGGCATGGAGGTGTGCTCCCCCACCACTCGGGGCCGGTGCCATTCGGTGGGTACCTCACCCCGCGCGACCCCGCCCTTCACGGCGACCCCGTTCTCCTCCAGGGCCTGGGCGAACAGGTGCCCGGCCAACCCCGCGGGCTCGTCCACGGTGCGCAGCGCCACCACCGGTCCGGCGTTCACCGAGAGCGACCCGGTGACAGTGACGGTGTTGGTGCCCACCGGGCGGTCGACCGTGATCCCGGTGCCCTGCCCCGCCGGGGCGGTGACGGCGCGGTTGTCGAGTTCCACATATCCCTCGGCGTCGCCCAGGTCGACATGGACGGGAGCACCCGCGGAGGCGGCCGTGACGGTCACCTCGGTGACGCCGGTGTCGTAGCGCTCGCCGTGGGCCACTGTGAGCGCGGAGATCTGCGCCGAGTACGCGTACGGCTCGTCCTCGGGCCACCAGTCGTCCACGAGGCGCTGCTCGTCGAACCACGAGTCGTCGGCGAACACGTCGCCTACGGAGGTCACCCCGGAGGCGGCCACGTCGGCGGCGAGGGAGTCGAGGTCCTCGGTGTTCAGGGTCGGGTCACCACCGCCGACCAGGTAGAGCTCGGGCACGTCTCCTCGGCCCGGGCGGCGTTCCACCACGGCCTCGGTGGCGAAGGTGTGGTCTTCCCCCAACACCTCCAGCGCGGCGGCGGCCGTGAAGAGCTTCGTGTTCGAGGCGGGCAGCAGCGGGGTGTCCGCGTCCCGCGAGTAGAGCGTCTCTCCGGACTCGGCGTCGGTGACGACCACACCGGAGGTCGCGCCCTCCAGCACGGGGTTCGCCAGGATCGTGTCGAGGTCGGCGCGCAGGTCGGCGGCGCGTTGGGCGGGCTCGGCGGTGTCGGCCCAGGCGGGCGCGACCGGGGCGAGGGCCACCAGCGGGGCCGCGGCGAGGGCGACCAGCCAACGGCGTGGGGGTGCGGGGGTCATGTGTCTCCTCCGGAAGGACCGATCGGGAGCATGCCAGGAGAACGTAACCGACCGTTTCACTCCACGCCAGGACGCCACCGGCGGTTCGATGGCAAAAGGGGCGTCTCAAACGGGGCACACACGGACGGGGCGGGCCGGGGATTCCCCGGCCCGCCCCGTGTGCGGCGCCTAGATGAGCTCGATCGCCTTCGAGTAGTGGCACGCGTCCCGGTGCCCGGTGCCCCGGTCCCTCAGGTCCGGCGGCTCCTCCACGCACCTGGTGCGCTCGGCGTCCGAAAGCTCGTTGGCGAACTTCGGGCAGCGCGTCCGGAACCGGCAGCCCGAGGGCGGGTCGGCCGGGCTCGGGATGTCACCGGTGACGGTGATCCGCTCCCGGGTCCGTTCCTTGACCGGATCCGGCAGCGGGATCGCCGAGATCAGCGCCTGGGTGTACGGGTGCGCCGGCGAGCTGAACAGCTGGTCCGTCGTGGCCGTCTCCACCATCTTGCCGAGGTACATCACGGCCACGCGGTCCGCGATGTGCTTGACCACCGACAGGTCGTGCGACACGAACAGGTAGGACAGCCCCAGCTCGTCCTGGAGGTCCTCCAACAGGTTGATCACGCCCGCCTGGATGGACACGTCCAGAGCCGAGACCGGCTCGTCCAGCACCAGCACCCTCGGGTTGAGCGACAGCGCCCGGGCCACGCCGATGCGCTGCCGCTGGCCCCCGGAGAACTCGTGCGGGTACCGCGACCCGTGCTCGGGGTTGAGCCCCACCAGTTCGAGGAGTTCCGACACCCGCCTCCGGGCGTCCCGGTGCCCGGACCCGTGGATGCGCATGGGCTCCGCGATGATGTCCGCGACCGTCATGCGCGGGTCCAGGGAGGCGAAGGGGTCCTGGAACACCAGCTGGAGGTCCTTGCGCAGCGGCCGCATCCTGCGGTCGGACAGGCCGTGCAGCGGCTGTCCCAGGTAGGTGACCTCGCCCGAGGTGAGCTTGATCAGGTTGAGCAGCAGCCGCGCCGTGGTGGACTTGCCGCAGCCGGACTCGCCCACCAGCGCGAGGGTCTCCCGCTCGCGCAGGTCCAGGGAGATCCCGGAGACCGCCTGCACCGCGCCGACCCTGCGCCGCAACAACCCCTTGGAACGGATCGGGAAGTGCTTGACCAGGTCGGTGGCGGTGAGCAGGACCTCGGGTCCGGCCGTGTCGGAGGCCGCGCGGGAGCCCTCCTCGTCCGCCTCCCCCCGGTACCCCTCGCGGGCCTCGGCCACCTGGGACTCGGCCGCCTCCACCTCGGCCACGGATCCCACGCCCTCGGTGTCCACGGAGGTGGCCCGGAACAGGTCGCCCGCCTCCGCGCCCACCAGGTCCTCGCTGAAGTGGCAGGCGGCGGTGTGCCCGGAGAGCCCGTCGCCCGTCTCACGCTCCGGTGACCCGTTCTCGATGGCCAGCAGCCGGGGCTCCTCCTCGTGGCAGCGCTCCCTGGCCATGGGGCAGCGCGGCGCGAACCCGCAGCCGCCCGGCAGGTCCCGCAGCGAGGGCGGGGTGCCGAGGATGGGGGTGAGCCGGTCGCCCCGGTCGCCGTCCAGTCGCGGCAGCGAGCCGAGGAGTCCCAGCGCGTAGGGCATGCGCGGCCGGTAGAAGACCTCCTCCACCGACCCCATCTCCACGATCCGGCCCGCGTACATCACGCCCACCCGGTCGACCTGCCCGGCCACCACGCCGAGGTCGTGGGTGATGAGCACCAGGGCGGCCCCGGTCTCCTGGCGAGCGCGCTGGAGGGCGTCCAGCACCTGCGCCTGGACGGTCACGTCGAGCGCCGTCGTGGGCTCGTCGGCGATGATCACGTCCGGGTCGTTGGCCATCGCGATCGCGATCACCACGCGCTGGCGCATGCCGCCGGACAGCTCGTGCGGGTACTGCCTGAGCCGCTGTTCGGGGGACGGGATGCCCACGATCTCCAGCAGCTCCAGCGCCCGCGCCATGGCGACCTTCTTGCTCACCTTCCGATGGGCGAGCACCGCCTCCGCGATCTGGTACCCGATCGTGTAGACGGGGTTGAGCGAGGTCAGCGGGTCCTGGAAGATCATCGCGATCCTCTGCCCCCGGACCTGGCTGATCTGCTTGTCGTCGAGCCCGATGATCTCCTGGCCCAGCAGCCGGGCCGAACCCTCCACCCGGGCGTTCCTGGGCAGCAGGCCCATGATCGCCATGGACGTCACGGACTTGCCCGACCCCGACTCCCCCACGATGCCCAGGGCCTCGCCCCGGCGCACCTTGTAGGAGACCTGCCGGACCGCGGGCAGCGGGCCGTCGTCGGAGGGGAAGGTGACGCTGAGGTCGCTGACCTCCAGCACCACGTCGTCGGTGTCCGCCACGGCGGTGTTTCCCTTGTTCTCGTACTCAGTCGTCATCGCCGCACCCTGGTCTGTCGTGGGTCGAGGGCGTCCCGGAGGCCGTCACCGATGAAGTTGATCGTCAGACAGATCAGCACCAGCAGCACACCCGGCGGATAGAACAGCCACGGCCGCGTGGACACCGCCGTGCGCGCGCTGCCGATCATCTGGCCGAGGGAGATGTCCGGCAGCTGGATGCCCAGGCCGAGGAAGGACATGCCCGCCTCCGCGAGGATGGCCACGGCCACCAGCAGGGTGGCGGCGACGATGATCGGTCCGGCCGCGTTGGGCAGCAGGTGCCGGAGGATGATCCACGGTGCCGAGGCCCCCGACGCGCGGGCCGCCTCCACGAACTCCTGCTCCCTCAGGGACAGGACCACGCCGCGCACCACGCGGGCGATGGTGGCCCACGAGAAGATCGAGATGATCAGCGCGATCGCGGACCACGAGGTCCCGGCCCCGCTGTTGCCCGCGATCGCCGCGGCGGCCACGAGCAGCGGGACGATCAGGAAGATGTCCACGACGCGCATCATGAACGCGTCCACCCGGCCGCCGTAGTACCCGGCGGTGGCGCCCCACACGGAGCCGACCGCGGTGGACAGCAGCGAGACGGTGAAGGCGACCTTCAGCGTCTGCTGGGCGCCGCGCATGAGCTGGCCGAGGACGTCGTGTCCGGCGGCCGAGGTGCCCAGCGGGTGCGCCCCGGACGGCGGCTGGTTGCTGGGGATCTCCTTGTAGACCGTGTGGTCCCAGGCCCAGAGGAAGGGTCCGACGAACGCGAACAGGGCGATGACCGCCAGGAGCACCAGGCTGATCATCGCGGGCCGGTGTCGGGTGAACCGGATCAGGATGGTCTGGAGCTGGGTCTGGTCGGCGCTGCTCCTCTTCCGCTTCTTCGCCGGGTCACGGCGCGCGCTCTTCGACATGCCGTTCTCACTCATAGCGAATCCTCGGGTCCAGCACGGCGTACAACAGGTCGGCCACCAGGTTGGCCAGGATGACGATCGTGCCGCTGAGCAGCAGCCATCCCATCAGCGCGAAGGAGTCGTTGTTGTCCACCGCGGTGATGAAGAAGTCACCCAGACCGCGCCACTGGAAGACCACCTCGGTGAGGATGGCCCCGTCGATGACGCCCGCGACGCCGATGGCCACCACGGTGGTCAGCGGGATGAGCGCGGTGCGCAGGGCGTGACGCCGGATGACCGTGTGGTTGCGCAGGCCCTTGGCCCGGGCCAGGCGCACGTAGTCGCTGTTCATCACCTCCAGCATCGAGGTGCGCTGGTAGCGGCTCCACGACGCGAAGCTGATCAGCATGAGCACGATCGTGGGCAGCGCCATGTGCGCGAAGGCGTTGAGGAACTGGTCCCACAGCGGCGCGCCCTCGGCTCGGAACCGCCCGTCACCGATGGTGGCGAACACCTGGTCGCCCACCAGCTGGTTGAACTTGACCCCGGCCGCCTGCATGATGCCCGCGAACCAGAAGGTCGGCAGGGCCAGGGCGAGGAAGCCGACGAACGTGAGGGTGTAGTCGAGTTTGGAGTACTGGCGCAGCGCGCTGATCACACCGGTGATGATCGCCAGGCCGAGCGCGAAGACCATGGACGCGCCGACCAGGCGCAGGGTGGTCCACAGGCGTTCCGCGATGGCGGTGCCGATGTCGTAGTGGGGGCCCTGGGTGGAGGGGCCGAACTCCCCCTGGAGCAGTCCGATGTCGCCGTTTCCGCCGATTCCGGTCACCCACAGCCAGTACCGCTCCGGCATGGAGCGGTCGAGGTAGAGCCGCTCCTCCGCCTGTTGCAGTACTTCCTCTGTGGGCGGTGGCTGGGCCATCCGGATGTCGGCGAGCGGGTCACCGGAGACGTCGATCATCACGAAGGTGAGGATGGATGCGAGGACCAGGACGGGGAGCGCGCCCAGGATGCGCCGCATCGTGTAAACGAGCATGGGAGTGATCCTTCAGGGGTGGACGAGGACCGGTCCGGCCCCGGGAGGGTGTCCCGGGGCCGGACCTGGGTGGTTCGCCTGACTAGCTGGCGACGTCCCACTCACCGATGTTGTAGGTGGCTCGGTAGCTGGACTGAAGGTTGTCGTGGACGTTCACGAGGCGGTCGGAGTTGGCGAAGAAGTAGTTCGGCTCCGCCATGATCGGGAGGACGTAGGCCTCCGGGACCAGGATCTCCATGGCCGCGTTGGCGTGCTCGGCCGCCGTGTCCAGGTCGGGGGCGTTGGCCACGTCGCCCGCCAGGTCGTCGACCTCGTCGTTGGAGTAGCCGCCGAAGTTGCTGCCGCTCTCGGAGTGCCAGAACTGCTCCGGGTTGCTGGTGAAGTACGGGGAGCCCGACCAGCCGTACTGGACGATGTCGTACTCCGTCGCGGCGAGCATGCCGCCCAGGTCGTCGGTCATCTCGATGTTGGTCGTGATGCCGATCTCGGAGAGCTGGGCCTGGATGAGCTGGACCGAGGTGTTGCGCACGGTGGAGTCGGTGCTGCGCAGACGGAACGGGCCGATCTCCTCGCCGTCCAGGGTGAGGGTTCCGCCGTCGAGCTCGTAACCGGCCTCCTCCAGGATGCTCTTCGCCTCGTCGAGGTCGCCGGTGCCCTGCGTCTCGCCCTCGAAGTGGTCGACGTAGTAGGGGCTGTCGCTGCCGAAGACGTGGTTGTTCTTCAGCTCGTAGTCCGGGTAGCCGGCGCCGAAGTTGCGGTTGGCGATGTCGTCGCGGTCGATCGCGGTGAAGATCGCGCGGCGCAGCTCGACGTCCTGGAGCGTCTCGTTCTTCAGGTTGAGGTCGACGTGCTCCCAGGTGGCGCCCTCGGCGACGGTCACCTCGGCGTTGGCGACGTCCTGGAGCTGGAGGATCACGTCCTCGCTGTAGTCCGCCGGGTTGCCCCCGTCGATCTCGCTGTTGACGAAGGCGTTCACGAAGGTGCCCTCGTCGGTGTTGTACGGCATGGTGATCTTGTCGAGCGCGGGCGCCTCACCGAAGTAGTTCGGGTTCGGCTCCTTGACGACCTCGTTCTCCAGGTCCCCGGCGGTGATCATGTACGGGCCGCCGGACCACTCGGGGCGCTCGGCGTGCAGCCAGTCGTAGAACTCGCCCAGCTGGTCGGCGTCGTCGACGTCCCAGCCGTTCTCCTCCGCGAGGTGGGCGGGCAGGAAGCCGCCGGCCTGGCTGTGGGCGTCGAACAGGCCCATCCACTCCGGGTCGGCCAGCCCCTCCTTCAGCTGGAAGGTGGCGGTCTTGCCGTCGACCTCGACGGACTCGACCTTGTCGAAGCTCGCGGCGGCGCGCGGGTCGCAGCCGCCGCAGTAGCCCTCGTCGGGCGAGGTGCCGAGCATCCAGGAGACGCGCAGGTCCTCACCGGTCATCGGCTCGCCGTCGCTCCACACGGCGTCCTCGGCGAGGGTGATCGACCACTCGAACGGCCCCTCGTCGGGGTCGTCGTTGATGAGCTCGGGCTCCTCCGCGAGGACGTTCATGTCGTACTCGTAGGTCGCGTCCGGCTGCCACTGTCCGGTGTAGGGGAGCACACCGGAGAGCATCTGGATCACGTAGACGCTGCCGCCGGCGAGGCTGGTGGCCTGCCAGGCGCCGGGGAGGCTGTTGATGACCCAGGTGACCTCCTTGGCTCCGCCGTCGCCACCGTCACCCCCTCCTCCTCCACAGCCGCTGGCCACCATGACCGCTGACGTCGCCGCGGCGGCGAGTGCCAACGTCTTTCGGCGCTTGAACATAGTCACACCCTTGATCACTCATGCGAACAGGCCACGGGGTGGGCGCCCACGGGGCACAACC
This sequence comes from Nocardiopsis eucommiae, assembly GCF_965344335.1. Classification (NCBI taxonomy): domain Bacteria; kingdom Bacillati; phylum Actinomycetota; class Actinomycetes; order Streptosporangiales; family Nocardiopsidaceae; genus Nocardiopsis; species Nocardiopsis eucommiae. Next base: position 30,026 of record NZ_CBDRIY010000029.1, read on the forward strand.
CACCAAAACTAGGCGATTAGTCGATTAGAAGACCATTAAGGGAAATGTCTGTATAGCCCCAATGCCGATTTCGTGACCCATCCGCAACCGGCCCGCGCCCGGGCGAGCCGGAACGAGTCACGCACTCTCAATACACCGGCAACAACCAGGACATCCCCACATCATGCCAGGTCAAGCGGACACGTGGAACAGGGGCCCAGGCCAGCGGGATTCGGACACACTGGAAAAGTATTCGGGTTCAATCAAGGGCTTCCAGAGCAAAGACACAAACGTAAACGACGTTTAACTACGGCCTCGAAGCACGCAACTACCGAGAGAGAACAGGACAAACGACCCAAACTTCACACACGGCTCCATACATGCACCCGAGGACATCTAATACCACCCCTCCCCACCTCACCTCTCCCGGAGAGCAATTCATGGGATAACCCGGTCATCACTCCATGGAAAGCGACACGGGGGAGGAAACCTCCTTGCGCCTGTCCTGAACTCCACGCACGAGATGACCGAAACCGCGATGCCCGTACCCACGAAGCGGATAGGGTTCCCAGTGACGACCTCCGTCATCCTCAGCGCCCCGCCCAGCGAGAGAGGCATCCGCCGTGTCCGAACCGGTCCGCCTGGTCTGCCCCGTCGGCCGTAAGTACGTGGAGCTGTGGGGTGGTTACGCTCTGCTGGCCCTGGGCGCCGTGGTCGTGGCCGTCGACCCCACCCACTGGGCCAACATCGTGCTCGGCGTCCTCCTCGGGCTCCTCGGGGCCGCCTCGGCCGTCGACGGACACCGGATCAAGGCCCCGGTACTGGAGGTCACCGAGGACGAGTTCCGCTACCGGCGCGGCGCCTACGTCGTGCGGGTGCCCTTCATCGACATCGGCTCCTACTACGTGCTTCCCGGCCGGATCCGCTCCCTCGGCCTGTGCGACCACACCGGGCGCCCCAAGCGCTTCCCCTCGCTCAAGAGTCGCCGGACCTCGCGCACCTACCTGCCGCTGACCGGGATGACCAACCCGGCGAAGGTGGAGGCCTTCATGGCCGTCGCGGGCATCCCCCCGCGCAAGCGCTCCCTGTCCTCCTGACGCTCCCGCGAGCTCCCCTGAGCGGTCGCGACAGAGCAGTCATCTGTGAACACAACAGATCATTTCGCCCACACGCGCCCCAGGAACATACCGACGCAAGGCAGCTTCATCTAGTCTCGATGGGGTGAAGCAGTCCAGAATCACCGCCATCCTGACCGTCGCGGGGATGCTCGCGGCCATGTGGGTCCTGGAGATCCTCGACACCCCGCTCGGGGGACACCTCGACCGGCAGTTCGGAATCCAGGCCCGCAACGCCGACGCACCCTGGACCGTGCTGACCGCGCCCTTCATGCACGGCAACTTCGCCCACCTGATCGGCAACTCACTGCCGTTCCTGGTGCTGGGCGCCCTCGTCGCCTTCAGCGGCCTGGGCCGGTTCCTGCTCACCACGCTGATCGTCGCCGTCGTCAGCGGCGTCGGCGTGTGGCTGTTCACCCCCTCACACGTCGTGACGGTGGGCGCCAGCGGGCTGGTCTTCGGCTACTTCGGCTACACGGTGCTGCGCGGCATCATCGAACGTCGGACCGTCGACATCGTCATCATGATCTGTGTGGTCATCTTCTACGGAACGATGATCTGGGGGGTTCTGCCCCAGCACCCGGGCGTCTCCTGGCAGGCGCACCTGTTCGGCTTCCTGGGCGGGCTCCTGTCCGCCTACGTGCTGCCCAGGCGCGACACGGGCCAGGCGAACCAGCGGAGCGTCGGCGGCGCCCAGGGCGGCTACTACGCCCCCTGATCCCCGCGCACCGCACGACGACGGGGCCGACTCCCGGAGGGGAGACGGCCCCGTCGTCGTGTCCGGACCGGTCAGAACTCCAGACCCTCGGCGTCCTCCATCAGCGTGCGCTCCAGGAACAGCGGGTTCTGGGCGAGCCACTGACGCGCCCCGGCCGCGGGGTCGGTGACCCCGGGGCCGACCGTGAGCGCCTCCAGGGAGGCCAGCTCCTCGTCGTCCATGGTCCAGTTGCGCAGCCACTCGGCCAGTTCGGGGTAGTCCTCGGCGAACCCCGCGCGACCGATCGAGTGCAGCCCCTCCGTGCCGCCCATGCCGCCCTGCGGGTCCTCCAGGTCCCGGAGGTCGTACTGGGCGTAGGCCGGGTGCGGACGCCACAGCGTCACGACGATCGGCCGCTCCTCCGCGATCGCGGCGTCCAGCCGCTCCATCATCCCCGCGCCCGACGACGTCTCCAGCTCGAAGTCCCCGTCCAGCCCGTACAGCGGCATGGCCTGGTCACGCGTGACCTGGGTCAGGCCCGCGTCCGGCTCGATGCCGACGATGGTGCCCCCGAGCTCGTCCGCGTGCGCCGGGAGGTCGTCGATCTCCCGCACGTCCCGCACGTACTCCGGGACCGCGAGAGTGAGGACGGCGTTGTCGTACCAGGAGCCCAGGCTCTCGATGTCGTCCCGGTGCTTCTCCATGTACTCGTGGTGGGTGACCGGAAGCCACATGTCGAGGTAGAGGTCGAGCTCGCCGTCGGCCACCCCCTGGAAGGCCGGGGCGACGTCGACCTCGGTGACGGTGACGTCGTACCCCTTCTCCTCCAAGACCGCCTCCCACATGTGGGTGACCGCGACCGCCTCCTCCCAGGGGATCAACGCGATGTCGACCTCCCGCAGGTCCTCATCCGCTCCCTCGGAGTCCCCCGAGCAGGCGGACAGCAGAAGCGCGCCGCTCAGACCGGCGGCGGCCAGCCCCGTTCCTCGCCTACGTCCGACCTTCATGTATTCGTTTCCCTCGCTACGCACACGTGCGGAGCCGACCGAGGAGAGGGGGGAGCCCAGGGGGCCCTCGGTACCGGCTCCGGGACTTCGCCCAGACGAAGGCCGCCCCCACACTCGGTGAAGGCGGCCGTCATCGTATGTCTACCCCATCAAAGGGGACGAGTGGTACACCCCGTGACGGGTGCCACACTCTGGGTTCTAGAAGTTCAGGCCCTCGGCGTCGTCGCCCAGGGTGCGCTCCAGGAACTCGGGGTTGTCGGCGAGCCACTGACGGGCGCCGGCGTCGGGGTCGTCGACGTCGTCACCGACGGTCAGCGCCTCCAGGCTGGCGAGCTCGTCGTCACTCATGTCCCAGCCCTCGAGCCAGGAGGAGAGCTGCGGGTAGTCGTTGCCGAAACCGTCACGGCCCACGGCGTGGATCGTCTCGGCGTCACCCATGAGGCCCTCGGGGTCCTCAAGGTCCTTCAGGTCGTGCTTGGCGTAGGCCGGGTGCGGACGCCACAGCGTCACGACGATGGGCTCCTCCTCGGCGATCGCGGAGTCCAGCTCCGCGAGCATCGCCGCACCCGAGGAGGTGACGAGCTCGAAGTCGTCGTCCAGCTCGTAGCCGGGCATCGCGGAGTTCTGGGTGGTGTCGGTGAGACCGGCGCCCGGGTCGATGCCGACGATCCGGTTGTCCAGCTCGTCCGCGTGGTCGAGGAGGTCGGGGATCGAGTTGACGTCCTCCATGTAGGTGGGGACGGTCAGCGTGAGGATCGCGTTGTCGTACCAGGAGCCGAGGTCCTCCAGCTGGTCCCCGTAGTCGTCCCAGTACTGCTGGTGGGTGGCGGGCAGCCAGGTGTCCAGGAACAGGTCCACGTCACCGTTGGCGGCGCCCTGGTACATCGGGGCGACGTCGACGTCGGTGACCTCGACGTTGTAGCCCTTCTCGTCCAGGATGGCCTCCCACATGTGGGTGACCGCGATCGCCTCCTCCCAGGCGATCAGGGCGATGTTGACGTCCTGGAGGTCGTCACCCGTGCCCGAGCCGCCCTGGCCCTCGCCGGAGCCGCCGGTCAGGTCCTCACCGTTGCCGCCACAGGCGGTCAGGAGGAGGACCCCGCTCATACCGGCCGCGGCCAGACCCATCATGCGCTTACGGCTGTACATCTGATTCCTTCCATCAGGACTGCTCGAAGAAGACCGGGGTCAGGAACTGCTGACACTGGCCTGAGGACTCTTGCGGGTGACGGCGGCGGTCAGGCGGTCCAGGAAGATCGCCAGGATGACCACGGCGATTCCGGCCTCGAAGCCCAGCGCGCCGTCGTTACGCGTGATGCCCTGGTAGACCTGGCTGCCGAGGCCGCCCGCGCCGACCATGCCCGCGATGACGACCATCGACAGACCCAGCATGATGACCTGGTTGACACCGGCCATGATCGTCGGCAGGGCGAGCGGGAGCTGGATGCCGGTGAGGATCTTGCGCCTGGGAGCGCCGAAGGCCTCACCCGCCTCGACGAGCTCCTTGTCGATCTGCCGGATGCCGAGTTCCGTCAGGCGCACGCCGGGCGGCATCGCGAACACGATGGTCGCGACCACACCGGGCACCGCGCCGATGGAGAAGAAGAAGATCGCCGGGATCAGGTAGACGAACGCCGGCAGCGTCTGCATCAGGTCCAGGACCGGCTTGGCGACCTTGCTGACGTAGTCGTTGTAGGCGGCCAGGATGCCGATCGGGATCGCGATGACCACCGCGATGAGGCTGGCCACCAGGACCAGGCCGAGGGTGTCCATGGCGTTCGACCACTGGCCGACGGAGGCCACGACGGTCAGGGCGAGCAGCGCGAAGACGCCCAGGCGCCATCCGGCCACCGAGAGCGCGAGCAGGCTCAGCAGCAGGATCATCAGCAGGGACATCGGGTTGGTGACCAGCATGGGCAGGACCAGCCAGCCCAGCAGCACCAGCGCGAGCCAACCGCCCGCGACGATCCCCGTGCGCACCCGGTTGGCGCGGTCCACCATGCCCAGGGCCGCCGTCGCGATCAGGAAGACCAGCGAGACGACGAAGGTGGGCTCGACGTTCGTGTCGAACAGGTTCATGGCCCAGACGAAGAGCCCCGGGACACTGTTGATGAAGCCGGTCACCAGGGAGAACTGCGCCTCCGCGATGTACAGGAGCGACACCACCACGACGATGGCGAGCAGCGGCACCCGGCGCGAGCGCACCAGCGGGACCGCGATGATCACGGCCGCGACGAAGGCGAGCTGTCCGGCCGCCGGCTCCACGAAGAACCCGGACAGGACCGCGACGGCCCAGCGGATGAAGTCGCCGGTGAGGTCGAAGAACAGCCCGAAGTTGCTCTTCAGCCAGGCGTTGAACGCCTCGAAGCCGTCACCGATGGGCAACGACGGAGGGAAGTCGACGGGGGTCACTTGGCCACCTCCTGGACCAGTGCGGCGAGCACCGACTCACGGGTGACCATGCCCAGCACCTCGTCGTCGGCCGTGACCACCCGGAGGCGGTTCTCGGTGGCGACGCTGGTGAACAGGTCGGCGACCAGGGTGCCCGCGGCGACCTGCGGTGCGCCAGCGTCGACGGCGACGTCGGCGAGCGCCTCGGCGGCGGTCAGCACGCGGCTGCGGTCCACGTCCTCCACGAAACGCTCGACGTACTCGTTCGCGGGCGAGTTCAGGATCTCCGACGCCTCACCGATCTGGGCGACGCGACCGTCGCGGAGCACGCAGATCCGGTCACCGAGGCGCATGGCCTCGTTCAGGTCGTGGGTGATGAAGATGATCGTCTTGCCCAGCGTCTCCTGGAGCTCCAGGAGCTGCGTCTGCATGTCCCGTCGGATCAGCGGGTCGAGCGCGCTGAAGGCCTCGTCCATCAGGATGATGTCCGTGTCGGCGGCGAGGGCGCGCGCCAGGCCGACGCGCTGCTGCATGCCGCCGGAAAGCTGCTGCGGGAGCTTGTCCTCCCAACCCTCCAGCCCGACGAGGGCGAGGGTCTCCTTGGCCTTGGCGAAGCGCTCGGCGCGGGAGAACCCGCGCAGCTCCAGCCCGTAGGCGGCGTTCTCCAGCACCGACCGGTGGGGAAGCAGGGCGAAGTGCTGGAAGACCATGCTGATCTTCTCGCCCCTGAGCTTCAGCAGGTCCTTGTGGCTGAGCGTGGTGATGTCCACGCCGTCGATCTCGACCGATCCCGACGTGGAGTCGAGCAGTCCGTTGAGCATGCGGATCAGGGTGGACTTCCCCGATCCCGAGAGTCCCATGACGACGAAGATCTCGCCGGGTTGGACCTCGAAGGACACGTCGATGACGGCAGCGGTCACGTCGAGGTCGGCGATGGTGTCGCGGTGGCTGCCGTCGGCGAGCCGTTCTACGGCCGCCTTCGTCTGCTTACCGAACACCTTGTACAGGTGGTCTGCGCGTACTACTGGCACGGTCTCCTCAAGGGGGCTGTCCCTGGCGCGAAGCCGAGCAGGGTGCGATTCCCAGCGCTCAGCCAGCGGTTACTTCAGGTAGCCGGTCCGCGCAGAGCCCCCTCCGTGCGCACCCGAATCGGGCGAAACCACTACCTGGTTCACGTCGGGGCGCCACCTTACCGAGATATGAACGCACAGTTCAGGCGGCATGTCACTACCAGATAACGTGTTTAACCGCCATAAAACCCGTCTGCCGACCTGTGGCACGGGATGGCGACCTCGAAAAACACGCTTATGTGATCTATGCCACTGCCCATTTCATGGTGACTCGGATCACGTTTCAGCGACATGTGCGCAATGCGACAGAACGTGTCAGTACATAACCGTACCGTAAGGGTTTTCGCCCGACCAGAGGAGACCGCCCCTCCTAGGCCTCGACGATCCGGGTACGCGCGAAGTTCTGGTGCGACCGCGACGGCGTGGGACCGCGCTGCCCCTGGTAACGGGAGCCGTAGGCCGCCGAGCCGTACGGACGCTCGGCCGGGGAGGTCAGCCTGAACATGCACAGCTGGCCGATCTTCATGCCCGGGTAGAGCTTGATCGGCAGGGTGGCCACGTTGGAGAGCTCCAGGGTGACGTGCCCGGAGAACCCGGGGTCGATGAACCCCGCCGTGGAGTGGGTCAACAGGCCCAGCCGCCCGAGGGAGCTCTTGCCCTCCAACCGGCTCGCGATGTCGTCCGGGAGGGTCACCACCTCGTAGGTCGACGCCAGCACGAACTCACCGGGGTGGAGGATGAAGGCCTCCTCCCCGTCGGTCTCGACGAGCCGGGTCAGGTCCGGCTGCTCCACCGAGGGGTCGATGTGGGGGTACTTGTGGTTCTCGAAGACCCGGAAGAACCGGTCGAGGCGGACGTCGATACTCGACGGCTGGACGAGAGAGGGTTCGAAGGGATCGATCCGGACCCGCCCGGAGTCGATTTCTGACCTGATATCGCGATCGGAGAGCAGCACGCTCCGAACCTACCGCCTGCGAGAACGGGCCGAGGGCAGCACCCGGCACCCCGCCGACTTGCCTACCGGGCCCAGAGTTGGGCTAGGATAGCCAGCGTTGGAGAGCCCCTCGGGCCACCCGACGCGGATGTAGTTCAATGGTAGAACTTCAGCTTCCCAAGCTGATAACGCGGGTTCGATTCCCGTCATCCGCTCCAGACACACAGATGGCCAGGTCGTTCGAGGTTTTTCGAACACCTGGCCGTTTGCTTTTCTAGGGGTGTGAGCCGGTCGCCGTGCCACACACGTGCCACACGCCTGTCCGGGGTGAGGTTCAGGCGGGGACACCCGCGAGCGTCGCCGTCGTCCTCGTCCCCGTCCCCCGCCGACCCGTTGGCACTCAGCCTCGGCGGCCCCCAGCTTGTCCGCGATCTCGCGTTCACGTTTGTCGCGCGCGTGAAGGTAGATCACCGCGGCCCTCGTACTGGAGTGGCCCATCCGCCGCATCAGTTCGCGCAGCAGTACCCACCGGGGGCGGAAACCGCTCCTGGGCAGCCGGTACAGCCCGTGTCCGTGACGCGCGTTTCGCCCCGAAGCCTGACCGACGCCGGGACGGCCACCCGTCCCGAAGGACGAGCGGCCCCAGATCCCCTCCCGGCTTCCCTTCATCCGGCCTCGCGGAGTACGTTCACCACCCGTTCCACGTGCTCACGGGGGAAGAGAAGATGCGCGCTGGGAGCCCTCCTGCCTCGGCCACCGATGAGCTCGGGCAGTAGCGGGCGGACGCACCACCAGGACTCGGCGAGTCCCCACTGGGACAGGGCCAAGCGGAGCTCGGAGTCTCGGCTGAGCAGGCCCACCAGGTGTTCGGCGTCCTCGGCCTCCAGCTCCAGCCAAGCCCGGTCCGCGCAGAAGTCGATCCACCGGCGATCTCCCGCCGCGAGTCCGGGCGGTGAGGCGGCCAGCATGGCCCCGTAGTCCTGACAGCTCGACCGGGTGCGGATGCCGAGTTGCCAGAGCCTGGTGATGAGCGGAACCAGGTCCTCGTCAATGGGAACCTTCGCTCCTTGGGGTGTGCGCAGCGGCCGCCAGGGGTGGAGTGCGGGCGGCGACGTCATCGCGGTCTCCGTTCGTGCGTACGTTCCGTGCGATGGCCAGGGCCCAGGTCCGCACCGCGTCGATGTGGGCGCGCCGCAGGCCTTGGTAGGGGTCGGGTTGGATCAGCAGGGTGGGCACCCCGTTCAGGGATCGCTGGCGGGCCCACTCGTGGTCGGGGTGGGCGAAGTCGTCGTCGATCCACACGAGGGGCGCCTGCGCGGCCCAGGTGGCGACGGCGTCGCGTTTCCACAGGTAGCCGTTGGGGTGTCGGGTGAGCTGCCTGGTGGGGCCGAGGTCGATGTGCGGGTAGGTGGCGAGGCCGAGCCGGGGGCCGATGGTGCACGCGGCCGCGCTCTGCCAACTGGTGGCCCAGATCGGGCGGACCAGGCCCGTGGAGTGGAGCTCGGTGATCCACGAACCGTGGTCCGGGTTCAGCCATACCGGCACGTCGGTGCCGTTGAGGTCGACCCGGTGGGGCCGGTAGTCGGGTGGGAGTGAGCCTCCGGGCCCGGGGAAGGGGTTGAGGACCCCGTCGATGTCGTTGAGCAGGTACGGAGGGTTGGCTGTCATCACACATCCCGTCAGACGTTGAGGAGCCGGGCCGCTTCTTCGATATGCGTGCGCACGACCCGGGCGTACATGTGGTCATCGGGTTCATGGGCGATCCACAGCGCGGCCTGGGCGAGGTACCACTCGACGATCCACACCCGGTGCCAGCCCAGCGCCCAGTCCTGAGCGGACAGCCCGCCCCGATCAGCCAGGGTTTCCTCGGGCCCTCCGGCCTGGACGTAGCGTTCGAGCAGGGCGCGGGTGCGGTCAGGGTCGGCGGGGTCGATGGTGCCGTGCCAGGAGGCCAGGTCGAGCAGGCCGGGCCCGTGGAATGCGCGGGCGAGGTCGTACATGTGCACCCGGTCCGGGCCGATGATCAGGCTGGTGGGGTGGAATTCGGAGTGCACCCACCCGAACGGGGCCAACGTGGCACCCTGTGCCCTGGCCGGTGCCGCCTTCTCCAGCGACCTCAGAGCGGTTTCGAGGTCGGCGGTGTCGGCCCAGCGGTTGTTCTCGTGCAGCACGGTCAGGGTGCGCAGGGCCCGGCCGGGCAGTGAGGCCAGCCAGTCGGTGTCTCCGGGTGAGAGAAAGTCGGGGACAGCGGCCGAGTGCAGTTGCCGAGCTGCGGTGACCCCGTCGTCATCACCGGCCTGGCGGCAGGGTTGGCCCAGGTCCTCCAGGACCATGCCCAAGGTGGTGCCGCCTCTGGTGGAGGTGAGCACCCGGGGGACGTCGACCCCGGCCTGGCGGGCGGCGATGAGGGCCTCGTCCTCATGTGTGAAGGGTTCACTGGCGCACTTGAAAATCACCGTCCCACCCTCAGGGGATTCGAGGCGTTCGACGTGCGAGAGTGCCCAGCTGTGCAGGACCTCCGTCGAAGTGTTGTCGAAGCCTGCCGCGCCGGTGACCTCCTGGCGCAGCCAGTCGATGTCCTGGGTGTGCACGAACACTCCCCTTCTCTCGTTCGAAGCGCCGGGGCCGTGGGGCCCCGGCGGGCCTGTGTGTTCAGGTGGTGGAGCCGTAGGAGCGCACGGCCTGGATCCACTGGTCGCGGAACTGGGCGAGTTCGTCACGGAAGCGGCCCATGGGGGTGCCGTAGGCCGCGACCACACCACCCTTCTGGGAGGGGGTGGACTGGCAGCCGTGCACTAGTCGGCCGCCCAGGGCGGTGTGGGCCTTGATCGACTCGATCCTGCGGTTCTCGTTGAACAGGCCGCCGTGGAAGACCTCGTCCAAAGCTTGCACGGTGGGCTCGTCCAGGTCGTAGACCACGCGTGCGGTATCGCCGAAGAACCAGGCGGGGCCGACCACGGAGATCCGGCCGTCGGCGTCTACCTTGTTGAGCGCGGTGAGCGTGGATACCTCCGCCAGGATCCTCAGGTGTTCGGCGGTGATCCCGGGGACGTCCAAGGTGGGCAGGTGTTCGGTGCGGAAGAGGTAGCTGTAGACCTTCCAGGCGATCCCCAGGACCTCGGCGGGGTCGTGGGTGATGCGAACGTGGTCCTCGATGAACCGCAGCGCCTTCTGTTCCAGGGCCTCGTCGGAGGACTCCTCCAGGGGCAGCATCCGGTCGGTGACGGTCTGCCAGTCGATGACCCGCCAACCGGTGGACTCCAGGCGGAAGAAGTAGTCCTCGGGCTGAACACTGAGCGTGGGGCCGTCCACCGTGATTCCGGGCAGGCGTTCCCAGCGGGGGTCGAAGCGGTGGTCGGGCAGCTCCACCGTGAACGGAGCGAGTGTGGTCGTCATGCCTGTTCCCTTTCCTCTTCTGCGGCTTCGGGCAGATCCCACCGTCTCGTCGGGGAGCCTTTGCCGAGAAGGCTCGGCCTCGGGGTTCGTGCGTGAGCCCAAGCTGAAGGAGTGCACAGGGGGCGTGCGTTTTCGCGACTTCGTTCCCCACAGGTCGGGGGCGTGCCACACTGCACTCCCCCCGGACACCGCGGAAACACTGTGGAGACGCCGTGCCGCGCACCCCCCAGCCGAACACCCAACTCGCGCAGCTCCTCGACGAGTCAGGTATGCCCGCCAAAGGCCTCGCCCGCCGAGTGGTCTCGCGCGGTGACGAGCTGGGGCTCTCCCTGTCCTACGACCACAACAGCGTGCGCCGCTGGCTGGAAGGGGAACGTCCACAGCAACCGGTCCCCGCACTGATCTCCGGAGTTCTCTCGGAGGCCCTGGGGCGATCCGTCAGCCTGCAAGAGTGCGGCCTGCCCGGCGGGGACGAGCGCTCCCTGGAGTTCCCGCTCTCCTGGACCACGGGTATCTCCACCGCTGGGCAGCTGTACCGGGCCGACGTCGAACGCCGCCGTGTGCTGCTCGGCGGCTACTCCCCCGCCGCTTACCCGAGCGCCACCACACGATGGCTCACCCATCCGCCCTCCCCTGGCCCCGCGCACCGGGGCCGAACCCGGGTCGGACGCCCTGAGATCGCCGCCATCCGGCAAATGACCCGGGCCTTCCGCGACCTCGACAACCGCGTGGGCGGGGGTCGCATCCGCAGCACCGTCGTGCAGTACCTCGACGCCAACGTCACCCCGCTCCTCCACGGCACCTACACCGAAGAGATCGGGCGAGAGCTGTTCTCAGCGGCGGCCGAACTCACCAAGACCGTGGGGTGGATGGCTTACGACTGCGAACAGCACGGCCTGGCCCAGCGATACCTGGTACAGGCCCTGCGCATGGCCAAGACCGCACAGGACGACGGCCTGTGCACCGAGATCCTCGCCGCCATGGGCCACCAGGCCACCTACATCGGCCGATCCGCCGAAGCCGTGGACCTCGCGCGAGCAGCCCAATCAGCAGCCACCCGCACCGGGCATACAGCCCTCATGGCCGAGTGCCACCTCATCGAGGCCCACGGCCACGCGGGCCTGACCGATCACCGAGCGACCTCGGCCTCCCTGCGCGCAGGGGTGAAGGCGTTCGAGGCCGAGGATCCCGATCCTCCGGAGTGGCTGGCCTACTTCGATGAGGCTTACCTCGCGGCCAAGGTCGCGCACTGCTTCCTCGCACTGAACGACGACACCCAGACCGCCGCGTACGCGGAACGCTCCCTGGAGATGAACACCGACTACGTCCGCGGCCGCACGTTCAACCTGCTGATGCTCGCCACCGCTCATGCCCCTAATGAACCTGTGGAGGCCGTTCGAGTAGGTGACCAGGCCCTGGATCTGGTCGAGGGGTTGCAATCCCGTAGAGCCCTGTCCTACCTACGCCGCTTGGGCCACCGCCTCCGCTCCCATTAAAGCTCGCCCACTGTCGAGGAGTTCACCGTGCGCCAGGGAAGCTGTCACACCAGAGTGAGCGCCCGGTACACCGCAACGACCGTGGACGCACCGACGATCTCACCTCGTTCAATCATCTTCACGGCCTCCTCCAGAGACCACCAGCGGATCTCCTGGGCTTCGTTGATGTCCGGAGGGGTGTCGGTCAGGTCAGCACCGCGTGCCAGGTAGATGATCTGGGGTTGGTCCACCGAGCCGATCGCGGGCTGGAAGGTCACCATGTGCTCCATCGAGCGGGGACGCCACCCAGTCTCCTCCTCGACCTCACGCGCAGCCGCGGCCTCGATGTCCTCGGCGCCGTCCACGTATCCGCCCGACAGCTCCCACACCCATCGGTCGATGATGAACCGGTGCCGACGCATCAGGAGCACTTCGCGCTGGTCGTTGACCACCAACGTCATCGCGGCCGGGGGCATCGCCACGACGTACTGCGTGAAGGACACCCCGTCCGGGAGGGTGATGTCGACCGTAGACAGTCGGATGTGCCGATTCTCGTCCACCAGCTTCTCGCCGTGGATCGTCCATTGAGTACTCACACCGGCACAGTAGAGCACGACGCGACTGTCATAGAGCGCGCTGCGTGACAGCGCTCAGACCAACTGCTAGCGATGGGCAGCCTACATTCCCACTTCCTCTGATTACTCCCCCAATGCAATTAAATCTATGATCTTCCCACGCCTTCAATAGCTCATTCCAAAGACTATCGACGTGATTAACCCCACCCCACAGATTGAGCACCTAGATACTCCGAAACCGACGACGCATTCGCTCACGAAAGCTTTTTTTCTTGTGAGAATATTCCAAATATAGCGGCGTCGCCAGAACAACAGAACCAATATATTCATTAGGAGCAATCCAGAGCACTTGCGCCAGACCTTTAAGGTCGGCAGTCTGCGCAGGAGGATGATCCTGAACCGTGATCCTGTGAACTTGTTGAGCAACCCAGTCATAGTGCTCCCTCCTTTGTTCGGACTCCGTCATTCGTGAGCGGATTTTCGGAGTTATAGTTCGCTTCTCTGATTCATCCCTCTCAATCTGCATAACCACATCATCGATCCAGTCGGTATTAGAACCAACGTGGCCACGGTCATGCTCATCCTTATGACCCAGCGGCTCACTTCGAAGCAAGCGTGCATGGCGCGAACTACCACAAAGCAACAGTTTCACAGGGGGACCAACAGAAGAGAATTCAGAACCCGCAAAGAAAATCAGATCATTCGGAGCGCCAGGACTACTGTCGCGATGGCCTGTAGCGTAGTCGAAAGTCAAATCAAATCTAATCCAGGAACCCAGTTTTACGTCAGAATCTCCGAAATCGAACGCGAGTGCACCGAGATGATCAATGAGTGCCTCTAGCTTTACATGCAGCGCGTGGCCGAATCCTCCCTCCTTGCCGAACTCAACACCAGAGGCCAACACGGCCATATTTAGTTTCGCATCAATCTTGGACAAGGAGAGCTCCCCCGAAACATGAGTGAATTCCATCTCCACTTTCCTCTCCGACAGGTATGCCACATTTCGAATCGGCATTAAATCCACTTCCGTTCCTTGTCAAGATTGCCATGAATCTGCGGTTTGATCATCCTAAAACAGCTACAGCGATGGGCTGACATTTCCTTGATCAATAGAGACCAGCCATCCTCTATTGAAGAATCAATAAAAGACACTTCACACAGGCGCGCGACAGGTTCGCGGAGCTGTCGAACGATACATCAAAGTTGAGATCGCGTGCGCTGATTAGTACGGCCCAAAAATAGGACAGATGAGCACCAGTGTGCCACACGAGGAGGGCGATATGGAACACCACAGGGGATTATGGGGATTCGGATCGCATCCTCGCAGGTCGGAGAAATGCGAGGTCGTTCATGAAAAGCATTTTTGGCCCTCCGGGCCGATGAGTCGCGTGGAGCTTATATCGCATCCTTCCCGCCCGCTACATGCAGTGCCCAGATGGCGTGATTCAACCTACGGTGCACCCGTTAGGGTGCACCAAAACGGCAAAGGTCGTGCACCCGGAGGGTGGACGGGGGCCGGTGCAACGCGGGGGAACCGGGGGCAACCGAGTGAGGCGCAGCGACGCGGCCTGGGGATTCTCGTATCTGTGCAGGTCGGCGGGCTGGCGGTGGGCGGAGACATCCGCGTACGGCGGATCGTCGCCGTCGTCCTCGCCCTCGTCCCCGGGCTTGGACCCGTCCGTCCCGTTGGCCCTTAGCTCCTCGGCAGCCCTCTCCCCCAACCGGTCCGCGATCTCCCGCTCCCGCTCGTCGCGCGTGGAGGTAGATCATCGCCGCCCGTGTGCTGGAGTGCCCCATCCGCCGCATCAGCTCCCGCACGGACGCCCCGGCCTCAGCCGCGTAGGTGTTCCCGGTGTGCCGGAGGTCATGGAGGTGAACGTCCTCCAGGCCCACGGCCGCACAGGCGTCCGCCCAGTACTTCGAGAAGTTGCCCCGGCGAAGCTGGTTGCCGCGCACACCCACGAACACGAAACCGTTCGGTCCGGGGGCAGCGAACTCGTCCAGGTGGCGCCGCAGGTCCGGAACGATCAGCTCCGGCAGGGAGACGGTCCGGTACCCCGCCTTGGACTTGGGCTTGCCCTTGTACAGCCCGCCCACGTCCGAGACGGTCTCGCGCACCCGCACCGTCCGAGCGTCCAAGTCCAGGTGCCGACGCCGCAGACCGGCCAGCTCGCCCCACCGCATACTGCCGAACGTCGCCAGCAGGACCAGTGACCGGTATCAAGGCGACGGCGCAAGCGCCATCGCGGGCCCCGACCGAGCGAGGGCGCGGGCTGACGCCCGGTCCCTCGCTCGGTCGGAAGCCAGAAGATAGCGGAGCACCGACGTCGGACTCACAGTAGGAGCGGACAGCACCTGCCTTCCTGGACCGTGGCTACTGGCGCCTGCTTTCCTCCGGCTCACCCAATGAAGAAAAAGAGACAACTTTCCGTTTTTACTTAGCACATCTGATAGCTAGTCACCGACAGCGTTCAAAACCATACCATCATCAATCTCTGAATTCCATGTGACGATATCAATATCGACGGTCGAAGGTTTCTCACTACGAAAGCGCTCAACCATGCGCTGAGGGACAGACAAATTCGTAATGACGACTACCTTACTGAATCCCGCACCAGGAAGGTAGCCTACAAACCGCCTCGCGAAATCCCTTAAGGAATTGGGCTCTTTCAGGTGCTTTGCAATGACTCCGACATCATTGCCTTCTTTGCGGTGGACTACAAAATCAAAAGGCGATCTCACATCTATCGAACTTACAACTGCCCCATTCGGAAGAATTCTTTTCAGGGCTTCCCCGACACGCTTCTCGTAGTCAATAGCCCGTAGGATTCTGGCATTATGAGGGGAATACCCACTTGGATCCCGAGCATAGTCCGTTAGAACACGAGCCAACTCGGACTGCCCCGCTTCGTGAGCTTGGACAGCCTGTTCTTCGATTTTCCGCCTAAATTTCTTCCATACTATTTGGTACTCCCCGGAGCCGAACGTCGACAGCGGAGTTCCCTGAATTCCAATCAGCAAGAAAGCTACTGAAGCAAGCAATAAAATAGCCGTGCCAGCCTGATTGGCCGAAACAAACACAGCATATGCGCCAGTCAGGCCAGAAACAACGCCAACCAATGCAGCTAACAACCGCTGCCAAATGCCCAATTCAAAAGACCAGCCTTCTTCCCCTTGGGGCTCTTGAGTCATGACTCCTCAATTCTAATTATTCCATCAGTCACCGAAGATACCGATGACACGGCGATTATTATTCATGATCTTAACATTATTGGCACGCATTGCCCCAGGGTAGTGCGACTTTCAAGGGAAACAGGTTTTTCGTCTGGGACTGTGGTACCAGAGGGCTGTCCCCTGGACCCCCGGGCCCGCATGGAACCTGGCGCGATGCAGGACGTGCCGGGATACGACCGTTCGCGCCAGAACCCATGCGGGATCGGAACCGTGGTTGCTCTCTCCTGGGGTTACTAGGGCCGTGGTGAGCGCAAGCGTGAACGAACCACAGGACCAGCCCTCATCCCATCCGAGCCGTGCCACATGCGTGCCACACGGGGCGGTCAATGGTGGGGAACCACGGGGAATCGCGGGCAAACGGGCCGTATCCTCGCAGGTAGGTGAAGTGCAAGGTCAGCCGCCAGAGGCGTTCTCGGCTTCCCAAGCTGATAACGCGGGTTCGATTCCCGTCATCCGCTCCACTTCGAGACGGCCCCTGAGCAGCGAACACGGTTCGCACACCAGGGGCCGTCTTCGTGTTCAGGGTGCACCGGCGGGTGCACGGGGCCGCAGATGACGTGCCCAACTCCCGTCATACGTCCGGTTTACAGATGTGGTGGGTGATCGACGAACCCGTCCTCACCTGCCAGATCGACGGTAACAAGGTGAGCGCACCCAGCTCGAACATCTCCTGGAGCTGAGCGAGCATCCCACGATCAACCTCCAGGTGCTCCCGTAGTCCGAGGGCATGAGCCTGTGAAACTAAGGGCAACGAAGTGACGGGCAGTGCCGCTTCTGGGGATCCTCGGGTTTGGGCAGGTCACTCCGGTGGCTTTGGGCTGTTCGATTCCCGTTGTCCGTTCCAGACACGCAGACAGCCAGGTCGCTCGATATTTTCGAGCACCTGACCGTTCACGTTCCCGGAGCACTGAGGGGCGGCCTGTCAGTCACTACTTCGTGGGCCCCTGGTGACCCTTCCCGGACTGTTCCAGATCGCGCGCGTACGCCTCAACCGTGTCCGGGTGCAGCAGCTTCTCGTAGGGACCTGGCGCCATCTTGGGCATCATCACTGAGCCGACCGGCGGACTCCGATCGTAACCATGCTGGTCGTCGTACTGCCCCCAATGGGACCGCCGCCGAGCCCACGATTCGAACGACGGCTTGACGGTTTCCCAAATCGCGCTCGAAGTCCTCGCCGTATTCTCCGGATCCGCGTTCTGATGTCCCTCCGTCTCCTCTACGGGTCTATCGGGTGGCGTCTGAGGCTTCTCTCTGGGCACTAGAGTGCCCTTGATTCCCAAATGTTTCCGTTTGGGAACCTCAGGGGAATTCTTGGTTTTCCGGGGTTCCCTTCTGGGAGTGTCAGGAGCTGGGTACTTCTCAACTCCATGCAATCTGCGGTTGGCGGCTTTCCCAGCTCCACGCGGATTCCGTTGGGGAGTCTCCCCAGTGGCAGGTTCAGCCGGATGGCGGGCTTCGGGAGGCCCTGCCCTCAGTTGGTCGTTAGGGTCCGGATCTGTCGGCCCAGCGGAGGGGTCGGATGTCGGCCCGTCGTCATTGCCCTTGGCGCGGTGCTCCTCCAGGGCCACCGACTGCAGGGCCGTGCCCATGAATCCGGCTGGCACATTGGCGGCCTCCTCCGGCACCGTGGTCACACCGACATCGACGACACGAGCGCTGTCCTCCCTGCTGAAGACATCGGCGGGGAGCAAACGCGAGACGGCACCGGTGACCTCGAACTCGCGCTGGTCGCCCCCCACATCCACCGAGAGGTTGTAACCCAGATACTGGCCGTTGTCATCGAACATCAACCGGCCCTCGACCGCGTCCTTCGAGACCGCCTGGCCCAGGACCTCGTTCAGGACGGGTGGCGCCTTGGGCACCCTGCCCAGACACGCGACGACGGCGCCCGCCTCGACGGTCTTTCTCTCCTGATGGACGATGTTGTTGTCAGCGTCCCTCTTCGTGTCCACAGCCTCCACGTGAACCCGCAGACGGCCATCCGGTCCGGTGGCCGCGTCCAGTGACGAGAGCCGACCATCGATCTTCGTCAGACGCCCGTCGCCGTCGGGGCCGTGCCGCTCTGTCAGCTCCTTGAGCTGAACGGCGTTCTGGAGCACGAACGCCGGTTCGCCGCCCAGAATCGTGACACGGGCGTTCGGGTTCTCCTGGAGGATGGCTTCAACCACTGAAGCGCCCGTGCCTCCCATGCCGACCACCAGCCAGTGGTCAGTGGCATGGGCCTCGAAGCGCCCTTCGCCAACCTCGTCGCCCAGCAGAACCCGATCTGGGTCCAGTTCACGGGTGCGATCCCAGTGCGCCGTGGCGTCGAGGGTCGTCAGCGCATCGCTGACGTTCTTGTCATCGGACGCTCGCAATTCCGACAGCACATCCGCGGACTCCAGGGTGTCAAGCGCGCTCTGCGCCGAGCCCTCACCCGCCGAAAGCCTGGCGAGGGCCTGTGTGACCTCGGCTGTCTGGGGATGCGATCGCGCCGACAGGTGATCCGAGATCTTGTCGGTGGCGTCGGGAACCGTTGGCACGCCTCTCGCGACCCCCGGAACCAGCTCTGGCTGGAATCCGGTCGCGATCAGCGGTTTGCCTTCGACCTCGATCGTCACCGGATCCGAGTCGGCGGATGGACGAATCTCGGCCAGGAGCCTGTTTCGGTCATCGAAGTACAAGCGCGTCATGCCGTCGATCACAGGCCCCTGGGCGGCGATCTCGTTCTCCCACAGTTGCAGCGCCGGACGAGGGACGCGCTCGGTGCGGTTCGCGAACTGGTAGGGGTCGCCCATGCCCGTGGTTCGCAGATGGTCCATGTGGTCGGCCGTCTGCACGATTCTCTGGATCGGGTCGACGTGCCAGCGTCCCCGCCCATCGACGAGGAGTCGGTCGGGATCACGCGCGGCCAAGGCCGCACCACCGCCGACCATGACAGGACGCTTCGGGTACTCCCCGGCTGGCAGGGAAGCCGCTTCGCGACGGAGTTCCTCGAGGGTCCCGCGACTCACGCGATCGCGTTCAGCCCCGGCCCGCTCCACCGCGGTGGGAAGCTCGGCCCTGCTGATCCTTCGCCCGTCGGGGTGGGTTCCCGGCATCGCGTAGTGGAAACGCTCCGGCAACAACCTGCGACGGCCGATGTCCGAGGTCGCACGGAGTCCCAGGCCCCGGCTGTGACCGGCTGCGGCGGCTCGGCTTTCGGCCTCCACCAGTCCCGCATACTCTCGCTTGTCCTCCAGCTCCTCCAGACTCGCAAGGAGAACCGTGTCGACGTCCCTGATATCCAGTTGATCGGAGAGCAGAATGACATGGTTGTCCGAGGACGTGTTCCCGTAAACGCGGACGAGCTCGTTGTCCGGAAGTGGCCCCGCGTCAACACGGATCGTGAGGGGGGTGTTGTTCGAGTCGCCGAGAGCAAAGAATTCGCGGCGACCCTCACGTTTCTGCTCGATCTGCAGAAAGGCTTCGCCGAACTCCTCCCTCACGATCCGGGGGAGCCGATCCTTAGCCGCGGCCCGTATCGCCTCAGGGTCTCGTTCGGGCACGATGCTCCCTTCGAGTGAACATTGCGTCGCCACCTCCGCACCGCGCATCGAGGTCCGCGCGGCCACCGATCCCCTGTCACCGTCATGACCGGACACCAGTCGTCGACAGGGACGATTCCCGATAGTATCGCGACCATGTTGTACGCACGATCCATCCGAGAGGCCCGCCTCTATCTACAGCTTCACCTGTGCTCATGTGATTACCCCATCCTGGATCAGGTAGATCACTGGTTGGAGAAGCGTGACGGAGTGTTCGTCGCTGTCTACGAGGGGCAGTGCGAACGCTGTTCCGGGTCAGGCCGGTATGAGTTCGAACTCGAGACCAGAGAACGAGCACGTTACCCGGCAATCGGTGGAAGTACGCCATCGCGCATCATCGATCCGGGAGAGTTCCTGTGGCTCAGTGACAGAGGAGCGTCGGAAGTCCCGGTGGATGTCACGGGTCTCTCGAAGGAGGAACTCCGTGTGGCCCGTTACCTCATGCAGCGTGCGGTCGTCATGCTTGAAGAGGTCCTGAAGTTCATTCCGGAAGGGGCCGACGAGGTTCCGGAAAGTGCGTTCTTCTCTGACCTGGGAAGATCCCTCAGGGAGGAATCACCTGAGCGCTTCCACCGTGAGGAGATCAACACGCGCCTTGCTTACTACCACAGTGGTATGGCAGAGCTTGAGTAAGCATTGAGCGCTTTTCATCCTGCTTCTCGGAGTTGAAGTACGAGCACGGCCCGGGTGATCACTCCGGCCCGGTGCGGGCAGCACCGCAGCCGACGTAGGACCTCCCAGTTCTTGAACTGGGCGAATGCCCGTTCCCCGAGGCTGCGCAGGTTGGCGTGCTCGGAGTTGGCGTCATTCTTCCACTGCGGCTTGCCGCAGCCCTCGAACGGGCAGAACACGGTCTCCGACACGCCCACGTACCCCTTGTCGCCCAGGCCGAGCAGGCCCGAGGCCTTGATGCGTTCGGCGATCCTCCACACCCGGGCGGCTCTGGTGTCGTGCACCGATCCGAGCAGCGACCACGACGTCCACAGGGGTTCCCCGTCCGGTGCGGCCACGACCTGGACGTTCATGCCGTGCTGCTTGGGCTTGCCGGAAGAGAACGGGCGGTCGGCCGCGACACGGTCGCAGGCGATGAGCGGGCCGTCGACGATCACGTACCCCCATCCCTTGCGGCGTGCACGGCGCAGCCCCTGTTCCAGGGTGGGTGCCTGCTCGGCGAGCAGGGCCGTGGTCTCGCGCACGTACCGCCAGGCTGTGGTGGCGCCCACCTCGAAACCGGCCGCAACCTGAGTGAACGTCTCGCCTTGCACAAGTGACGGGTAGTTCCACTGCCTGCTGATTCTCGTATTTTGGCAGGTCACGCCACTCACGGTGGGCGGTTCGATTCCCGTCATCCGCTCCGGCTTTGAGACGGCCCCTGAGCAGCGAACACGGTTCGCACGCCAGGGGCCGTTCTCGTGTTCGGGGGCGCCCGGGCCACGGGTGACGCGCGCAGCTCCCGTCGGCCGCCCCGGCCGTTGCTCTTCCCCGGTCGCCGTGCCACAAGCCCGGGTGAGCGACCTGTGCCCGAGAACACCCGCTTCGGCCAGGCCGGATGACGAGGACCATGGCCCGTTCCGGGTGGAGGACACGCAGGGTTCGGGGGCGGGCCTGCGGGCGGTGTTCTGGGAGTGTGGTGGGGTCAGCCTTCTCCCGGGAGCGCGTATGAGTCCGACGACGGCCCACGCCGGGTACAGCCACCTGTTCCCCGGAGCCCGGGTGTTCGTCGAGACCACGGCCGAGGACATCGACCGGCTGCCGGAGTCGTTTCCCCTGGGGTTCTCCGACGGTTCGCGATCGACCGCCCGTGTTCTGGGGGACGGCGACTCCCGGGTCCTGGCGGTGGAGGGCTACACCACGGAGAGGGGAACGCACCTCGACGAGCGCGTGTGGGTGATCGGCGCCGTCGAGTTCGAGTCCGAGGGGATCGGGCTGACTCTCGGCTCCCGCCTCCCGTTGGGTTGACCTTCCGTAGCCCCCGCGCCGTCGTGCGCGTACTTTCGTCGGACGCCCAGGTGGTCCCCGCGGCCGATGTTCCGCAGGGTTCCGCTCCCTAGCTTGGAGTGGACGGAACGCGAACACGGGACGGAAGGTCTGGCATGGCGGACAGCCGCAGGAGCACGACGATCGCCGGAGCACTGGGAGTAGGGGCGTTCCTGGGGGCGACCGCGCTGGCCGCACCGGCCGTCGCGGTCATCGGTGGTGTCGACGCCACCGAGGGGTACGAGTTCGTGACGGCCCTGTACGACGACAACGACCAGCACCTGTGCGGGGGCGCGCTGGTCGACGAGGAGTGGGTCCTCACCGCGGGCCACTGCACCGCCCCCGAGCAGCTCACCGTGCGGGTGGGCAGCACCGACGTGAACGCGGGCGGCAGCGAGCGCACCGTCGTGGAGGTCGTTTTCCACCCCGAGTACGAGGTGGAGGACGTCAGCGACGATCCCGACTACCCGCTCTCGCAGTACCTGCTGCGCAACGACCTCGCGCTGCTCAGACTGGACTCCCCGGTCGAGCAGACCCCCGTCGGCATCGGGGAGGAGTCGGCCGCTCCAGGCGCCGAGGTGCGCGGGCTGGGGTGGGGGATGCTCGACGAGTTCGGTGAGGAGGGGAAGCCGGACACCCTCCAGCAGCTGGACACCGAGGTCGTCTCCCCGGACCGCTGCGCGGAGATGGACCCCGAGGGCGACCTCTGCTCGGAGCACCCGACCGACGAGGCGCAGATGTGCATCTCCGACTCCGGCGGCCCCCTGGTCCGCGAGGTGGAGGGGAACTGGGAGCTGGTCGGTGTCGTCAGCCGTGACGGCGACTTCGACGAGAGCCCCCTCTGCGTGGGCCCGATGGTCTTCACGGACCCTGTGGCACACGCGGACTGGATCACCGCCACCGTAGACGGCGTGCGGGGCTGACGCCCGGCCCCGCGAGGCCCCGACCCTCCTGGGTCGGGGCCTCGCGGTGTTCTTTCCACAGCCTGTGGACAGACCACCGGACATCCGATTCGCGAACCCCGTTACCCCAGGTCGGAGCGGTTGTCTGGATCGTGTCCGCATCCGGCCACAAAAAGGAGAACACCTGCAAGGGCGCGGTAGTAATGGATTTCAGAGGGGCAATGCTTCTCCCTCCTCTGTGAATTCTCCCATTCTCCGTTTCTGATGTGACGGAGAACGACAGGACCGGGGTTCTCGAATGCGGAAAACAGTCAACCAGGGAATCGTCACCGTGCTCGTCGTCGTGGGTCTCACCGCCGGGGCCGCGGGCGTGGCCCTCGCCGGAACCCGGATCGGCGGCGGCACCTGGTACCACGGGGTCACGGTCTCCTCCGTGTACTCGAACTACCACCACTCCAGCAACTGCCACGGGTCCACCGCGGTGGGCACCTACACCGACCGTTCCAGGAACGCCGCCCCCGGACACACCTCCTACGCCAGCGCCCCCAGGGCCTGGACCAACAACCAGTCGTACTACCGCAACGGCTGCTAGGGGGCCCCGTGAACACCGCCGCACGTGCTCTCGCCACCGCCCTCACCGCCGCCGGGATCGCCCTGGGCGGCGGCACCGCCGCACTGGCCGCTCATTCCTATGTGGGCGGCGGTGAATGGATCTGGGGAATCACCGGAATTCCCGGATCCGGCGAGGTCTACTCCCATTACCGCCACGGTTCCTCCTGTCACGGGGCCACCGCCGTGGGATCGCGCACCGTCCGGGTGAACGGAAACGCCGGGCAGTGGGCCCGCGCCAACGCACCGCGCGCCAACGGAAACAACCAGAGCTACTGGCGCAACAACTGTTAGACCCCGGCAGGGAGCCCTCGATGAAAGCCCTCCTCCGACTGTCCGTCACCGTGGTCACCGTCGTCGTCCTCGCGGCCGGAACCGCCCTCGCCCAGACCTCCCACGTCGGCGGCGGGGTGTGGGAGCGCAGCCTCACCGGAGTCCCCGGGCAGGGGTTCGTCCGGTCCCACTACCTGCATCCGAAGAACTGCCACGGAGCCACCGCCGTGGGTACCCACACCGAGCGGGTCAACGCCTCGGCCGGTATCTGGGCCAGAGCCGAGGCCGCACGGGCCATGGCCAACAACCAGCAGTACTGGCGCGACGGCTGCTGATCCGCTCCCGGGACCACGGGGTTCCCTCCCTGACAGGACCGCCAGGTGCCCAACCGGACCCTCTCCTTCGCCTACACCGCCTGCGTGGCCTTCGCCGCGCTGCTCGCCTTCCTCCTGGCCGCCACCGCCGAACAGACCGTGCACGTGCTCGACGACCCGGACCTCGTGTGGATCACCCAGAGCGACGGCACCCACGCCACCGACGAGGTGGCGCGCACGGTGCGGGAGGTCGCGGACGCCCATGACGCCGCCATCGGCTACAGCGTCCTGGACGTCCGTACCCCGTCCTCGTTGGCCCACCTGTACCTGGCTGTCTCCGACCCCGGATCGCGGTACGGCCGTTGGCTGGACGAGGGGTATCCGTCCTTCAGCCGGTCCTTCACCGTCCGGACCCACCCCATCGAGGAGTTCCGGGAGGTGGGGCCGCACGGCTACTACCTGGTGTTCGGTGCCCCGGACGCCGCTCCCGCGCTGCGCGAGGCGCTGGCCGGGCACGGACTGACCGAGGCACCCGGCGTCCAGAGGACCCGGCTGTGGCACTTCCTCGCCGGCGGGCACCTGTGGCACCTGGTGGCCGTCGCCGTGCTCACCACGGTCACCGCCACCGGGGCCGGGGTCCTGCTCGCCTCCCGGGACCACGCCGTCCGGCGGCTCCAGGGACACTCCTACGGGCGGCTGCTCCTCGGGGAGCTGCGCGGGGTACTGCGGTTGTGGGCGGTCGTCCTGCCCGTGTCGGCGGTGGTCGTGCTGGGGCTCCTCGGTCTCTACAACGGAGGAGCGCAGCTCGGCTTCTACACGGTGCTGGCGCTGGCCCTCCTCGCCTCGCTCGCCCTGCCCTGCCTCATCACGCACGCGGTGGTGCTGGCCCTGGTCGGCACCACCGGCATCCTGCCCGCGCTCCAGGGGCGGCTGCCCGTGCGCGGCACCACCGCCGCCGTCTACCTGGTACGCGTCCCGGCGTTCGCGCTGACCCTCGTGCTGATCGGCTCGGTGGTCACCACGGCGCGGGAGGTCCGGGACCACCGGCTCGGCCTGGAGCTCCACGACCGGTACGGGCAGACGTCCCGACCCGCGCTGAGCGCCAACTACGGGTGGGCGGACGAACAGGCCGTGGACGACACGCTCGGCCCGTGGCTGCGGAGAGCCGACGCGGAGGGCGACCTGGTCCTGGCCGTCCAGATGCGCCTCTCCGAGATCGTTCCGGCCGGAGGCACCCCGCCCCAGGACCGTCCGGTGCTCCTGGTCAACGACACCTATCTGACCGAGGAGGAGGTCCTCTCCCCCGACGGGAAGCGGTACGGACCGGCCGCGACCGTGCGGGTCCTCCTGCCCGCGTCCGTCTGCGGGTCCACCGAGCCACTGGTCGAGGGGGTGACGGGGTGGCTGGAGGTCAACGGCGACCCGGGCGACCGGTTCGACGTGCGGGTCCTGCCCATCGCCGACAACCAGACCCTGTTCACCTACGGCGCGCAGGAACGCCTCGGCGGCGCACTGCCCCTCCTGCACGAACCCCTGCTCATCGCCCTGCCGAACGGCGTCATCCTGTCCGACAACTCCTACGTCAACCACATGTCCGCGAGACAGACGGTCTTCCCCGACCCCGGGGTGGTGGAGGCGTTCCGCGCGCGGAGTCCGGAGGCCGCCCGCTACGTCTCGATGGTCGAGACCCTGGGCACCAGCGCGCGCAGAGCCCACGCCGTCGCCGTGCACGCCCTGCGCACCGAGGCGTTCAACCTGGTCGGCGCGGGCGCCGTGCTCCTGCTGACCGCCATGGCCGCCTGCGTGGTCCACGTGCGTGCCCGGGCACAGGAGATCTTCGTCCGGCACATCAGCGGGTGGGGGTTCCTGGCCACGCACCGCCGCCTGTTGTCCACGGAGGCCGTCCTCGCGGTGGGCTTCGTGGGCTGGGCCGTGGCGAGCACCGCCGTCGGCCTGTCCGCTCGGGACGACCCGGCACGACCGGGCACTCCGGTCACCGGAGCCGAACCGTTGCACGCGGCGGGCATCGCCCTGGCCTCGCTCGGCCTCACCCTGGGCGTGCTCGCCCTCCTCCACCGCCGCATCGTCCGTGAGGGCGCCACCCGGTGCTGAACCCCGACCCACAAGGAGACGCATGCTCACCCTGACCGGTCTGACCCGGACCTTCGGCCGTCGTGTCCTGTGGCGGGACCTCGACCTGACCGTCGAACCGGGCCGCCTCCTCGCGCTGGTCGGCGCCAGTGGCTCGGGCAAGACCACCCTGCTCAACTGCATGGGGCTCTTGGACCGGCCCACCAGCGGGCGGATCGAGTTCCGGGGCACGGACCTCACCCGCCTGGGCGCGCGCGGGCAGCGCCGCTTCCGCCGTGACCACCTGGGATACCTCTTCCAGAACTACGCCCTGATGGAGAACGCGACCGTCCGGGCCAACCTGGCCGTCGCCCGCCCGCGTGGACCCCGGACGGACCGCTCGGCGGCGCTGGCCCGGGTGGGCCTCGCCGGACGGGAGGGGGAGCGCGCGCACCACCTGTCCGGTGGCGAACAGCAGCGTGTGGCGTTGGCCCGGTTGCTGGTCAAGCAGCCCTCCCTGGTGCTCGCGGACGAACCGACCGGGGCACTGGACGGTGACAACGGCGCGATGGTGGTGGACGTCCTGCGCGACATGAGCCGGGAGGGCCGCGCGGTGGTCATCGCCACCCATGACCCGGCCGTCCGCGACGCCTGCGACGCCGTCCACGTCTTGGAGCCACCGAGACCGTCGGTGCGACCGGGGTGCCGGAAGGGCCGCGTTCCAGCCCCCTCGGTGTCGCGACCGCACTAGTCTCGATTCGGTGAGGAACGAGACACCACCGACGGCGAGTGAAACCGCGGACCGGGTGACGCGTGGTGAGGCGAGCGCGGTCGAGACCGTACGGGAGGCGCTGGAGGCCGTCGAGCGGATCGGGCACCTGCGCGCCTTCGTCGAGGTCTGGCCGGAGTCGGCGCTGGAGTGCGCGGCCCGGGTGGACGCGGCCGTGGCCAGCGGCGGTGTCCACCTGCCCCTGGCCGGGGTGCCCCTGGCCGTCAAGGCCTCCGAGGGGACCGGCTCCCACCAGGCCCGGCGGTTGGTCGCCGCCGGTGCGGTACCGGTCGGTTCCACCTCCGTGCCCGGCCCCGGCACCCCGTGGAAGACCTGGGGAGACAACGGCAAGGGGCCCACGCTCAACCCCTGGAACGGCGATCGGGTCCCCGGGGGCTCCTCCGCCGGGTCAGCCGTCGCGGTGGCCACGGGAGCGGTCCCGTTGGCGACCGCGAGCGACGGCGCCGGATCCACCCGGATCCCCGCGGCCTGGTGCGGGGTGATCGGCTACAAACCGACCACCGGGCTGCTTCCGGCCCGGGACCGGGCCGGGCTGACGGTCGGCGGGCCGATCGCGCGGACGGTCGCGGACGTCGAGCTGTACCGGAGCGCCGTGCTCGGTGGCCGTCCCGTGGCCACTCCACCGCGCCCGCGCGTCGCGTGGTCACCGACCCTGGGGTTCAACGCACCGGATCCGGAGGTGGTGGAGCTCGCGGAACGGGCGCTGCGACGCTGGGCCCGTTCCTCCGGCGCGACGGTGTCAGTGCCCCGGCTCGCGCTCACCGATCCCGCGGAGACCTGGCTCGCCCGACGGGAGCGGGGCCACCCCGCCGGTGTCCCCTCCGAGGACCTCTCCGCGCTGGACGCCGTCCTGTCCTCCGTGGACCTGCTCGCCACGCCCACGACCCCGAACCGGGCCCATCCGCACGCGGGGCCGGGCGAGGTGATGAGCGTGGGCTACACCTGGTTGTTCAACCTCACCGGGCACCCGGCCCTGAGCCTGCCCGCCGGGCTCACCGGGGACGGTCTGCCCGTGGGTCTGCACCTCGTTGCGCGACACCAAGAGGACTCGCTCCTCCTCGCCGCCGCCAGGGACGCCGAACGTGCCCTGTCTCCCTGGCCGCTCCTGGACACTTGAATGTCCCCTGAACAGCACGGCCTTCCCCGCCGCAGGGCAATCCGCACCGGGGGTACCGACCAACCGACCCCAGAAAACGTCGTCAGCCAGCATCGACGGATTGGCCACATGCGGCCCTGGCCCTCCGCCCCCACCCCCCACGCCCTGGAAAAGCATCGCCACCACCAGTAAAGTCATTCCGGCATCCCCCTCAGCGCTGATGCCTCTCACAGCCCCCGGTTCTGGAGCCAGAAGTGATCGTGAGCAAGAAACTCAAAACGAAGACGTCGACTGGTTTCGAACTGACTGTGTTCATCCTGTCGTTCCCCACCCCACACGGCGACGGACGCTGCCTTGTGAACGTCTTCACCAGCCCTTCCGCCAGGGTCTTCGTGCTGTCGGAGATCAAGAGCAACCCCATATCTCGAGTCATGGACGCTCGAATCCCCGAGATTGCCGAGACCCTCCAGAACGACCTCGCGCTCCCTCAACACGAGCAGCTGAGCACGGCCGAGTGGTATACGCACCATGGGCCCTTCTCTTATCACTACATGGAGTTGGGCCCCTCCACCTTCACCACAGTCCCTCTTGGATGGAACGGAACTGCCTACACTGATCCGGTCGAAGGGCGTGAACTGCTCACCACGAGGCAGAAGACCGAACTCGTGAATCGACTCGGCATGCCCAGCGTGGAATCGCAGTTGAAGCATCTAGGCGAGGAGAGCTGACCACGTGCCAGGCAAAGGCGACAACCACATCAAGGGACGCAAGATCCTGAGCCAGGTCAAGCAGGGTCTCGAGCACTACCAGGATCCGATCCGCAGGAGCGGATCATCGATTTCGGTCATCCGATTCACCCCCACCGAGGGCCTGGACAAGGACACCTCGACAAAGCTGGATGCTTCCCGAATATCCGCAGAACAGAAACAGAAGAACTTCACCGCACAGGGCTTCGAATCCAAGGATATCGCCCTCCCCTATGACGTTTCCCTGGCCCAGTTTCGCGAGGAGATCAAGAAAGCCAACGAGGATCCTCGCAGTATCGGTATCATTGTCCAGATGCCTGCCCCTCCCCGACTCATGTCCGGAGTGCAGGAAATCGATTCCGCCAAGGACATCGACGGCCTGCTGGCCGAGAGGTCCCAGCAGCGGGCCTGTGCCACGGCGGACGGAATCACGAGAGTCGCTCTGCCCTTCACCAGCGACGGCGCCAAGGTCGCCGTGATCGGCTCGAAGGGGTTCGTGGGGAGTGGAGTGGTGCGGCTACTCAGGGACAAGGGGATCGAACCGGTCGCGTTGGACCTCGGGGACGATCTCAAGCGGGCACGTGAGTGCGATGTGATCATCAGCGTCACGGGGTCACCGGGGATCATCGGGCCCGATGTGATCGGCCCGCACCACCGGGCAGTCGTGGAGTCCGGCTTTGTGCCGCAGCCTGGCGGGAAGGTCCTGGGAGACGTCAGGCATGAGGCCTACGATCTCCCGCAACGGATCACACCGGTTCCCGGGGGAATCGGCCCCGTGGAGATGGCAGTTCTCGTGGAGCGCGGCATCCAGAACAGTGTGGACAAGAACCTGAAAAGCTGGAGCTACGACGGGCAGAACGTCACGGCAGGTGTGAGTACGGACCCCACGTTCGCACGGCCGAATCGGGAACCTGTCGAGATACGCGACCAGGCCGCGCAAGGGACGGCCAGGTCGAACGAAGCCCCACAACACGGTTCTCTTGACGCCTTGAAGCACATGGCCACGACCGGAGACACCAGATCCGCCGGGGCACTGCGGGCGATGGCGTCGAGCAAGCCGAAACCGCCGGGCCAGAAGAACCTTCAGAGTGACAAGAAGGACGGGCCAGAAGCCGGTTCCTAGTAGTCCGGACCCGACGACGGTCCCAGTGATCGACGCACGCGCGTTTCGGAGATCGTGGAGGGACGGCGGTCACACTCCGGAGATGTAGCATCTGAGGCGGATTCTCCCCCTCGTCCGCGTGTTCCCCGGCCCCCGGAGAAAGCCGTGTGACGGGGCTGCCCCAGACACGGAAACGGACGGCATGGACACGGAAGAGACCCAGGTCATGGCCAGGACGGGCCAGTTCACCACCACGCTGGGCTGGGAGACCGCCGTCAGGGGTCGGGTGGCCGCCGCGGTCGACCGGTTCGCCGGTCCCCTGGCCGACCTCGCGGAGCGCGACGCCAACGACGGCGACACCCGTCTGCTGGTCGCCGACTTCTTCAGCGTCGGGCTGAACTTCAGCAAGTACCAGGACCTGACCACCGAGTACCGCACCAGCGGGGACTCGATCGACTACGCGATCGTCCTCGACGGTGAGCTCTTCGCCCCGGTCGAGGTGCGCCGGATCGGCCAGGACCTGGACCTGCGCAACATCCAGATGGCCCGGCGCCTGGCCGTCGAGCAGGGCGTGGACTGGGTGTTCCTCACCAACGGCCGTGTCTGGCGGGTCTACCACCTGCGGCCCGACGCCGACGGCGGCGCCCCGCAGCCGGTCGTCGTCGTGGACGTGGACCTGTTGGACCAGGACTCCCACGACAGCAACGTCGACGGCCTGTTCCTCCTCACCCGCGAGTCGGTCGAACACGGCCGGTTGGAGGCGATGCGCCGCTGGCGTGAGGCGGCCGAGGCCGCGCCGCTGTCCGGTGCCCTGGTGAGCGACGAGGTGGTGGCGGCCGTGCGCGACCGGTTGCGGGAGAGCGCCGAGCACCCCGGCCACGTCGGTGAGGACGACGAGATCCGCCGTGTCCTGACCGAGGAGGTCATCGCACGGGGCCTGCTCGGCTAGGCAACGGGGCGCCGGTCACTCCAGGGGCACGGTCATGATCCGGTCGTCACCGTCGGCGGGGGAACCCCAGGTGTCGAGGTTGCTGGTGCTCAGCCACAGGGAGTCCCCGCCAGGGGCGGTGACCACCGTGCGGAGTCGGCCGAACTCGTCGACGAAGTGCGGCTCCGGCTCTCCCACGGTGCCGTCGCCGTTGAGGGGGACCTCCCAGAGCCGGGCACCGCGCAGCGCCGCCACGTACAGGGAGTCCCCGGCGATCGCCGCGCCGCTCGGTGAGGCCTCGGCGGGCTCCCAGGTGACCAGCGGGTCCGTGAACTCGTCGCCGCCGCCGGGGCCCTCCACCTCCGGCCAGCCGTAGTTGTTCCCGGCTTCGATCAGGTTGACCTCGTCCAGGGTGTCCTGGCCGAACTCGGTCGCGTACAGGTTCTCCTGGGCGTCCCACGCCAGGCCCTGCACGTTGCGGTGGCCGTAGCTGTACACGTGGTTGTCGAAGGGGTTGTCCGGAGCCGGTTCGCCGTGGGTGGTGATTCGCAGGATCTTCCCGGCCAGGGAGTCGGTGTCCTGCGAGGCGTCCCTCTCCTGGGCGTCGCCGGTGGCCACGTACAGGTGGCCGTCGGGTCCGAAGGCGATCCGGCCGCCGTTGTGCGTGTTCGCGGCGGGGATGCCGTCCAGGATCACCTCGGCCTCGCCGAGGGAGCCGCCGTCGTACTCCGCCCGGACCACCCGGTTGTCCGTGTCTGTCGTGTGGTGGAGGTACACGTAGGGCTGCTCGGGGAAGTCCGGGTCGACGGCCAGGCCGAGCAGTCCGCCCTCGCCCCCGTGCCGGACGCCCTCGACGGTCCCCGCCTCGGTGACCCGGCCGTCCGCGGTCACGTGCGCGACGGCGGCGTCGTCCCGCTGGGCGACCAGGGCGGAGCCGTCGGGTAGGAAGTCGATCCCCCACGGAACGTCGAGGTCGGTGGCCAGGTCCTCGGGCTGGCCGAGGTCGGCTCCCCCGGCCGACTCACCGGGTCGGCCGTCCGCCCCCGATCCGTCAGTCCCCGATCCGTCGGCCCCGGTCGTGGAGCAGGAACCCACGAGGAGGACGGCTCCCATGAGGGAGAGGGTTCGGGTGAGCGGGAGGGGCCGACGGGTGCCCGTGTGTGTCCGGTCCATGTCCGAACCCTGCCCGCTCGGAGCGCGTGTACGCCCTCCGGGCCGGGATCAGCCGCCGTCGCGGCGTTCGGTGTTCTCCTGTCCCTGGTGGATCTCCTCGAAGATCCGCTCGACGTCGGTGATCAGGGCGCTGTAGACCGGCCAGTTCCGGTCGTTCCAGCGCTCGCGCAGCGCGTCGCGTTCCTCGTCCACCAGGCGCAGCGCGTCCTCGACCCGTTCCCGGAGGTCATCGGAGGCGACCGTGTGCCCGGGCTCCTCGGAGTCGTGCACGGAGCGGAAGACGTCCGAGGCCCGGGAGACCAGCGGCGCGAACTCCCGCAGGAAGGCGTCGTCGGGTTCGGGGAAGCGGGAGCCGCCGTGTGTGGTGGTGCGCAGGGTGCGGACGAGGGACTGCACGTGCCGGGAGGCCCGGCTCAGTGCGGCGATCCACTCCCCGTAGGTGTCCAGGTCGCGGGGGTCGGTGCGGGTGCCGGAGACCAGCCGCCGGGGGTTGAGCCGGGTCCGGTCCGCCTGGCGCCGGACCGCCTCCTGGGCGTTGCGGACGGACCCGTCGAGCCCGTCCGAGGCCCGCACCCAGTGGTCCAGATTCAGCCCCGCGCATCCCTCACGCAGTCCCTCGGCCATCTCCCCGGTCAGGGAGCGGAGGCCGTCCGCGAGGTCCCGTACCGCGTTCTCCGCGTCCCGGAACCGGATGGCCGGGGCGAGCACCATGTTGGTGAGCAGTGCCGAGGCGGCACCGACCAGGACCATCAGCAGGAGGTACCCGAGGTCGGCGGCGCTCTCGGCGGTGCCGCCCGCGAGCGCGAAGGCCGCCACCACGGGCAGCTGCACGCCCTGACTGCCGAAGAACCCCGCCTGCCCGGCGACCAGCGCGATCAGGAGCAGCAGGGTGAACGACCACAGTTGGGCTCCGACCGTCAGCCCCGCGAGCCCGGCGAGCAGGGCCCCGGCGAAGACCGCCGCCATGTAGCGGCCCGACTGGAGCACGGAACCGTACACGCTGGGACGGACCACGAGGAGGGCGGTGAAGGGGGCGAACCCGACCTGGCTGGAGGCTCCGAGCTGGGTGCCCACGACCCAGGCGAGGGTGGCCGCGACGGTGCACTTGAGGATGATGACGGCGGTCTCCCGCTCGAACCCGCGCCGTTCCCGGGCACGCCTGACCCTGTCCCGCAGACCTTCGAACATCCTCGCCTCCGTCCTTCCGTGAGCACACACCGTAACGTCGTTCCCCGTAGGGGGCTCGGTTATCGGTTCGCGTCGGAGGACCGTCCCCGTCCACCGTCGGGGGGACAGGAGATCCCCGGTGGCGGGGGACGGCCACCGGGGCGGTGTGGAGACGGGGGGTAGCTGCCGGAATGGTGCCGTCCTCACCACTCCGGCAGCCCGACCGCTCCTCTCCGCACAGGGGAGGGCACCGGAGGAGAGGGTGCTGACAGTGCGGAGCGAGAGGTGGGGCGTGATGCCCTGGTGAAGTCTGTCGCCTACGGTGACCGTGGGACCACCGATCAATCGGCAATTCAGGACAAAAAGGATCACAAAGCGGATTCGAAGACACCGTTCAGGCGCTCCATGTCCACGATCACCACACGCCGGTAGCTGGTGATCAGGAGGCCCTCCGACCGGAAGCGCCGGATCGCGTTGCCCACCGCGTCCGTGCGGGCTCCGACGAGTTTCCCCAGGTCCGTGTGGGAGAGCCGCACCCCCAGGTGGACACCCTCGTCCGTGGGCACCCCGTGGCGCCGCGCCATGTCGACCAGGATCCTCGCCACCCGGGCCTCCACCTCGTAGCCCGCGAACTCCGCCCGCTGGCGGTCCGCGCACTCCTGCCGCTCCCCCATCACGGCGAGCATCGCCCGCCACGCCTCGGGGTGTTCCTCCAGGAAGACCTCGAAGACCTGGTGCGGATAGACCCGGATCGAGTGCGGGGCGCACGAGGTGACCGTCGCGCTGGGCCGCGTGTCCCGGAACATCCCCAGTTCGCCCACGAGGTCGCCCCACCTGCGGATGCCGAACATCGCCTCGGTGCCGTTGCGCAGCACCGACGTGATCTTGACGCACGCCGGGTCCGCCGGGGTGCCGTTCTCCGGCGGACCCAGGAGCATGACCTGTTCCTCGGCGTCGCCCTGGGCGATGAGGACGCGGTTGGCGGGGATGTGTCGTGGCGGCGCGAGCGCGAGGAGACGGTCCACGGTCCGGGGACCGAGCCTGGACATGAAGCTGCCCGGCGGCCAGTCGGTCATGCGTCCTCCGATCATCCCCACAACGATGCCCAGGTGGTACCCAGTTCCGCGGGAGAAGCACGAAATCGGCGGATCTTGTTGTCCAGACGTGCCCGGGGCCCGACGCGCCAGGCGCCGGACCCCGGAACCGCTCAGGAGTCGACGGTGACCCGTGGACGCGGCGCCCGGGTCAGGACCAGGACCGCGACCACCACCAGCAGCACGAACCCGCCCAGGGCCAGGGCGACGCCGTGCAGTGCCCCCGTGAAGGCGGCGCCGACCAGCTCGCCGCCGGTGAGGACCGCCAGGGCCGCGCCGACGATCGCGATGGAGACGGTCTCCAGGCTGAGCCGGGTCGCGTTGAACACCCCTGCGGCGGTGCCCACCCGCTCAGGCGGGACCGCGCCCAGCCCCAGGCCGTCGATCATCCCTCCGGTGAGACCCACACCCGTTCCGACCAGCAGGAACGGCAGGAGCACCGTCCACGGGGTGGAGTCGGGGCCCAGCGTGGTGAAGCCGAGGACACCCGCCCCCAGCAGGAGGAGCGCGCCGACCACCACTGCCGTGGGCGGGAACCGGTGCGCCAGTTCGGCGCCCACGGTGGGCAGCACCAGGGTCGGGACGGTGAGGAGCAACAGCCACAGTCCCGTCGTGCCCGCGCCGAGGCCGACCACGTTGATCAGGTAGGACGGCAGGTAGACCAGGAGCGGCACCAGCACCGACATGAAGGTCGCGGCGGCCAGCGCGTAGGCCACGAACCGGCGGTTGGCGAGCAGCCCGAGATCGACCAGGGGCTCCTCCCGGCGGCGCTCCACCACGGCGAAGAGGCCGAACAGGGCCGCCGAGACGGCCAGGAACCCGGCCAGCACCGGCGCACCCCGACCGGGACCCTCGACCAGGCCGCCGATCAGCGTCAGCAGGGCGGCGGTGAACAGGGCTCCGCCGAGCCAGTCCACCGATCGCCCGTCACCGCGCATCGCGGGGACCCGCGTCACCAGCAGCAGGACCGCCCCGGCCACCAGGGCGGGCCCGGCGAAGGCGAACCGCCAGCCCAGGTTCTCGACCAGCAGTCCGGCGACGGCGGGGCCGAAGGCGGTTCCGGCGCCCAGCACGGTCCCGAGCAGTCCGAAGGCCCGCGCACGCGCCGGTCCCTCGAAGGCCAGGGCGAGCATGGAGCCGCCTCCGGCCACGGCGGCTGCCGCGCCCACGCCGCCCAGGGCGCGCAGGGCGACCAGCGCCCCGATGTCCTGGACGAGCAGGCTCGACAGACCGCTCACGAAGAAGAGGACGACGCCGAAGGCGTAGACCCGGCGGCGCCCGACCGCGTCCGCGATCGACCCGGCACTGACCAGGAAGGCGGCGAAGCAGGCGTTGTAGGAGTTGACCACCCACTGCGCGGAGGTGAGCCCCACGCCCAGCTCGCGTTGGATGTCGGGCAGAGCGACCGAGGCCCCGGTCAGGGCCAGCGGGAGGAGGAGGGTGGAGAGCAGGACGGTGACGAGCACGATGGTGCCGCCGCCCCTGCCTGGGGACAAGGAAGTGTTCACGGGTACGTCCGGTGTGGAGAGAGGGACACCGGGCAGCCCGAAGGACCGCACCGGCAGGGAAGCTGATGCGGCGGTCGGAACGATGTGGGATCAGGCCGCCGCTAGAGGGCGGCCAGCTCTTTCGCGAGCGGCATGGTCGCAGGCTAGCCCGAGCCGCTCCGCGAAGCCAGCGATATTCCCTTGGGCGAGCGAAGGCGCCCGGTCTAGGGTGGGCCGATGACCACGATCAGAGAGTTCCAAGTCACCTTCGACTGCGCCAGTCCCGAGCGCGTGGCCCGGTTCTGGTGCGAGGTGCTGGGGTACGTCGTGCCGCCGCCTCCGGAGGGCTTCGCCGACTGGGACGAGTTCAACCGCGCGCTCCCGCCCGAGCAGCAGGACTCCGCGTTCGCCTGCGTCGACCCCTCGGGCAAGGGGCCCCGCCTGTTCTTCCAGCGCGTCCCCGAGGGCAAGACGGTCAAGAACCGGGTGCACCTCGACGTGCGCGCCGGTACCGGTCTCGTCGGGGACGAACGCCTCGCCACGCTCCAGGCCGAGCGGGAGCGGCTGGAGGCGCTCGGCGCGGAGTGCGTCCGCGTCATGCGCTCCGACGGGTTCAACGAGTCGTGCATCGTCATGCAGGACGTCGAGGGCAACGAGTTCTGCCTGGACTGAGCACCGGGCGGGGCCGCAGGGGGTCCGGCCCCGCCCGGGGCCGGATCACTCGTCCAGGTGCTTGTCGACCCAGGCGTCCAGGGGCTGGCCCTGGATCGCCGCGGCCATGAGTTCCGGGAAGGCGTCGGGGGTGCACGCGAACGCCGGGACGCCGAGGTCCGCGAGGGCCGACGCGTTCTGGCGGTCGTAGAAGGGCGCCCCCTCGTCGGAGAGGGCCAGCAGGACCACCACCTGCACGCCCGCCGACTTCATGGCGGCCACCCGGCGCAGCATCTCGGCGCGGACGCCACCCTCGTAGAGGTCGCTGATCAGGACGAAGATGGAGTCCTGCGGGCGGTCGATGAGCGTCTGGCTGTAGGCGATGGCCTTGTTGATGTTGGTGCCGCCGCCGAGCTGGGTGCCGAAGAGGACCTCCACCGGGTCGGTGAGCTCGTCGGTGAGGTCGACGACGGCGGTGTCGAAGACGACCAGGGACGTCTTCAGGGTGCTCATGGACGCCAGGACCGCGCCGAACACGCTGGCGTAGACGACCGAGGAGGCCATCGAACCGCTCTGGTCGATGGCCAGGACCACGTCCTTCTGCACGCCCTGGCTGCGGCGCCCGTAGCCCACGAGGGTCTGCGGGATGACCGTGTTGTGCTCGGGCAGGTAGTGCGCCAGGTTGTGGCGGATGGTGGCGTTCCAGTCGATGTCCGCGACCCGGCGGGGGCGGTGCGTGCGCGCGGAGCGGTCGATCGCCCCGCGGATCACCGACCTGGTCTTCTGCGCGACCCTTCTCTCCAGGTCGTCGACGACCCGGCGCACGATGGTCCGGGCGCTCTCCCGGGCCTCGGCGGGCATCACCTGGTTGAGGGAGAGCAGCGTCCCGACCAGGTGCACGTCGGGTTCCACGGCCTCCATCATCTCCGGCTCCAGCAGGAGCTGGTGCAGACGCAGGCGGTCCATGGCGTCGGACTGCATCACCTGCACGACCGTGGACGGGAAGTACTCCCGGATGTCGCCCAGCCAGCGGGCGACACGGGGCGCAGATCCGCTCAGGTCCGCGCCGCGTTCGTCGCCGGAGGCGGCGGAACGGTCGCGTCTGTTGTACAGCGCGGCCAGTGCGGAGTCCATGGTCTGGTCGGCCCCGGTCAGGGTCGCGCACTGGGACGGTGCGCCCAGGACCAGGCGCCAGCGGCGGGCGCGTTCGGTGGTCTCCGTGCTCACGCGCGGCTCCTTTCGAGTAGTGCCGTCACGGCGGCCACCGCAGGGGCGGCACGACGGGTGTCGACGGGGCGGCGGGTCCGCACCGTGGTGGTGCGACCGCCGTCCGCCCGGGTGACGGCGGTGCCGATCTCGTGGCGTTCGGCCGAGCCGAAGGCCCCGAAGGTACGGCGCAGCAGCGGCAGGACCGCGACGAACCGTTCCTCGGACAGGCTGAGCAGCCACGTGTCGATGAGGCCGAGCAGCCGCTCGTCGTGGACCAGGATGAGCCCGCTCCCCTGGAGGAAGCCCTCCAGCCACGCGGCGGCGCGGGTGGGTTCGGTGCCGGGCGACATCGTCAGGCCGAGCCTGCGGTGCAGTTCCTCGGTGGAGATCCGGCCCGCGTCCGCGAGGATGCGGTTGACCCTGCCGCCGATCCGCCCCGGGACCTGGTCGCGAGCGGCCAGCGACTCCAGCGCCTCCGTCCAGCCCCGTGCGTCCTCGTCCAGGAGGGACACGGCGGCGTGCGTCTGGTCGATCGACGTGACGAACCGGGCCGCCGCGTCGTCGTCCAGCCCGCGTACGGCCGGGGCCAGGCCCACGCACACCCGGGCCAGGATCCGCAGGGCGACCGTGCGCAGGTACGCGGCGTCGGTCCCGCGCACGTCCCCGTACCGGGCCGCGCGGGCCAGCGGCGGCAGCGCCGCCATCAGGTGGGTGATGTCCGCGTCGGTGGCGGCGCGGTCGGTGAGCAGGGCGAGCACGTCCGGCAGCGCGTCGCCGAGCTCGGCGAGCAGGCACTGTTCGGTGAGCGCCGTCAGGGTGGGCAGTTCCGCGTCGGCGGCGACCTCCACCACGCGGGCGGTGGCCGCAGATGCCACCGTGGTCCCCCAGGGCGCGGCCTCGATCAGCGCCACGTCCATGTCCGGGTCCCAGCGCAGCCGCCAGGACTCCCGGAAGGTCCCCTTCGCCTGGTGTCCGGAGGCCCGCGGCACCCCCCACTCGATCCCGAGCACGCGCAGCCGGTGCAGCAGGACGCTGCGTTCGCGCTGGCCGTCCTTGCGCAGGTCGAGGTCGAGATCGCGGTCGAAGGCCTCGGGCTTGAGGCGGAGCCGCTTCTGCGCGGCCATGAGGTCGCGCTGCAACGGCACCATGGGGGTGTCGGGGGGCACCGAGCCGAGACGTTCACCGATCACCATCCGCCCGTGCACCAGGGCGGCCCGGGTCTGCTCGCCCTCGCAGAGGACGGCGGTGACCGCCTCGGAGACCTCGTCGAGCCCGGCGAGCGGTCGGCCGCGCAGCACGGCGAGGCTCTCGGCGAGCCGGACGCCCTCGATCACGTGCGAGGAGGAGACCGGCTGGCCCTCGTCGCGCAGGAGTCGGGCGGCGTCCGTGAGCCACCGGTGGATCGGCAGGTCGGGTGAGGTGAACAGGTGGTGGTACCAGCCGGGTGAGGTCACCCCCGCGCCGTAGCCGCTGGCGGTGGCGAGCCGCCCGTGCGTCCACGGCACCCAGGTGGCGGTGGTCTTCACCTTGGGCAGCCCCCTGAGCAGGGCGGCGTCGTCCTTGACGGGGTGGTCGTAGAGGTCGCGCAGGGCCGGTGCGTGCCAGGCCCCGCACACGACGGCCACCCGTTCGTAGCCCTCCTTGAGCACGGCGCGCAGGGTCTGGCGCATGTACGCCTCGCGGCGCGCGTCGCGCCCGGTCTCGGGGCCGGCCTCCGCGCGGACCGCCGCCATCGCGTCGGTGATCGCGGGGAAGGGCGAGGGTTCGCCGTCACCGCGCTGCTCCACGACGTCGTCCCACCAGCGTTCGGCGTCGTCGTACCCGGCGGCCTCCGCGAGCACCCCGAGGGGGTCGGTGCGGACCCGGGCGGGTGCGCTCGGGGACTCCTCCGGCCCCTGTTCCCGCTCGGCGGCCTCCGCGCGTTCGATCCGCTCCGCGAGCGTGTGGGAGGCGGGCAGGTCGCAGAAGCGCACCGGAACACCGCGCTCGTGGGCGTGGACGAGGGCGGCCCACTCCGGGGAGAACGACGCGAACGGCCAGAACCCCCAGCTCTCCCTGGACCGCGCCGTCCCCGCCTTGGGGGTGTCGGCCAGGTGGACCAGCAGCGCCACCGGTGGTTCCAGACCGCCCACCAGGGAGGTGATCGCGTCGGCCTCGGGCGGCCCCTCGATCAGTACGATGTCGGGCTTGATCTCGTCCAGGGCGGCCGCCACGGCCCGGGCCGAACCCGGGCCGTGGTGGCGGACACCGAGGACACTGACCTTGTCGGTGCCCAGTCGGGGTCGTCCCATCAGGCGCCCACCTCGCGGCAGGCGCGGTAGAAGTCGCCCCAGCCGTCGCGTTCGCGGGCGACGGTCTCCAGGTACTCGCGCCAGACCACGCCGTCGGAGACGCGGTCCTGGACGACGGCGCCCTGGATCCCCGCCGCGACGTCGGCGGGGCGCAGCTGACCGTCACCGAAGTGCGCGGCGAGCGCGATGCCGTTCGTGATCACGGAGATCGCCTCGGCGGTGCTCAGCGTGCCGCTGGGCGACTTGACCTTGGTGCTGGCGTCCTCGGTGACCCCGGAGCGCAGCTCGCGGAAGACGGTGACCACCCGCTGGATCTCGGTGAGGCTGGTGGGCACCTCGGGCAGCTCCAGGGAACGGCCCAGCTGCTCCACCCGCTGGGTGACGATGCGGACCTCGTCCTCGGCGCTGTCCGGGACGGGCAGCACCACGGTGTTGAAGCGGCGGCGCAGCGCGCTGGAGAGGTCGTTGACCCCCCGGTCGCGGTCGTTGGCGGTGGCGATGATGTTGAACCCGCGCTGGGCCTGCACCTCCACGCCGAGCTCCGCGACGGGCAGGGCCTTCTCCGACAGCACGGTGATGAGGCCGTCCTGCACGTCGGAGGGCATACGCGTGAGTTCCTCGATACGACCGATGGAGCCGCGAGCCATGGCGGTCATCACCGGGCTGGGGACGAGCGCGGCCTCCGAGGGCCCCTCGGCGAGCAGGCGGGCGTAGTTCCACCCGTACCGGACCGCCTCCTCGGAGGTCCCGGCGGTGCCCTGGACCAGCAGGGTGGAGTCGCCGGAGACCGCCGCCGCGAGGTGTTCGGACAGCCAGGTCTTGGCGGTGCCGGGGACCCCGATGAGCAGCAGGGCGCGGTCGGTGGCCAGGGTGGCCACGGCCACCTCGACCACGCGGCGCGAGCCGATGTACTTGGGCGTGATCTCGGTGCCGTCGTCGAGGGTGGTGCCCAGCAGGTACTGGGTGACCGCCCACGGGGAGAGACGCCAGCCCGGGGGGCGCTGACGGTCGTCGGCACCGGCCAGGGCCTCGAGCTCGGTGGCGTAGGTCTGCTCGGCGTGCGGGCGCAGCGCGCTGGCCGTGTCGGTGCTGAGGCCGGAAGCGGCGGCGGAGGTGGTCAACTTAGAGCTCCCTGTGCATGTCGAGCCGGAATCGGAGGGTGTCGCGGAGGCGGAGGTAGGCGGGGCCCTCCTCCGCGTGGGGTGGTTCCCTGGGCAGGAGGTCGAGGTGTTCGGGCGGCATGTGCTCGGCGGCGGCCTCGCAGAGGAAGCGGTAGCCGCGTGAGTCACGGGTGCCGATGGGGCCGGTGAGGCGGCGCGCGACCGCCTCGGAGAGCGGGAGGGTCCACGGGGCGTCGACCGCGTGCAGGACCTGCCCGAGGACGTCGCTCCCCCCGAGGGCCGGACCGCCGCCGTCGGGGCCGAGCGCGGCGACGACCCGGTCGCACCGCTCCTCGGTCGGCAGCGCGGCCAGCAGCTCCCGGGTGCGGGGCCAGTGCCGGTCGCGGCCTCCGGAGCGGAGCAGCTGGACGAGCCCGCTCCGTGGGTGGTCGAGGAGCGCGCGGGCCCACGTGGGGTCTGCCTGGAGGCAGACCGCGTCGGCCAGCGCCTCGCGCAGGTCCTGCTCGTCCTCGGCCAGGTCGAGGACGCCCGCCGGGTCGGTGTCCAGGAACGCGGT
This sequence comes from Nocardiopsis eucommiae, assembly GCF_965344335.1. Lineage (NCBI taxonomy): Bacteria > Bacillati > Actinomycetota > Actinomycetes > Streptosporangiales > Nocardiopsidaceae > Nocardiopsis > Nocardiopsis eucommiae. Next base: position 71,021 of record NZ_CBDRIY010000029.1, read on the forward strand.
CCAGGTGTCCAGCGGGGCGTGGGTGATCAGGACGCGGCCGAGTTCCCAGCGCGCCCTGCGGGTCTCCGGCCGCTCCTTCGGGGTCACGAGGGCGAGGTCGCGCAACCGGTCGGCGCTCGGGACGTCCATGTCGACCACGTCCAGGGCGCGCGGCGGACCCTGGTCGCGCCCCAGGTGGGCACGGAGGTGGGCGCGGAGCCGGTGCGCGTGGGCGCTGTCCGGCAGCCGGGTCAGCAGGGCCAGGGCGAGGCCGCGCACGTTGGCGCCACGGTCGTCCAGGGCCCGGTCCAGCACCGGCTCGTCGTCCGGTCCGAGGTTGACGGTCAGGGCCTCCAGGAGGCCGCGCCGTTCCTCTCCCCTGCTCTCCTTGGGCAGGGCCTCGGCGAGGAGGTCACGGGCGGCCGCGGGGTCCGTGGCGCGCAGGGCGAACAGGGACCGGCGGCGCTCGGCGGGGGTGCCCTCGTGCCAGGCGGCGTCGGTGTGGACGTCGGTGGGCAGGGGCTCACGGGCGATGAAGGACCACGCGCCGTTGTGGGTGGCCAGCCAGGTGCCCCGCGCACCGACGACGGAGGCGACCAGGGGGCGCAGCGAGCTGTCCCGGGAGGCGCGTTCCAGCAGGTCCGGGATGTGGACGTGGCTGACCCTGCGCCCGCCCCGGGCGGCGTGCTCCAGCCATTCGGGGAGGAGTTCGGAGCGGCTGGCGAGGAGGACGTCCAGCCGGTGGTTGGCGGCCGGCCCGATCTCCGGACGGGCGTCGGGTGCGTCGGGGGTGACGGGTTCCGCCGTGTGCGCCGTGTACCCGGCGCGGGTGCGCACGGCGTCCAGGGCGACCAGGTCCAGCAGCCCGGCGGCGCCGTCACGGGCGCTCCGGGGCAGGTCGGGCAGGTCCGGGACGGGGCGGCGGGCGGTGCCGACCAGCGCGGTGGAGACCAGCCGGTCCCAGGAGGGGGTCTCGGGGGAGGTCGGTCCCGAGGGGTCCGGAGGGGTCGGGTTCACAGGGCGACTGCCTTTCCGTCGGCGTCCCACAGGGTCATGGGGCTCAGGCCGGTGTCCGGCGACCACTCGGCGGCGATGGTGGCGGGGCGTCCGCCGGTGGCGGCGAGGAACCGCCACAGCTCGCCTCCGGCCAGTGGGAGGGAGGTCCCGGTGGGGTCGGCCAGGTGCCAGCCCTCGGCACGGGCGGGGACCGCGTTCTCCAGCACCACCGGCCAGGCCTCCAGCCACGGGTCCTCGGCCAGGGCCCCGGCGAAGGAGTCCAGGGCCTGCTCGACGGTGCCCCCGGGCGGGGGCGTGGCCGGGCGCTCGTCCCCCTTGCCGACCCGGACCGCGCGGCGGCCGTCCGGGTGGAAGGCGAGTTCGCCCTCGAACTCGGTGCCGGGGCGGAAGACGGCGTCCGGAGTCTCGGTGGGCCGGGCGAAGGTGAGGGAGAGGGCGTGGCGGCCGGTCGTCGCGCCGTACAGCCACTGGCGGCGCCCGCGCATGCGGTCCGGGGTGAGGACGTCCCGGTGGCCGAGCACCCGCCACGTGTCCGCGACCCGCTCCCCGCTGGCCAGGACCTCCTCGGCGCGGGTGGCGATGCCCACGCGGGAGCGCAGCACCGCGCGGGTCCGGGGGTCGTCGCCCTCACCCGCGAGGTAGCCGTCGACCAGCAGGTGCAGCATGCCCAGGCGTTCCAGGAGGCGGTTCGTCCAGCCGTCGGCCCCGACGTTCTGGGGCAGCTGGGTGACCAGGGTGGCGGCGCCGCCCGCCTTGGCGTCCACCAGGCGTTTGGCCATACGGTCCCAGTGCCCGTAGCCGAGTTGGGGGATCTCCGCGAGGCCGCCGTCCACCTGGTCGTGCAGCCACAGACGGAGCTCCTCCAGCCCCGCGGTGACCGAGCGCTCCCTGGCGCGCAGGGTGGCGGCGGCCTTCTCGGGGTCGACCGGGGCCGAGGCGGCGGCGCTCGCACGCTCCTGGCGGGCCACCCGGCCGGAGAGCCACGTGGCGACCCATTCGGGCCGGTCCTCGCGCTCGGCCAAGGTGCCCTGGCTCCACAGGGAGAGCAGCGCCAGGACGTGCTTGCAGGGGATCTTGCGGCTGGGACAGCTGCACTTGTAGGCGGGGCCCTTGTCCCCGTCCAGGTGCGCGGCCGCCAGGTAGGGCTTGCTCCCGCTCCCCTTGCACTCACCCCAGACGGCCGAGGTGCCGCCGCCGTCGGCGACGACCACTCCGCTCCGGGGCCACGATCCCGCCTTGGCCACCTTGAGAGCGGCCTTGTGTGAAGAGGGGTCCGGAGCCAGAGCCCAGACTTCGTCGGTACTCCATCGATCGCTCACACAGGCAACTCTAGGGAGCACCACTGACAATCCGGGATGCTCGGGACAGTCACCCAGAGCGGGACAAACAATATAAAACAATCGTGAAGAACAAAGGGGGCGACCCAGATAATCCGTTCCTGTTGAAAATCCGGTGTCGACGCTCCTAGAATGCCACGACCAGGTTGGCTCGATCCCCGGCCGCCGCCCCGAAGCGATTTCGGGATCTCCCGCTTCCCCCTTCCCGTCACCATGACAGTGCCACGTCCTCTCGAAGGGAGGGAAGCGGCCCCGCGAACCTTTTTCCGGGTGTCCGCACCCGAAATGACCACGACTCAGCACGGTGATTCCCAGGGCACGGGGCTCGGCGCGGACCAGGGCGGGCGGAACCCCGCTCCCCCCTCCACCCAGGGATGCCCGGTCGACCACGTCCGGCTCTACGACCCCACTCCACCCGAGGGGCGCACCGAACTCTGGCAGCGCCTTCGGGAACGGCACGGCCCCATCGTCCCGGTCCAGCTGGAACCCGGGGTACGCGCCTGGCTGCTGCTCGGCTACCAGGAGAGCCTCGCCGTCCTCCAGCAGCCGCACCTGTTCTCCCGGGACACCCGCAACTGGCGCGAGGCCAACGAGGGGCGCGTGGACCTCGACAACACCGTCGCGATGATGACCTGGCTGCCCAACGCCTTCTACGCGGACGGAGCCGACCACGTCCGGCTGCGCGCGCCGATCATGGACGGTCTGGCCAGGATCGACATGACCGCCATGGCCCGCACCGTGCACCGGATCGCCGACGGACTGGTCGACCGGTTCGTCAGGGACGGCGAGGCCGACCTCATCGGGGAGTACGCCCAGATGCTCCCCGCCCTGGTCGCCAACCGGCTCTTCGGCCTGCCCGACAGCTACGGACACATGCTCAACGACCTCACGGCGGTCATCTTCAGTGAGGACTCCCAGCGCTCGGAGGAGTCCATCACCGGCCTCCAGCAGTACTTCGCCGGGCTGGTCGCCCGCAAGGCCAACAAGCCCGGGCAGGACCTGACGAGCTGGATCCTCGAACGTTCCACGGACCTCAGCCAGGAGGAGGTCGCCTACGCGGCGTCCCTGGTGGTCAGCGCCAGCCACATGATGACCGTGCACCTCATCGGCAACACGATGCGCACGCTGCTCACCGACGACCGCATCCGCTCCGCCAACACGGACGCGCGCCTGTCCACGCACGACCTCCTGGACCACGTCATGTGGAACGACAGCCCGCTGCAACTGCTGGCCGGGCGGGTCGCGCTCCAGGACGTGCGGATCGGCAACGCGCGGGTCCGCAAGGGCGACGCCCTGTACCTCGGCGTCGACGCGGCCCACCGGGACCCGGCCGTGCGACGCGGCAGGTCGGACCCGGACACCGGCCTGTCCAGCGGCAGCCGCGCCCACCTGACCTTCGGCGCCGGTCCGCACAGCTGTCCCGCCCGTTCACTGGGGCGCCTGGTCGCCTCGACCGGTGTGACCGTGCTCCAGGAACGCCTGGGTGGGCTGCGGCTCTCGGTGCCCCCGGAGGAGCTGCGCCTGTTGCGCTCCCCGTTCCTGCACGGCGTACGGGAGCTGCCGGTGACCTTCACCCCCGGGCGCGTGAGCGAGCCGCCCGCCCTCCTGACGCAGGAGATGGAGCAGGTCCCGGCGGTGGCGGAGGAGGAGCAGCCGCCCGAGGACCTGCTGGGGAAGCTGTTCAGCTGGTGGCGCGGTCTGGGCCGGTAAACGTCGGTCGTCCTTTTCGACCGTGTGAACCGGGACGTCATCAGCACTGGTGGTTCAACGGATGCGTGTTCACGCCTTCGTCTTCATAGTGAACGCACGCCCACGGAAACGGGTGGAAATCCCGTGCGTTCTCCCGCGAAACACCGACGGGAAAACGGTTCCGTGGCGTCCACGGCGACCCGTGGATTCCCGCTGCGCGAGAAAAGGAAGACGACGTGAGTACCGATCATCCCCTGTCCCCCGCGTCCCCCTCTCCGGTACCCCGCACCATCCGCTCCCGCCGGAGCGCCCCCGCCCGCACGGCCGCCCGGGTGCCGCGCACCCGCTCCTGGGCGGCGGCGGTCGCCGCGAAGTCCGCTCTGGTGGTGGGTCTGGCCCTGTTCGGCGCGGGCGCGGCCGTCGCCCCGGCCCAGGCCGCCAACCCGCACGAACGCGGCCCGGACCCGACGGAGCAGAGCGTGACCGCGCCTCGGGGCCACTTCGACACCGACACCACCTCCGTGTCCTCGCTGGTGAGCGGCTTCGGTGGCGGAACCATCTACTATCCGACCGACACCTCACAGGGCACCTTCGGTGGTGTGGTGGTCGCCCCCGGGTACACCGCCGGCCAGTCGTCCATGTCCTGGTACGGGCACCGCTTCGCCTCGCAGGGCTTCGTGGTGTTCACCATCGACACGACCACCCGGTACGACCAGCCGAACAGTCGGGGCCGCCAGTTGGAGGCCGCCCTGGACTACCTGGTCGACCGGAGCGCGGTGAGCGACCGCGTGGACGGTGACCGCCTGGCCGTCATGGGGCACTCGATGGGCGGTGGCGGCACCCTGGCCGCCATCGACTCGCGGCCGGAACTGCGCGCGGCGATCCCGCTGACCCCCTGGCACACGCAGAAGAACTGGTCGAGCGTGCGGACGCCCACGTTGGTCGTCGGCGCCGAGAACGACGTCACGGCGTCGGTCCGTTCGCACGCCATCCCGATGTACGAGAGCCTGCCCGACTCCCTCGACCGCGCCTACCTGGAGCTGCGCGGCGCGAGCCACTTCGCGCCGAACGTCTCCAACACCACCATCGCGAAGTACGGCATCTCCTGGCTCAAGCGGTTCGTGGACGAGGACGAGCGCTACGAGCAGTTCCTGTGCCCGCCGCCCCGCACGGGGATCGGCACCGACTTCTCCGACTACCGGGACTCCTGCCCGCACGGCGGCTGATCCGGGTGGCCGGGTCGACGTGACGAGGCCCGGCGGGGCCGGTGGGGAGCCCCTCCCCGCCGGCCCCGTTCCCGTGGGCGCCGCCATCTCACGCCCGGGGTTCCAGGGGCGCCCGGGTCAGTCGCCCCCAGGCCACCAGGACCGCCAGGGCGAGCACGACCACGTTGAAGGCGACGTCGGTCTCGCCCCGGAGGAGGTGGAAGGCGATGGCGGACACCTGGAGCCCCGCGCACCCGACGGCGGCCAGGACGGTCAGCCGGGGCAGGACGCGGGTGAGCGCCGGGAGGAGGACCCCGAGCCCGCCGAGGATCTCCAACCGTCCCAGATGCTACTGGTCAGGGGCGTCCTGAACAGGATCGCCTTCCCTGCGGAGCCGCCCTCCCGCGCCTTCGTGGAGGGCCTCACCAGCCGCCTCGCCCCCTCCGGCCGCCTCGCCCCCTCCTGACCGCCCCAGGACGGACCGCGCCAGTTCCCGGAGGCCCTCCCTCGGGTCCGCGCCGGACTCCTCCCGAACGTGCTCGACGAGGTCACTACGCACCGCCGCCAACAGCGCGTGCGCGAGGAAGTCAGCGTTGCGCGGCCCTCGCGCCCGGATGACCAGGTCCGCCAGGTGCTGGTGGAGCCGGTCGTAGCTCTCGTTGCCGTACGGACTGGCGAAGCCCTCCTGTTCCAGTGCCAGCGCCAGCACCCGGTGTCGCCGCTTGAACTCCCAGACACGGGTCAGCAGGTCCGGCACGTTCTCGGGCAGTGCCTGGAACTCACGGGCGACGTACTCGTCGTACAGCGCCCGAATCAGGCCGCTGCGGTCACCGAAGCCGCGGAAGACCGTGCCCTTGCCGACCCCCGCGGCCCCCGCCACCGCGTCCATCGAGATCTGGTCGGGGTCGGCCGCCTCGTCGAACAGACGGGCCGCCGCCGCCAGAATCGCCTCTCGGTTACGCGCCTTGTCCGCCCGCACGGACCCCACCCCCCAAAGCGGACCGACAGTCCGCTATTGTCGAAACGGACCAACGGTCCGATTATGTGTCACAGCTTAGAGGAGCAACTGTGCCCGACAGTCCCACGACGGTCTTCCACCGCGCCAGCGAACACCTGCTCTCCCACGACATGCGGGCCTTCACCGCCCTGTACGCCGAGGACGCCGTGATGGAGTTCCCCTTCGCGCCCCCGGGGGCACCCCGACGCCTCGAAGGGAGAGAGACGATCGAGGCCTACCTGGCCGGCTACACCGACAAGCTCAACGTCCTGAGCGTGCACGACGTCACCGTCCACCAGACCACCGTCCCGGAGGTCATCATCGCCGAACTGGCGGTGAGCGGACGCCGGGTCCCCACCGACGCACCCTACACAGCCCGCTACGTGGCCGTTCTGACGATCTCCGGCGGCCTGATCCAGCACTACCGCGACTACTGGAACCCGCTCGACCTCGGATCGGACGCGGAGGCCGCGCTGTGACGATCCTGATCACCGGCGCCACCGGGACGACCGGCTCCCGCCTCGCCCGCCGCCTGGACGGCCACACCGCTCCCGTCCGGCGGGCAGGGCGCTCCCCCGGCGCCGACGTACGTTTCGACTGGTCGAACCCGACCACCCATGCGGACGCCCTCCGGGGTGTACGGGCGGTGTACCTGGTGCCTCCCCCCGGCACCACCGACCCGGAGACCCCGGTCATCCCCTTCCTGGAGACCGCCCGCGCCGAGGGGGTGGAGCGGGTGGTCCTGCTCGGCTCGTCCGCGGTGCCGATCGGAGCCCCGGGTCTGGGCGCGCTCGGAGCTCGCCTGGGCTCCTTCGTCCCCCACCCCGTGGTTCTGCGTCCCACCTGGTTCTCCAGCAACTTCACCGGCGATCACCCGCACGCCGACTCACACCGGCGGGACGGTGAGATCGTCAGCGCGACAGGGCAGGGCAGGACCCCCTTCATCGACCCCGGTGACATCGCGGCCGTCGCGGCGCGTGCGCTCACGGGGGAGGTTCCGGCCGGGGCGGACCTGGTGCTGACCGGGCCGCGACCGTTGAGCTTCGACGAGGTCGCCGCCACGCTGGCCGAGGCCACCGGACGTCCGGTTCGGCACCGCCGTGTCAGCGTGGCCGAGCTGTCCCGGCACCATCAGGGGTACGGGCTGCCCGAGCGGTTCGCGGACCTGCTGGCCGCCATGGACGAGCGGATCGCCGCCGGAGCGGAGGACCGCACGACCACGGTGGTGGAGGACGTCACCGGCAGGGCGCCCCGCTCCTTCCACGAGTTCGTCTCGGAATCACTCGGTGCCGGGACGGGTCCTCCGGCCTAGAGAG